>NZ_CAXAPG010000020.1:0-96708 GCF_963970585.1 Pseudomonas sp. RL_105y_Pfl2_101
GCAGAAACCGACCACGTGCCACTCGGTTGAACCGAGGTCGTTAACTGAACACCATCAGTTCCTCCTTCGCGCCAAATTTCAAGCGTAGCGCCCCGAAGCCCACCTGACCCCAGAATGGTGGGTTTGCCGTCGGCGGAAACGGTTACGGTGGTGATCACTGGTCTGAACAGGACCGCAAAGTCAATGGTATCCGCCCAGTCGGATGTCATACCGTTCAAGGTCTGCGAAGCAGTCAGCGTGAAGGGGTCGGCCATCCACAAAGGTTCTGTCAGCTGGGCCGTCCATTGATCGCCATGAACGGTTGCGGTCCCGAAAAGTATAGTACCTACACCATGCTGATACAGGCTGACCGTGGCATCGGCGACACCTGCTCCGTGTATTGTTGGTTTATCGATCTTTACGACCAGAGGATTGGTGATCACCGGCTTGGGCGGTTTGATCGTAAAGGCTTTGTTATCCGACCAGTCCGAACTCTGTTGAGTATCCTGCCCAATCTGTCTTGCGGTAATGCTGTACCTACCGGGGGGCCACGCTGCGGTGGCAGAAACCGACCACGTGCCACTCGGTTGAACCGAGGTCGTTAACTGAACACCATCAGTTCCTCCTTCGCGCCAAATTTCAAGCGTAGCGCCCCGAAGCCCACCTGACCCCAGAATGGTGGGTTTGCGGTCGGCAGAGACGTTGATAGTGGAAATCACCGGTTTGAACAGGACCGCAAAGCTGACTGGGGTCGCCCAGCCGGAGTCGATACCGTTCAAGGCCTGGTAAGCCGTCAGGGAGAAAGGGTCGGCCATCCACAAAGGTTCTGTCAGCCGGGCCGTCCATTGATCGCCATGAACGGTCGCGGTCGCGAAAAGTACAGTACCCACACCGGACTCATACAACTTGACAATGGCACCAGAGGCACCTGTCCCACGTAGTGTTGGTCTAGGTTCACGAACAACCCGAGGATTGGTAATTGTTGGGGGGGAGAGGGAGAATGCAACTACCATTGTATGTGCCACACTAGGATCGTCGCCCATACTTATATCGAACGTATATCTAAACCAGACCCTCGCCTCCCTACTGTTGCCTGCTACCGAACCGCCTGCACGAATGTCGTGCCATATACCATCTTGACGGGCACTACCAGTTATTTCCCTACCCTCCCAAGTTCCCGCTGAGGAAAATCCAAAATCAATATTGCCACTATTCCCTCCGATATTGCTAACTTTATATCTGGAAGTATGGCAGGTAAATGTGCCCGACGAACTCCATGAGCACTCCACGTCAAGGTCTGCTTGAATTTTAATTCCGAACAAAGTCTCTACCCAGACATATATCCTATATGTGGCAAGAGGAAAATTTTCTGCGGATGCAATAACAGCGGTGGCGGCTGCCGGAAGCGCTTCATCCTGTTCGAGATCGACGACAAAAAATCCACCTCCCGAAACCTTGTACTCTTCAGAGTCATCTCGTTCGTCATCGTCAATTTCCATTGTTCACTCCTTGCATCTCTTGCGCATCAATCACTTCGCCAGCACCAAGTTCCAAAGTTTCGCTCGTAGCCCGCAAGCTAGTCCACTGTCAGATATGACAGCTCGTTAGATAAATTTGTAATAAAAAAACAATTCATGCTCACGGCTTGCTGGTAAACCCAGGCCACGGCTTTTCAGTCGTTTTAGTTTAGGCGGCCATGAAAAATCCGAGCTTATATCTTGGATTACTTACCGCTATGCGGAATGAGTCTATAAGACTGTTATTTCTTACAGTAGGCGGCCTGGCACATCGAGAACAACATGCCTGGCAACGAACTGGTCATTCATTAGCTTATTTGCCCGCCCCTTGCGTTAACGCCCGTCCTTCGCGGAAAGGAGAACTGTTGCTATGGAAAACAACTCACTGATGAGTGCGCTCGTCCAGACCGAAGGATCGCCGAAAAAAGGCCGGGTCGATTTTTCGACGGCCATGGGCAAAATGGGCTTCACCTCGGTCTTTGACATCGTTCGCCTGCCCAAACCAGCGTTCGCCAGGAAACTTGCCGTCTACACTGATGCCGATGCCGGGCTGGCCTACGACAATGCCATGGGGTACGCGGCATTGATTGCGCGTTTGTATCGTGAGTACAAGACTTCGTCCGGCAACGTCCAGCGATTGGCCGAGCGTAGCGGTGTTCGGGCCCTTGTCCCCCAAGGGCCTACGTTCCCTAACCTGTTCGAGGAAAACTGGGACGAGTTCTGCAAGGTCGGAGCGCTCGCCGCCATCGATTCGCCGGTGGCCTACCTGAGCGCGCTAAGGGTGTTTATCCAGCAACTGGAAGCGACCAGCTCCGCGCCCGAGCGTATCTTGCTGGATCGGCGGCGCCCCGACCTGAAGGATCTGTTGATCACTCATAAAAATACGTTCACCCCTCGGCCGATGCTGGAAATCGTCAACGCTGTGCTGGGCACAAACCTGCGTACCTATTTGAATACCCTGGAGGCAGATAAAACCAAGCCTACCCAGCAGGTGCTTGCCGAACGCCGTTTTCCCTTCGAACTGCCCTACAACTTCTACCATCAGCAATGCCAACTGGGCCTATCCGCAAACAAGCCCAGGCTGGGGGCGCTGAATTACCAGGCCAGCCTGTTGCTGCCTATCGAACAAAACGCCACCAACCACTATGGCAAAGTGCAAAAACCGGTACCGCAAGCGCAGCGACTGTTGTCGGGATTGAGTCCACAGCAGCAGGCGCTGCTGGTCGAGCCCTCGGTATTCAGTACTTTCTACCTGACGCGCAGTGATCTGGCCGACGGCTGGCAAAGCGCGGGGAGCACCTACCTTTGCCCCCACACGCCATTGGGGACCTGCTTTTTGCTGCCACTGGAACAACCGGATGTCGGCATTGCCGATCCACAGGCCGACAGTCCTATTTCATCCCCTGCCGGGACAAATCTTGTCCCGTTGACCTTTCGCAAGGCAGGGCAAACCGAAACCGTGGAGATGGCACTGAACTCCTCTGCGCCCACCAAATCCGACAAGTGGCGCCTTAATCATCTGCACACCGCGGGAGCTGCAACCCACACTTCATTTATCAAAGCCAGTGGGGTACTTCCTGAGCACGGAGAGGGCTATACCGCAGCATTCGACCTGATAACCGCTGCCGGTGCTGTTGACGCGCCGGTGAAGCTGGTTAAACAACTTTTCACCCTCACCCTGGACGAGCACTACACCTTGGCATCCGCCGAGCGAACCTTTTTCAAACAGTCCTTCGGTTTGGAGGTGTCGGACGAGGTGCAGCCGTGGCAGATGACGGACCTGAACGACTTCATGCAACGGACCGGCCTTAACGCCGAACAGGTGGAGATGCTCCTGTGCCAGCGTGCCTATTCGGTGCGATTGTCAGCCAACTGTCCGAGCAAAAACCAACAACACGCAGGTATTACGGTCCCAGGGATTACCGGCAAAACGTCGCCCTTCCCTCACGCGTCTCACTACGGCGCTTGTTACGTCAACGGCATCGGCACAGATCGCTATGACAGCCAAACGCCCACCACGCCAACGTCCATCGGCCGCGATCAATTCGATAACTCCATGGGTCTGGAGCAGGAGCTGGTGGACGATATAAAACACTGGCGCCTGACCAAGACCTCCCTCAATCGTTTCGATCGCCTGCAACGAATGATCCGGCTACAACGCTGGACCGGTATTACCTTTGCGAAACTGGACACGCTGATCACCTGCGCTATACGCGCCGAAGGCGAAGCCAACCTGGGGATGGAACTCAACGAAAATACCCTCCGCGCCCTAGGGGTTTATCGTTACTTGGACCAGCACTACGGCATCGCCCCCCAGGAGTTCGCGGCACTGATGCACGACCTCACCCCCTATGCCAGCGGTAAGGACGAGGTGCCATTGTTCGACCAGGTGTTCAATCGACTGCAACTGTTCGAGACACCGTTGATCCTCGATCAAACGCCGCTCGATTTCGCCAGCCCTACGCCCGCCAATCAGAAAACCCTGCTGCAACTGTGCGCCGGCCTGGCAATACCGCCAACCGAGGACGGCTTACTGTTGATTGCCAACCAGACCCAGCGCTATCTAGGGACACTCAAGCGTGACTTGCCCACCGTCTCATCGCTCTATCGCCAGGCCCGGGTTGCCCGGTTGTTCGGTTATTCAGTGGGCGACCTACTGGCGTTGACAGGGCTGCTAGGTGGTCAACGCTACAAAACGGCACTGGCCAGCGGTCGTCTGAGCCCCAGAACGTCCGCTGATGTCCCCGATATCCTGGACGTGCTGATGCAACTGGACTGGGCTGTCCGTTGGCTCAAGGACAGCCAGCAGACGGTGGTGCAGTTGCAGCAGCGACTGGGCCCAAATGTGCCCCTTGCTACCGGCAACGACTCCGAGGCAGATCGACAAGTGGCGGCTCTTGAGCTCGCGCCGCTGTCCGATGACCTTTTAAAGCGCCTGATTAAGTTGCAGGAGGATGCCAGGTCAAATGTCGTAACCGGCGAGCAACTCGTCGCGCTGGGCCTGCCCACCCATGATGACAAGACCACACCGAGCGAACTTGATTGGTTCGAATTACTGATCGGCGCCGAGCTGCTCGATGAGAACGGATTGTTGCCCGGGCTCGATCGCTCGCTGAGCCTGGTCGACGAGCCTGTCACCTGGCTGCGGGCCGATGTCGACGAACTACTCAAGACGCTGACCTTGAGCGCGGAGGTCAAGCAATCCTGCTCGGAAAAACTCGCCGAATTACTGCTGGGCGCCTGCAACCGGCAAACCCAACTACTCGAAGGGCTACTCCAGCAAACCGCCAAGCTACCGCCAGAGCGCTGTATTGCGGTTATTCACTGGGGCCATTCCTCTGTCTACAGCCTGCTTGTCGAGGCGCTCGAAGAAGAGACGAGCGCCGCACTGATCGAACATTTCCAGCGCCTATTGCGACATGCCGAGATTGTGGTGCAACTGCGTTTGAGTAACAGCGCCCTGCGTGTGTTTCTGGTCAATCCAACCTGGTTGGGTAGCGAACAATACCCAGCCAGTAACAGCGAACCTTCGCTCGCCGAACTCTACCTGTTTGAGCGCTTCAGCCAGTGGTTTCACGAACAGAGCCAATCGGAAGACAGCTTATTGAGCTACTTCAGCCTCGCCAACCCGGCCCCGCCCAAACTGAAAAACAAGACGCTACGCCAGATGGCCAGCGAAACGGCCAGCAGCGCCTTGGCTCGGCTGCTGGAATGGGCGGAAGCAGAAGTGACTGTCCTCACCGACGTGCTGCCTGACAAACGTGCCCGATCGATGGCGCAGGTGGACTGGATACGCCGTTGCCAAGCGACCTGCCAGATCAGTGGGCTTTCGGCCAAGGCGCTGCTCCAGGCCACAGCGCTGGACGAGCAAAGCAGCCTGGTTGACTGGAAAGCCGTTGGCGAGGCGGCTATGGCGGCCAACAACCCTGACGTCGACTTTCACTGACCGGCGCGGTTTGAGGAATGATCATGACGACTGCCTTCGATGCACCACTGAACGAGTCTTTTCGCGATGCGATGCTCGCCCTGTATTTGCATGAAGCCGTGCCCAGCGATGAGTACCTGATCGAGCAGGGGCTGGCCGACCGCATCAAGAGCGCCGACGACTTGTATGAGTTCTGGTTGCTGGATGTACTGGTCAGCCAGAACGTGCCCACCAGTCCGGTCGCCTGTGCCATAGCCAGCCTGCAGCAGCTGATCAATAGCATGATGCTGAACATGGAGCCCGGCTACCACGACGACAGCCTCACGCCGGAGCAGACCAACGCCTGGCGCGGCGGTCTGAACCGATATCCGACCTGGGCCGCCATCCAGCAGTTGCATTACTTCCCGGACATCTATCTGGACCCGACGCTGCGCCTGACAAAGACCGACAGTTTCGAGCAACTGGAAAACGACATCAACCAAGCCCAGATCCAGCCCGACACCGTGCAGTCGGCGGTGCTCGCCTACCTGGCACGCTTCGAGGAAATCGCCAACCTGAAGGTGTGCAATGGCTATATCGACGGGGAAGACTTTGCCAACAGTACTTATTACTTCATCGGTAAATCCCCCGCCGAAAATGCCTATTACTGGCGCTCCCTGGATATGTCCCTACGCCCGGTGAAGCAGCCGGGGGCGGCGCTCGGTGATGTTCCAGATAAATATGACAAACCCCTGCCCAATGCCTGGACAGATTGGAAAAAAGCCAATGTGCCGATTTCCGAGAAAGCCTTGGAGCACACGATCCGACCCTGCTGGTTCAACAACCGCCTGTTCGTGGTCTGGGCCGAGGTGGATTATCAGGACCCGGACGCGGTCGCGCCTGAAGGGAGGGCCGACATGGCGGTCAAGATTCGGCCGCGGTTTCGTTTGTACGCCAGCTACAAAAAATACGATGACAACTGGAGCGCGCCTCGAGCCTACATCGAAAGCTATTGCCAGACGCATGAACTGATCGAGAAGACGCCGGCGCAAATCGAAAGGGAAACCCAGACCATTGCGGTGTATGACCACTCGACGTCACCCGAATCGTTGGTGCTTATGTTGTATTCCCACTACCAGCCCGACAACTCAGATTCGACGGGTGACAAAGACGCATACGACTTTCTAAGAACCGTGCGAATCGACAAAAACCTCAATGTAACAACACTGTTTCCTTTACTCGGTGTCGTGCCCGAACCTCGCTCGAAAGCCCTCATGGCAGAGGACGACAGCAGAGCGCACGTGCTGTTTATCGGCTACATCTTCGCCAATGCCAACAAAAACGCTGGCCGTTTTCAGTATTGGCTTCCCTCTGGGACCCCTGCGTTTGGAACAGTGTCTCACTACACCCCCGATGAAGAGGTAGATACTTGGAATTTCAACGGTTGGCAGTCGCGGATCAAGGTAAGCGAAAAAGACATCGATCTTGTTTACGACCGGACCCAGTCCAATATCGAACTGACTGTCCGATTAACGGAAGGATTTGATGATCACTGGTTCCAGCCCACTCTGGCTTACCAGTTATTCATCGGACACGCCACGGATGTCCAGTCCGATGATCAGCCCACAACATTCACCGGCATACGTCAGTTGGGTACCTCCGGCTTGGTCCGGAGACTACCCATGGATTCGACGCTGAAATATACGTTCTCGATCGACCAGACCACCCAGCAGCCTGATGGTTGGCCAGTAATCTGGCCCGCTGAGCCGGAAGACCTCAACATTCCGCTTATTTATGGCGTGTTGATCTTTGAAGGCTTCATTCAACCTTGGCGCCTCAAAGGAGGGGCGCTTAAGGCTCTAGCCGTAGGCTGGGGGGAGACGCTCGACGCAACACCGCAAGTTGCGCCGAGTATCAACAGGCTACTCTACCCGGATCTGGGCGACAGCCCTTCGCTGGGCAAAGCGCAATTTATCGACTTCACACATTCAAGTATCGAAATGAGTGACGGGCTGCAATCGCAGGCGGTAACGCGAGCGCCGATCCGCATGAACACCGTATTCGCCAGGGAACTGACCCAACTCGCCGAGAGCGGCATGGAGACTCTGCTGAGGTGGGAAACCCAGACGCACCGGATAGAACCGCCAATTCCCAACGATCAGGGCAGCGAGCCGATGGACTTCGCGGGTGCGTATTATCTGTATTTCCTTGAGCTATTCCTGTATCTGCCGTGGCTGGTCGCACACCGCTTGAACGAAGAGCAGCAATACGACGAGGCCAGGCACTGGCTGTCTTATGTTTTTGACCCCGACCGTCAGAGCGTCGACCCCGGACACCCCGGCTATTGGCAGGCCGTCCCGTTGGAGACACCCGTATGGCCCGGCCCGGCAGACCCCAGCCAGGCGATTCTGTACCCGGATGATCCACACCAGATTGCTCTCAGCTTCCCGGTGCACTTTCGCAAGGCCCTGTACGGACTCTATATCGATATCGAAGGCAACCAGGCCGACCAGGCCTATCGAGAATTGACACCGGACGGGCTGGCAGACGCCAAGCTGCGTTATGTGCATATCCTGGACTTGCTTGGCAAACGGCCAGATGTCCGGCAGGTGGACGATTGGGCGCCGATCACACTGGAGACGTTAAGCGCCGCGAAGAATGAAGAGCTGCGTGGGTTCGAACAGCAATTGATCGAGACTCAGCGTCATCTTCAGCAAGATCCGCCACTGCGCATTGGTACGGCCCCGGCCTCCGAGGCCGCCCCACTGCTGTGCTTGCGGCCCTATGCCGCGGACTCGTCCCTGTCGGGTACGGACAACCCCTACTTGCGCCGCCCTTTCAACCCTGAACTGATCCAGCGCTGGGACCGCGCCGAAAGCCGCCTGTACAACCTGCGGCATAACCTCGACATGGCGGGCAATGCTCTGAATCTGCCGCTGTTCGCCGCGCCACTGGACCCTCGCGCCCTGTTGGCCGCTTGGGGGCAGGGGTTGTCCGGTGCCGCTCTCAGCCGTCTGCTGAGTCCACAAATCCCCCATTACCGCTTCAGCTTTATGTTCGCTCTGGCGCAGAACGCGGTGGAAAGCGTGATCCAGTTCGGCGCGACGCTGTTGTCACTGATCGAGCGCAAGGAGCAGGCGCAATACCTGGAACTACAACAGCACCAGGCGTGGAATCTAGCGAAGGCCGCCTTGGATATACAGATCCAGGCCGTCAAGATCGATGAGGCGAACAAGCAGGCGTTGCTGGCCAGTCAGGCCATTGTCGCGGGCCGGGTCGATTATTATGAGAAATTGCTGAACGATGGTGTGAGTGGTTTGGAAGTTGCGGCGGGGGCAGCTTTCTTTATTGGGGGCGCGGCCCAAACCGGGGCCTCTATCGTTCAGGCAGTGGCAGAAAGCCTGAAAGGAGCACCGAACATTATCGGTCTCTCGTTCGGTGGCCAACGTATCGAAGGTCCGGCTTATTCCGTCGTAGCCGGTCTTCAAGCGATTTCCTCGGGTTACCACACCGCAGGTCAGCTCATGGATCGCATCGAAAGTTACCGCCGCCGGACTCAGGAATGGACCCAGGCCCGCGACCAGGCCAAGCTTGAAGCCAACCAGATCAAGGCACAACTGACTGTATTTGATGCGCAGCACAGGGCGACCCAACTGCAATTGCGCCAAGCTCAAACAGCATTGAATCAGGCCAAGGCCACCCATGACTTCTTGTTAAGCAGCAATCGCTTCAGCAGGTCCCAGACTTATGACTGGCTGAACAGCAAGTTCGCCAGTTTCTACTACAGCGCGTACGCCACCGCCCAGTCATTGTGTCAGGCAGCCGAAGCCTGCTGGCAGTACGAGATAGGTGATTTCACCCAGACCTATATCCGTCCCGGCGCGTGGAATGCTACCTACCGTGGTCTGGGTGCCGGGGAAGAGTTGAAAATGAGCTTGCTACAGATGCACCGTGAGTATCTGCAAAACAATCGACGGGAGCTGGAAATTCGCAAAACCGTGTCGCTGAAAGAGCTGAAGAACAAGGACGCCAGCTCAACGATCAACAAAACCTGGGAGGAAATCCAAGCCGCTCTAAAGAACGATGGAACCTGTGCATTCGAGTTGACCCAAAAGATGTTCGACGATGATTACGAAGGTCAGGATCACTACTTACGACGGATCAAAACCATCAGCGTATCCCTGCCTGTCACGGTCGGGCCTTATGAAGACATCTGCGCCGTTCTGAATCAAAGCTATAGCAAAGTGGAAATGGCGACCACCGTTGGCACCGCGAAGGAAAATCTGCGAGCCAGCCAGCAGCTTGCACTTTCCCATGGGATTGATGACAACGGCCAGTTCCAGCTCAACTTTCAGGATGAACGCTACCTACCCTTTGAGTACACCGGCGCCATTTCCCGCTGGACCCTGACGTTCCCAAACCCCGATGCCCAGGAGGCCATGCTTGAGTCTCTTACTGACATTGTCATCCATCTTTCCTACACCGCCAGGCGCAGCGAAGGCTCGTGATGGACAAAAGCGGAGCGCAGGCCACGTTGGCTCTGGCAGAGGGGATTCACTCCCATACACCCACCATAGCGGTAGTGGACCCACGCGGACTCGATGTGCGTTCAGTCGCCTATTGCCGCACTATCGAAACGGCAGCCCCCGAAGAACGAATCAACCGCAGCGCCCACGACGCAATCGGTCGCCTCATCAAACAGTGGGACCCCAGGCTCTGGACGCTCAGTTCACAAAATGCGCCTGCCAATGTATTCAACCACTATTCGTTGTCCGGCAAAGCGCTGGGTTCGCTCAGCGTCGATGCTGGGGAGCGAATCAGCCTGTTCGACGATGGCGATCAGCTTGTTCAAAGCTGGGACAGCCGCGAGACTCAGCGGCGGATTGACTATGACGGCCTGCTACGCCCGCTGGCCGTTTTCGAACAAGGCAAAGGCGAAGTCGCTCGCTGTACCGAGCGTTATACCTACGCCAGCGCTAATGACGACTTCGCCGCCCATAACCAATGCGGGCAAATCGTCCGGCACGACGATCCAGCGGGCAGCCAGACCCTGGATGAATACGCCTTGACGAGTGGTGTCCTCGAGCAAACCCAGCGATTCCTGCAAGCGCTGGAACCACCGGATTGGCCACCCGGGTTGGCGGAGCGTGACGCGCTCCTGGAACCCGTGGCGCAAGCCGCCACCAGCGCGACGCGTTTCAACCCGCTGGGCGATGTGCTGGAGCAGATCGATGCCAAGGGCAATCGGCAACTGTTCGACTACACCGTCGATGGCCAGTTGCTCGCCAGCCATCTGCAACTGAGCGGTCAGGCCGCGTCTAAAACTCTGGTCAGCGCCCTCGCCTATAGCGCCTACGGCCAGGTCGAACAGGAAACCGCCGGCAATGGCGTGGTCAGCACGCTGACCTACCGCCCTGAAGATGGACGCTTGACCCGGCTTGAAGCGCGGCGTGGAGCGCAAACACTGCAGGACTTGCGCTACGACTACGATCCGGTAGGCAATGTCCTGAGCATCGAAGACGGTGCCCTGCCGATCCGCTACTTCGCCAACCAACGGGTGGAGCCGGTCAGTCGTTATCGCTACGACAGCCTTTACCAGTTGATCGAGGCTTTCGGCTGGGAAGCGGGTCGCGCCAGTCGAGGGCCAGGATTCAACCGCTTCGACGATCCGGGCGCAGTCGCCAACTATCAGCAAACGTACCACTACGACGCCGGCGGCAATTTGCTGGAACTGGTCCATGTCGGCCCACAAAACCACAGCCGCAAACTGACGGCAGGACGCCACAGCAACCGCTGCCTAGCGGAACAGAATGACCGGCCACCGACCGAAGAGGAAATCGCCGCCGCGTTTGATGGCAACGGCAATCTGCTGGATCTGCAACCGAGGCAGGCGATGACCTGGGATTTACGCAATCAACTGCGCGAGGTACGACCGGTTGAGCGCGAAGGTGCCGAAGACGATCGGGAACTGTATTTGTACGGCGGCGATGGCATGCGGCGGCGCAAAGTCCGCTCGACCCAAACCAATGCCCGCTCGCTGATTTCGGAAGTTCGTTATTTGCCGGGCCTGGAAATCCGTACTCACGCAGGCACGGGCGAAGTGTTGCAGGTGATCTGCGTGCAGGCCGGACGTAGCACGATGCAGGTATTGCACTGGGAAACGGCACCGCCTGCCGGTATTTCCAACGATCAGTATCGCTACAACCTGACCGATCATCTGGGCTCCAGCAGCCTGGAGCTGGACAACGAGGCCGAGGTGATCAGCCAGGAAACTTATCATCCATACGGCAGCACGGCTTGGTTTGCCGGACGTAGTGAGGTGGAAGCAAGTTACAAGACGGTGCGTTATTCAGGGAAAGAGCGGGATGCAACGGGGCTTTATTATTATGGGTTCAGGTATTACGCGAGTTGGTTACAGCGGTGGGTTAATCCAGATCCGGCTGGGGATGTGGATGGGCTAAACCTCTATCAAATAGTCAGAAACAATCCACTGATCAATATCGACTCAGATGGCTTAATGCAAAAGTCTGCTAGGGATGTCCCGCCCGTAGTTCCCGAGCGCCCAGAAAACTTAACTCGAAGCACTGGTGCACCACCAAGAGTTCTTCCGCGCCCTAGTCGTTCAACTCGAATCTCTGAATCCAGTAACCTGCCTACTACTCTCCAGAATCCTGGTTCTGCCGGAAGTCCATATAACCGGGAGATAGGCTGGAGGGCGCCTGCGGCATCAGCGATGCAAAATCTGTCGCGGCGGGAAAACGACTTGAATACAAAGGTTGCCCAATCGCAACAGATGAGCGACGTACATCTGAACAACTTGAACCGTATTTTCGAAAGTCGCTTGGCCATGAATCGTTTGAAAGTAGGCAACCCAGAGCCGCAAACAGAGGCCACGTCGACCCAAATATTCGAATTACAGCGAGAGTCAAAAAATAATTACTACTTTTTGCCAACCACACCGGAAGCCCGGGACGTGCCTAATCCGAATGGCTCGTTCATCTACGTTGTTCTAGCCGATGATCCTGGACGTATTTACGCAGGGGCCCCGATTGGTTCTACAACCGTAGAAGACCAATTCAAAATCCAAGGGCACACCTCGATCTCGCTCAGAGAGGATGTGCTATATGCCGGACATATCATTCTTGACCAAGGGAAACTTGAGTCCTGGAATAATGGTAGCGGTCACTATATGCCGGCGCCTGATCTACACCAAACAAACCTTCTACCTGCTGTCCAGCGACTTTTGCCTAGCAGCCTGTTCGTCGACTATCGAGATATGACTCCAGAGCAGAGAGACCGTACATTCGCATTACGTGGTTATTTAACTTTCTAATATCCTCGGATTGGCTACCCCGCAGCTTGCTGCGGGGTCATTCGAGGTACGTTGTTAGGCTCTGTACTAAATCCTTTGCTCACGGGGAGCTGTGTTCAACCCCGGCCCTGAAGCTGCAACCCAACCAACCGCCCCGCCAACACCTTGGCCTGACTCGCCACATCAGTCACAGCAGTACTTTCCCACCACATCCCCCGCAGTGGCGGACCCATGGCAAACAGGCGGCCGGCGGGCTCGCCCTGGGCATCCAACACCGCCCCATCGGCACGCGCAGCAATGCCAAGGGCCAGCGGCCCCGGCTGGATCAACCCTCGGGCCAACAACTGTTGCGGCAACGGTCGTGCAACACGACGCCAGTCATATTCAATGCCGCTGGAGTTGATCAACGCGGCGCCCTGCACCACCGTCAGCCCGGTCTCGCCCCGACGGCGGATGCTGATACTCAACGTACCCTGTCCGGACGCTGCCAGCCCCTTGAACGATGCGGCATGAATCCGTAGCCGCCCTTCCCCGTGCAGCCGCGCCACCAGCTCCGCGCTCAACGGTGGCGAGCGATGGTGATGGCTCTCCCACCATGGCCGCACATGCCGCACGAACTGCCGGCGCTGCACATCGCTGGCCTGGTTCCACAAGCGTCCGATATGCGCACGCACGGTGTCCAGCGGCGCTTGCCAATCGATCCCTTGGGCTTGGGCCTGGCGGCATTGCTCGCGCAGGGCCCGCATCAATTGGCGTGGCGAGCGGAGACTGTGATCGTCGGCGAGAAAGTCCACCCACTCAGGCGGTTGCCGACGCACATGGGGCAGCAGGCCATGACGAGAAAACACTTCGATCGGCCCACGATGCCCGGCCTGTTCCAGGGATACGACGGCATCGACCATGGTCAGCCCCGAGCCGATGATCAGCACCGTTGAGTGCGGGTCGAGCTGGCGCATCGCAGCCACATCCCAAGGATCCAGGGCCGCGGCATTCAAGCCGCTGGATTCGGTTTGTGGGGTGCGCGCCGCCGGGAACATACCGGTGGCGAGCACTGCGAAACGTCCGCGCAAGATTTGGCCGTCGTCCAACGTCAGCACCACAGCATCGTCGGCAAGCTGCAGGTCCACGGCCTCCCCGCGCACGTGCTCGGCGGTCGAACCGTTTTGTGCGCCCAACTTACGAGCCTCGGCCAGGCGTTGCTGCACATAGAGGCCGAATATCCCCCGGGGTGGGAACAGCTCGCTGACCGGTACATGCTGCTGATCCGACTCGGGCCAGCCACCGGCCTCGATGAATTCGACGAGCCATTGGGTCAGGTCATCGGCGTTGTCCGGATCGACGCTCATCCGCGCGGCATTGCCGTTCAAGGTGTGGCCCAGCTCCACGGCGCTGTAGGCCTCACCCCGACCCAGTTCACTGCGCGGCTCGACGATCAATACCTCGCGCCGGCCCGGCAGGCGCAGCAATTGTGCCGCCAACATGGCACCGCTCAGGCCGCCGCCGATGATAAGGATATCAGCGTGACGCGGCGTTCCCGGGGTCGGATTGTTTTCCATTGAACGCTTCCATATAAAACAGACAGCACCTATCGGTTGCTGGTCCTCAAGCCTGGGGTTCCGGTGAGGATCTTCGATGAGACGAGCGCTACCTTACTGTTTTGCCTGCTGTTATGGAAGCTGATCGAAATGTTGAGCAAGCCCGCCTTCTACGGTTGCAAGACGGTATACATCCGACGCCGCGCATCAAAGATATCGCCGTTCAGGCGCCTGAATTCATACCGCAGCGATACCTCTGTAATGCGCTCTGGGAAATACCATTTTTGGTGCGAAATCAACATGCCATTGTCCAGCATTTGCTGGTCAACTGTCTTTGGAAGAAATAGCGAGCCTGCCCCTTCCAGACGTATATAAACCCATAGTCCTTCACCTAATTCGACACTTGGAAGAATAGGCACCTTCACGGTGAAATCTTTAAAAAAATCATAAGCAAGCTCTCCATCAGTGGCGGGTTCGATAACGGCTCGCGGCAATCGCACATCGACTGGATAAAACGAAGCGTCACTTTTAGTATCCATCACAGACACCTCCAAGCTTTGGCCAGGTATATAAACGGGCTGGTTTGAACGCCCCAGAGCGTTCCAGACACTACTCCCCCAACCAAAACAGAACTACTGACAGATCTGACAGGTGTATAAATAGTCAGCATCCATAAGCGTCAAATCACCACATTGCGTACAAACCGCGCCGCCACCAAACCATCATTGCGATAAGCATGGGGCTGGTTGCTGGCGAACATGAAAAACTCACCGGCGCCTATCTGGCGCTCTTCGCTGCCCAGCATCAGGGTCAGGCAGCCCTCGAATACATAGAGCTGCTCGCTCCAGCCATCGGCATCAGGTTCGGAGGGGTAATGCTCACCGGGCTCCAGGCGCCATTCCCAGAGTTCGACTTCGCGGCTGGCGGTGGCCTTGGCCAGCAAAACGGCTTTGCTGCCGGGGATGGTCCCGGCCCAGGCCAGCTCGTTAATGCGGCTCGGGTCGCGGGCGTCGGGGGCCTGGATCAGGTCGCTGAAGGCCACGTCGAGGGCTTCGGCGACACGGTCAAGGGTGGTCAGGCTGACGTTCTTTTCACCGGCCTCGATGGCCACCAACATGCGCCGGCTGACCCCGGACAGTTCGGCCAGGGTTGTCTGGCTGAGCTGTGCGGCGTGCCGCAGGCGGCGGACGTTCTGGCTGACGTGTTGCAGGACGGATGCCCGTTGACCGTTTTCTTTGTGCACTATATTGCTCATCTGCTGGGGTTGCGCATTATACTGCCCACCTTCTTCGGGCGCATTGTGCGTCCGCCTCAAGTGGCGCGCAAGGTCATGGCATCGGTGAACTCCCCTCTAGCTTCCTCCCGTTTCTCAAGGTTCAGCAAGGCCGAATGCGTGCTGGTGCTGATCACCATGATCTGGGGTGGAACCTTCTTGCTGGTGCAGCACGCCATGACCGTCAGCGGGCCGATGTTTTTCGTGGGCCTGCGCTTTGCCGCCGCAGCGGCGTTTGTCGCGCTGTTTTCCTGGCGGCAGCTGCGCGACCTGACCCTGTTCGAACTCAAGGCCGGGAGCTTCATCGGCGTGGCGATCATGCTCGGCTATGGCTTGCAGACCGTCGGCCTGCAGACCATTCCCAGCAGCCAGTCTGCGTTCATTACCGCGCTGTACGTGCCGTTCGTGCCGCTGTTGCAGTGGCTGGTGCTGGGCCGTCGGCCCGGCTTGATGCCCAGCCTCGGCATCATGCTGGCGTTCACCGGGTTGATGCTGGTGTCGGGCCCGGCCGGAGCATCGTTGAATTTCAGCCCCGGTGAAATCGCCACGCTGATCAGTGCCATCGCCATTGCCGCGGAAATCATCCTGATCAGCGCCTATGCCGGTCAGGTCGATGTGCGCCGGGTAACCGTGGTGCAACTGGCAAGTACGGCGGTGCTGGCATTTTTGATGGTGGTGCCGACCCAGGAAAGAATTCCGGACTTTTCCTGGCTCTTGCTGGTCAGCGCCGTAGGCCTGGGGGCGGCCAGCGCGGCGATCCAGGTGGCGATGAACTGGGCACAGAAAAGCGTCTCGCCGACCCGCGCCACACTGATCTATGCCGGCGAACCGGTGTGGGCCGGCATCGCCGGGCGCCTGGCGGGCGAACGACTGCCAGCAATTGCCTTGTTCGGCGCGGCACTGATCGTGGCAGCGGTGATTGTCAGTGAGTTGAAGACCCGGGGCAAAGGTAGCGTCGAGGTGGATGAGGGGCTTGAACGCGAGCAGTGAGGGCGGCAGAAGCTTAGGAGCTGTGTAGGAGCTGACGAGTGCAACGAGGCTGCGATCTTTCCCCAGACACTTGAATCCCAAGCGAAAGATCAAAAGATCGCAGCCTTCGACAGCTCCTACACGGGCCCAGCGGGAGCAAGCTCCCTCGCCACGGGTTATATGTATGGCGGGTTATAGGTATGGCGCGTTATCTCCTGACAGGCATTACCCAAGTGCCTTCAATCACTCGCTTCGACGGTCGTTGAACACAACATAGACCGGCTCCAATCCCGAATCCTGGGGAAACACCACGACATAATCATCGAATCGAACCTCTTCGATGGATTCAAAAGTTTCCAATGTCGGTACCGGCGAAGCGTGAATGAAACCGGCAGAATCGAGTCGATTTTGCTCGGACGCAATAGGCGCCTCCAAGCTATCCGCACGGGTCCATTCAATCACTCGGGCCTGCGGGCCGTCCGTGGTCAAGCGAAAAACCCGTCTAACTTCATCCCAAACCGCCAGCCTTACGCGCACCTTGGACGGCAACACACCCATGGCAGGGGTGATGTAGATCTGAAACAGTTCACGTATTTCTTTCAGGCCCCTGAAACGGCTGCCGGGTCTTGTCGCGGTCGTTGCAGTGCTCATTCGCAACGGCAATGTCACCTCGCCCAGCAGCGCGGCGAGGGCCTGCCAGTCCTGTTCGACTGCAGAGATCTCGGCCAGCGCCACACACAGGCCAAAACGCACCTCTTTGGTTCGACTGACGAGATCAAAACTCAGGACCTCGGCATATTGCCCGGTGTGGTCCTGCTCCGAATGCGTCATCAACCAATTGAACTCGGCGACGGCTGAACGAATGGTTTTTTGCAAATCCACCCGTTGACGGGTCCTGAGTGGCGGCGCGTCGCTCAGCAACAGGTTCGGGTGCCTCATACCGTTTGCAGCGGACATGCGAAACACTACTGGGCTGCTGTCCTGCCCACGCAACCGCATCAATTGCTGCGAGGAACGCTCCAGTACCGCTTCAGCGGCGGCATGAAGAACGGCATGGCGCTGCGTGATCGAGGTCAGTCGCGCAAGATAACGACCATGGTTGGCAGTGGCCTGCCGTGCATTCGCTTGCCAGAGCGCCTGGTCGGCTTTGTTATAGGTGAGATCGCGCTGGGCGCCGTTCAGGGCAAACTCGACACGCATTTTACGCCGCTCGAACGCGCCAACGGCCATGACCACTTCGTGCTGTGCGTGCTCCAGTCGCCGCATCCCCTGCTTGAGTGCATCCAGCGTCTGCTCTGCATCGTGTTGGTTTTGTCGTTGCCGGGTCGCAAGCTCCAGCTGGGTAAAGGCTTTTTCAACCGCCTGTTCTGCGGCGGTGATGTCCGAGGCCAACTGCTGTGCATTGGCAAGCTCACGCTGGGCTCTTGCCGTCGCGTGTTGCGCCATGCTCAAGCGGGGCGCGGGCTTGGCCGGGGCAGGCAGTACCCCACCCTTGAAGGGGATAACGTTCTTTTTGAAATGCCACTGTTTTACGAAGTGGACAATCGTTTCCGGAGCATTGGTATACCCGGTGTCTTCGGGGTAAAACAGCAGGTCCGCGCCTTTGGGGTGCCCGACGATTCGATCGAAATGGTTGATCAGTCGATCATGCTCTTCTTTGCCCATGTCGACATTCCAGATTCTCCCTACGAACACCTGAAACTCGGCCTCGGTGTAATCCTGGAGTTTGGGTTTAAGTTCCATCTATGGTTTTCCTTGTTTAAACATGCATGCTCGGTAACGCACCTGCTCGATTGGTCGAGCAGATGCGTACACGGGGCTGGTCTATTCTGGTTTGAAGCCGGGTTTGTTATTGCGGGCGCGCCATTCCTTGACTTCTTTCAAGATGCCTTCGGGGCTGTCTTCCTGGCCTTCCTTGGGATAGAAAATTACGTCTGAGCGATCAGGGTGTTCAGTGATCAACTCAAAATGGTCCACCAGCCTATTCGTATATTGGCTCAACGCATCCCCCTCCAAAGCAACGGAGTCATCAAAGAATTCTCGAAGAAATGTCAGAAACTCAGCCTCCGTATAATCTTCCAGCCGCTCTTTGAACATACTCATGGCTTCTCTCCTTTGTGTAATTCAATATGCCGCTTTGCAGTCATAACCAGAAGATTCTCCAGGTCATAAACTGCACCGCCTTTCGCAACTTCGTGCTTATGATGGATTTCAAATTTCCTTCTCCCACCGACCTGATCCAATCGACTAGAAAACGGCGGTGCTCCCTTAGACATCTCTCGTAGATTTGAGTCATTGAACTGCTTACGTAACTCGCGATCCGCCGCCACAGCCCTCCAAAACGCCTCCCTGAACCGGTGAAAGTTCGCAAACTCCCTCCCCCTCAACTGATCCGCAATCCGATCAGGAATAGGTGCGCCAGTCGTCCTCGCCGCCTCCCCCAACCAAATGCCCGACACTGGCTGCCCAAACCCGAGCGCCACACCCCGATCATCCCGCCGGTCATAAAACAGCGCATCCGGCGAAGGCAACTCCATATCCCCCGGATACCCCGGATACCCCGGATACCCCGGATACCCCGGAATATTGGCACCGGTTTGCCCCGGATCAACAGCCGGAAACGTCTCGTTTTCCGGTAGGACCGGGATGACAGGATTGCCGGGATAGACCGACGAGAGTGGCGGTGCAATCGGTGAGGTGGTCGGGCCAAGCTGTTCGATGCCCGGTGGGACCAGGGGTGTTCGGGTGCCGTTGCCGATTGGAGGCGCCGGCCAGGGGATGACGGCCGGTACGATGCCCGGCCTGCCCAACAGGCTGTTTGGCGTGGTGATGCTGATGCGGTCA
Source organism: Pseudomonas sp. RL_105y_Pfl2_101 (assembly GCF_963970585.1). Classification (NCBI taxonomy): domain Bacteria; kingdom Pseudomonadati; phylum Pseudomonadota; class Gammaproteobacteria; order Pseudomonadales; family Pseudomonadaceae; genus Pseudomonas; species Pseudomonas sp. RL_105y_Pfl2_101. The sequence goes on from NZ_CAXAPG010000020.1 coordinate 19,334, forward strand.
AGGTTGAATGGGTTCTCACCCAGTTCTGCCCGTTCCTGGTAACGCAGTTCGAATTCGCGACGCTCACCGACCCATGTACTTTTCGGCGCGTAGGGCGCAAAACCTCGTTCGATGCGTTTTTGGTTGATTTCATCTGCGTTGCCCGACACCGACAGCGCTGGGTGCTCGGAGAGGGTACGCCACAGTGCCTGGTCGAAGGCACTGAAGGACTTTATCGTCTGCGCCCGCATCTGATGGCCGACTTGCTCGGGAATGGCCGCGCCTTGGGGCTGACTGGCCGTGCTCCACCAATCATTCGCAGCCGGCTTGCCGGCGCCCGTGACGATGCCCGAACCGAGGGGTGGCAAATTGAATGAGAAATAGGTCGGCGGCAGCCCGGGCACGCAGACGATGCAATCTTGAATGCGCAAGTCCGCGCCCGCCGGCAGGGTCTCGACTTGTGGCGCCATGAGCATCAGCACTGGCGGGCTTGTCGGGGCAGTGTGTGGGACCGCGTCAGTGGCGAACTGTAGTTGCCGGGTGACAACACCAGGAACTTCGGCGTTATAGAGGCCGGTCAGAGGGTCCAGGACTGCATTGATGACCGGAACCTGAGCGCTGATTGCCCCGCCAGTATTGGCGACGTGAATCGTGGTGCCTTCGGATACGGTTTCAGGTTTGAGCCGGTGAGGCATTTCCACCGAGCCACCCGCATCGGCAACTGACCTCAGCCGCTGCTCGTCCGCCAGCCCCAGTGCCTGGGCCGGTACGCCAACGCCTTGAAACAGTCGCCGACGTTGCTCGACAGTGAGTTCTCCGTTGCCCAGAGGGGTGGTGTGTGTCGCCAGCGAGATAAATAAACCTGGCCCCTTCAAGGCAATGTTCTTTAACTCACCGAGCATCTCCACGGCCGACTGGACAGCCTTGTCCAATACCGCCGTGTCTTGCCGGGGCACAAACACGGTCCCCTGGCTCAACACCATCCCGCTCGCTGTCAACGAAGCGGCGGGCACACTCACGGTATGGACTTGCCTGAGCCTCTCCAACCGAACGTTTTCATCAACCTGCTGCTTGAAGCGAATGCGCGCCGCACGTTGTTCGGCGTATTGACGCTGGCGCTCCCAGCCGGCTTCCCGTTCACGCCAGGCCACCGTCTGTTCAGCATGACGCCGGGCCAGCGCGTTGGATTTTTCGCTCAGGGCCTTGATCTGTTCGGACAGCAGTCGCGCCTCTTGGGCTGCTGTGTAAGCCTGCTCCCAGAGTCGGTGACCGTCTTCGAGGGCGGTACCGAATTGATCCAGTCGCGTGCGATAGTCGTTCGCCGAACGGGTGAGTGGGTCCTGTCCGTCGAAGACGCGGGCGGCGATGCTTTTGGCGTTGAGTTCCGTGGTTTTGCGGGCGATCAGCCCGTCGATTTCGCTTTTCTCCTTGGTGATGAGGTAAAGCTGCCAGCGTTCGGTCGAGTTCGAGACGGGCGGCCGTTTTGCGGCGGAAATTTCCTTTTGAAGAGACGCGTCGAGTTGTTGCTTTTTGCCCGCGAAGCTCCGATCCACCTCAGCCCGGGTGCTGGTGTGGCGTTGCACCATAGTCGCCAGCGCTTGTTGACGTGCCTGGGCGCGCGCTCGCTCCTGGGCCATGGCCGCAGCCTGGGCCTTTTCCGCGTCTACCTTTGCCTGGGCTTCTTGCTGGGCCTTGAGCTGCTCGTATCTGGCTCTCGCCCTGGCTTTACGCCGTCGTCTGCTGCGCCTGCTGCCCGAACCGCCGAATCCGCCTGAAAAACCGCCGCTTCCAATCTGAAAACCGCCACCTGAAGCCGTCGGCCCAGGCCTGATGACTACCGTTCCATCCGATCCATCGTTAAGTGTTTGCTTTGCCATACAGTTCTCCTTTTCTGTATGGCACACAGTGGCGATGGAACCGTGTTCGGGTGCGGTACATATGTATAGCGCCCGGTTTTTTTTACTGGCGCGGCTCCAGCGCTCGTGGCGGATTCGGACGCGGCGTTCCCTCCCCCAAAACAACGCACAGTCAGAAAACTCCCCCTACCTTGTAGGATTCTGCGACACCCTCGCGGTTGGTGATCGGGAATACGCCACGTATGATCCTTCACAACCTCCCGCCGAATAGAAGCCTATGTCACTGATAGTTCTATTGCTTTTGCCCTTCATCGGCAGCTGTGTCGCGGCGCTGCTGCCGCATAACGCCCGTAACGCCGAATCACTGCTGGCCGGCCTCGTCGCCCTGGCCGGCACGGTTCAGGTGGCCTTGCTGTACCCGCAGATCGCCGACGGCGGCGTGATCCGTGAGCACTACACCTGGTTGCCCAGCCTGGGCCTGGATTTCGTACTGCGCCTGGACGGTTTCGCCTGGCTGTTTTCGTTGCTGGTGCTGGGCATCGGCACGCTGGTGTCGCTGTACGCTCGCTACTACATGTCGCCGGACGATCCGGTGCCGCGCTTCTTCGCCTTTTTCCTGGCGTTCATGGGCGCCATGCTCGGGTTGGTGATCTCAGGCAATCTGATCCAGATGGTGTTTTTCTGGGAACTGACCAGCTTGTTCTCGTTCCTGCTGATCGGCTACTGGTACCACCGTGCCGACGCTCGACGTGGTGCCTATATGGCGTTGATGGTGACCGGGGCCGGCGGGCTTTGCCTGTTGGCCGGGGTGATGCTGCTCGGCCATGTGGTGGGCAGCTATGAGCTGGACAAGGTTCTGGCCGCCGGCGACCTGATCCGTGCCCATGCCCTCTACCCCATCCTGTTGCCGCTGATCCTGATCGGCGCCTTGAGCAAAAGCGCTCAGTTTCCATTCCACTTCTGGCTGCCCCATGCCATGGCCGCACCCACGCCGGTGTCGGCGTATCTGCACTCGGCGACCATGGTCAAGGCCGGGGTGTTCCTGTTGGCGCGGTTATGGCCGTCGCTGTCGGGCAGCGAAGAATGGTTCTACATCGTCGGCGGCGCGGGGGCTTGTACGTTGCTGCTGGGCGCCTACTGCGCGATGTTCCAGAATGACCTCAAGGGCCTGCTGGCCTACTCCACCATCAGCCACCTTGGGCTCATCACCTTACTCCTGGGCCTGAACAGCCCGCTGGCGGCCGTGGCGGCGGTGTTTCATATTCTCAACCACGCCACGTTCAAGGCGTCTCTGTTCATGGCCGCCGGGATCATCGACCATGAAAGCGGCACCCGCGACATTCGCAAGCTCAGCGGCCTGGTGCGGCTGATTCCGTTCACCGCGACCCTGGCCATGGTCGCCAGCGCGGCGATGGCCGGGGTGCCGTTGCTCAATGGTTTCCTGTCCAAGGAAATGTTCTTCGCCGAGACCGTGTTCATTTCCGCCACGGCCTGGGTCGAGCTGGCGTTGCCGATCATCGCCACCATCGCCGGGACCTTCAGCGTCGCCTATTCCCTGCGCTTCACCGTGGATGTGTTTTTCGGCCCCACCGCCACCGACCTGCCCCACACCCCCCACGAACCACCGCGCTGGATGCGTGCACCGGTAGAGTTGCTGGTGTTCACCTGCCTGTTGGTGGGGATCTTTCCGGCCCAGGTGGTCGGCTCGTTGCTCGCCGCGGCCGCATTGCCGGTGGTCGGCGGCACGCTGCCGGAGTACAGCCTGGCGATCTGGCACGGCCTGAACGCACCGATGATCATGAGCCTGGTGGCCATGTCCGGCGGCATCGTCCTGTACCTGCTGCTGCGCAATCAGCTCCGGCAAGGGCACATCAAGCAATCGCCGTTCATTGGCCGGCTCAGCGGCAAGCGCCTGTTCGAACGTTGCCTGGTAATGATGATGCGCCAAGGTCGGCGCCTGGAACGACGGATCAGTACCCGCCGCCTGCAGGCCCAGTTGTTCTGGCTGATCCTGGCCGCCGTGCTCGCTGGGCTGGTCCCGATGCTGCACAGCACGCTGGTCTGGGGCGAACGGCCGAAGATCCCCGGCTCCATCGTCTTCGTCACCCTGTGGCTGCTGGCAATCGCCTGTGCCCTGGGCGCGGCCTGGCAAGCCAAGTACCACCGGCTCGCGGCCCTGACCATGGTCAGCGTCTGCGGCCTGATGACCTGCGTGACCTTCGTCTGGTTCTCCGCCCCCGACCTGGCCTTGACGCAACTGGCGGTGGAAGTGGTCACCACCGTGCTGATCCTGCTGGGCTTGCGCTGGCTGCCACGGCGGATCGAGGACGCCTTGCCCCGGCCCAACAGCGAGCGTCGTGCGCGCATCCGCCGCCTGCGCGACTTGCTGCTGTCCATCGCCGTCGGCGGCGGCATGGCGCTGTTGTCCTATGCGATGCTGACGCGCCAGACGCCCAACGACATTTCTTCGTTCTACTTGCGCCGTGCCCTGCCCGAAGGCGGCGGCAGCAATGTGGTGAACGTGATGCTGGTGGACTTCCGGGGCTTCGACACCCTCGGGGAAATCACCGTGCTGGTGGCGGTGGCCCTGGCGGTGTTCGCCCTGCTGCGGCGTTTCCGCCCACCGAAGGAAAGCATGCAGCTGCCGGCGCAACAGCGCCTGCTGGCGCCGGACGTGGTCACCGATCTGGTCAACCCGCGCCATGCCAGCGACACCGCATTGGGCTTCATGATGGTGCCGGCGGTGCTGGTGCGCCTGCTGCTACCGGTTGCCCTGGTGGTGTCGTTCTACCTGTTCATGCGCGGCCATAACCAACCCGGGGGCGGCTTCGTGGCCGGGTTGGTGATGTCCGTGGCGTTCATCCTGCAATACATGGTCGCCGGCACCCAGTGGGTCGAGGCGCAAATGAGCTTGCGACCGCTGCGCTGGATGGGCACCGGGCTGTTGTTTGCCACCGCCACGGGCCTGGGATCGATGGCCGTGGGTTATCCGTTCCTGACCACCCACACCTGGCATTTCGAATTGCCGCTGCTGGGGGATATCCATCTGGCCAGCGCGCTGTTCTTCGACATCGGTGTGTACGCCGTGGTGGTCGGTTCCACCCTGTTGATCCTCACCGCCCTGGCTCACCAGTCGGTACGGGCCCATAAGCCGGGCCTGCATGCCAAACCCGTCGCCCCCGTCAAAGGAACCACCGCCTGATGGAAGAAGTCATCGCAATCGCAATCGGCGTACTAGCCGCCTCCGGTGTCTGGCTGGTGCTGCGACCACGGACCTTCCAGGTGGTCATGGGCCTGTGCCTGCTGTCCTACGGCGTCAACCTGTTCATCTTCAGCATGGGCAGCCTGTTCATCGGCAAGGAACCGATCATCAAGGACGGCGTGCCCCAGGACCTGCTGCACTACACCGACCCGCTGCCCCAGGCACTGGTGCTGACCGCCATCGTGATCAGCTTTGCCATGACTGCGCTGTTCCTGGTGGTGCTGCTGGCGTCGCGGGGACTGACCGGTACCGACCACGTGGACGGTCGGGAGCCCAAGGAATGACCTTGACGCCTCATTTGATCGCTGCGCCCATCCTGCTGCCACTGCTGACCGCCGCGTTGATGCTGATGCTCGGCGAGAAACACCGCCCGCTCAAGGCACGGATCAACCTGCTCTCCAGCCTGTTGGGCCTGGGCATCGCCATGCTGTTGCTGTACTGGACCCAGGACCAGGCCCTGCCCGCGTCCATTGGCGTGTATCTGCCGGGCAACTGGCAGGCGCCGTTCGGCATTGTGCTGGTGGTCGATCGCCTGTCGGCGCTGATGCTGGTGCTGACCGGCATCATCGGCGTCAGCGCGCTGCTGTTCGCCATGGCCCGCTGGGACCGCGCGGGGGCGAGTTTCCATGCGCTGTTCCAGATCCAGTTGATGGGCCTCTACGGCGCCTTCCTGACGGCGGACCTGTTCAACCTGTTCGTGTTCTTCGAGGTATTGCTGGCAGCCTCCTACGGCTTGATGTTGCACGGTTCGGGCCGGGCGCGGGTGTCGTCGGGGCTGCATTACATCTCCATCAACCTGCTGGCCTCGTCGTTGTTCCTGATCGGCGCAGCGCTGATCTATGGCGTCACCGGTACGTTGAACATGGCCGACCTGGCGTTGAAGGTGCCCCTGGTGCCGGAGGCTGACCGGGGTTTGCTGCACGCCGGGGCTGGCATCCTGGCGGTGGCGTTCCTGGCCAAGGCCGGCATGTGGCCACTGAACTTCTGGCTGGTACCGGCCTACAGCGCCGCCAGTGCGCCGGTGGCGGCACTGTTCGCGATCATGACCAAGGTCGGTGTCTACACGATCCTGCGCTTGTGGACGTTGCTGTTCTCCGGCCAGGCCGGCGCCTCGGCGTATTTCGGCGCCGACTGGCTGATTTACGGCGGTATGGCGACGATTGTCTGCGCAGCCATCGCCATTCTGGCCGCCCAACGCCTGGAGCGCATGGCCAGCCTGAGCATCCTGGTCTCGGCCGGGATCCTGTTGTCGGCCATCGGCTTCGCCCAACCGAACCTGGTGGGCGCGGCGCTGTTTTACCTGGTGAGCTCGACCCTGGCACTCTGCGCGTTGTTCTTGCTGGCCGAGCTGATCGAACGCTCACGCTCGGCCAATGAACCGTCCCTGGATGACGACCTCGACACGTTGCCGCGACCGCTGGAGTCCTTGCAACTGCCCAAGGGCATCAACCTCGATGACGAACAGAAAGCCGTGGTCGGACACGTGATCCCCTGGACCATGGCCTTCCTTGGCTTGAGCTTTATCTTCTGTGCGCTGCTGATTATCGGCATGCCACCGTTGTCAGGGTTTATCGGCAAGCTGAGCCTGCTCAGCGCCCTGCTCAATCCCCAGGGGCTCGGGGCCAGCACCGAGGCACTGGTGTCGAACCAGGCGTGGGGCCTGTTGGCGTTGCTGATCCTGTCGGGGCTGGCCTCCTTGATTGCCTTCTCACGGCTGGGCATCCAACGCTTCTGGACGCCCCGGGAACGCCCGTCACCGTTGTTGCGTCCGTTCGAATGCCTGCCGATCGTCTTGCTGCTGGGCCTGGGCATCGCCCTGACTTTCAAGGCCGAGGCATTGCTGCGCTATACCCAATCCGCTGCTGATGCGTTGAACAACCCGGAACATTATGTGATGTCGGTACTCGCCACCCGCGCCGTCCCCAATCCTGCAGCCAGGGCCGCCTTGCAGGAGCTACAGCCATGAAACGCCTGCTTCCTGCTCCGTGGTTGTCCCTGGCGCTGTGGTTGCTGTGGCTGGTGTTGAATCAGTCGCTCAGCGTCGGCCACCTGCTGCTGGGCGCTGTGTTGGGCTTCCTGACGCCGCTGATGATGCGCCGGTTGCGACCGCGGCCCATCCGTATCCGGCGACCGAGTATGGTGTTGCGCTTGTTCCTGCGGGTGGGCCGCGAGGTACTGGTGTCCAACCTGGCGGTGGCCTGGGGTGTGCTGAACGCTGGACGCCGCCCGCCTCGCTCGCGGTTCATCAAGGTGCCGCTGGACCTGCACGACGCCAACGGCCTGGCCGCGCTGTCGATGATCACCACGGTGATTCCGGGGACGGTCTGGTCGGAGCTGGCCCTGGATCGCAGCATCCTGTTGGTACATGTGTTCGATCTGGAGGACGAGGCGTCATTCATCGCGCATTTCAAGGCCACCTACGAGCGACCGTTGATGGAGATTTTCCAATGACCCCCTTGTTGTCCAATGCGATTCTGTTGAGCCTGCTTCTATTCTCCCTGGCGATGGTGTTGACCCTGTGGCGGCTGTTCAAGGGACCTTCGGCGCAGGACCGGGTATTGGCCCTGGACTATCTGTACATCGTGGCGATGCTGATGATGCTGGTATTGGGCATCCGTTACGCCAGTGACACCTATTTCGAGGCGGCCCTGCTGATCGCTCTGTTCGGCTTTGTCGGCTCGTTTGCCCTGGCCAAGTTCCTGTTGCGTGGCGAGGTGATCGAATGAATGGTGAACTGTCGATGTGGGTCGAAATCCCGGTGGCGATCCTGCTGGTGCTCAGCAGCCTCTTCGCCCTGATCGGGGCAATCGGCCTGGTGCGGTTGAAGGATTATTTCCAGCGCATGCACCCACCGGCCCTGGCCTCCACACTGGGGGCCTGGTGCGTGGCACTGGCTTCGATCGTGTATTTTTCGGCACTCAAGTCCGGACCGGTGTTACATGCCTGGCTGATACCGATCCTGTTGTCCATCACCGTCCCGGTGACCACCCTGCTGCTGGCCCGGGCGGCCTTGTTCCGCAAACGCATGGCCGGGGATGATGTGCCGGCGCAAGTGAGCAGTCACCGAACCGACTGACAGACATCTCGAGCCGGTACAGCTTTGTGGCGAGGGCGATTGCCCCCACTGGGCCGCGCCCTGTAAAACTGCGTAGGAGCTGTGTAGGAGCTGACGAGTGCAACGAGGTTGCGATCCTCCCCAACCACTTGAGTCCCAAGCGAAAGATCAAAAGATCAAAAGATCGCAGCCTTCGGCAGCTCCTACACAAGCCCAGCGGGAGCAAGCTTGCTCGCCACAGTTCGGAGTGGCTCAGGCCCAGGCCACCGTCAGCAACCCGGCCCCAAGCACCACGCACAACGGCGAATAGACCCAGGTGTCGAGCCTGGCGAATGTCGAGCCCTTGACCTCCTTGAAGAAGCCCACCAGGTTCGACTCGCCGATGGCTCGGGCGAACATCAGCAAGGCAATCGCGCTGATCAGCCACTGCAATGCCCGATGGGTGACCGGCTGCGCCAGCAGGCCGACCCGCAGGCAAACCAGCAGCGCCACCATCAGCAGTGCCAGGGCCACCAGCAAGGTCAGCCAGCCCGAGGGATCGAACGCCGGTCGCAGCGCATCCCCCTGTTTCACCGGCACCTGAGGTACCACTGCCTTGGCCGCCCACCGCCCACCCAGGGCCCAATACATATGAATCAAGCTGATGGTCGCAAACACTGCGACCAGCGACCGAGCCAATAAAAGCGTCATTCGCCAGCCTCCTGAAAAAAGGTTGAACAATCATCCTAGCTCGAATTTGGCATTTCGCTGGACGGGCGTAGATTGCCAGTTTCCAGCGAATGACTCATTGCCCAGGATCAAGAGTTCAACCTGCTAGCACGCAGGACACTAAAGGCCGGCAGATACCTTGTCCGCCACCTCCTTGGGCAACCAGGCCTGCCAGACCTGCGGATGCGCCTTGAGGAACGCCTCGGCGGCTTCACGGGGTGGGGTGCGCTTCTCGCTCATGTCGGCCAAGGCCTTGTTCAACGGTTCGATGGGCAAATCGACCTTACTGAAGAACTCGGTAATGTCCGGGTATTGCTTCTGGAACGGGGCAGAGACGCCAATCGACAGTTTCGAGGCCAGTGAGCGGGTCGGTTTCGGGTTGGGGTTATCGGCGTCGGTCAGGGTTTTCCAGGCCTCGGCATCGAACGGTGGCTCTTGCAACTGCACCAGCTTGAAGCGCCCGAGCAGTGGCGTGGGCGACCAGTAATAAAACAGGATCGGCTTGCCCCGGCGGATCGTCGAACTGATTTCCGCATCGAGCGCCGCCCCCGAGCCGCTGCGAAAATTCACGTAGCTGTCAGACAGGCCATACGCCTTGAGCTTCTGTTTGTTGACCACCTCGGAGGTCCAACCAATGGGGCTGTTGAGGAAGCGACCCTTGTCGGGGCTCTCCGGGTCCTTGAACACATGCTTGTAGCGCGCCAGGTCCTCAACGCTGCGCAGGTCCGGCGCCAGGGGCTTGATGCCCTTGGCCGGGTCGCCCTTGATGACGTATTCGGGCACCCACCAACCTTCCGTCGCGCCTTTGACTGTATCGCCCAAGGCGATCACCTTGCCTTCGGCCTCGGCCTTGACCCACACCGGGCTGCGGCCGGCCCATTCCTCGCCGATCACCTGGATGTCGTTATTGGCCAGGGCCGTTTCCAGGGTAATGGTGGTGCCCGGCAATGTGTCGGTCTGCAACCCGTAGCCTTTTTCGACGATGATCCGCAGGATATCGGTGATCAGGCTGCCACTTTCCCAGTTCAAGTCGGCAAAGTGGATCGGCGCCGTGGCAGCCGACGCCGGAAGGGGTGAAACCAACACCGCGAAGGTGGCCCAGGCAGCCAGCCACTGTCGAACTCGTTTCATGCTTTGCACCTCATGCCAGATACAGCAATAGCTGAACGGCCCTGCGTCAGCGAACGCAAGCCCTGAATAATTCAGTCAATTGACTGTAGCCGAGGTTCCAGCGATATCTTGCGAAACTGTCAGCGGTTTGGGCACACAGCCCTCACAAGCCCGATGCCTACACGCTTTTGAGCGGTCTGACGCGATCACTCGCTGGCCTTGAAGGTCACCAGTTCGCCCTTGCGCCACTTGGCGGCCTTGGCGGTGACCGCCTTCAGGGTCTTGGTCAAGCCTTCCTGCAACTGTTCGGTGGCCGCAAACACGGTCACCACGCTGTGGCCTTCCTTGAACAGGATTGCCTGACCACCGGGGGTCGTGACGAAGGCGTAATCGCCAAGGCCATAGACCGTCAGCTTGATTTCGCGAAAGCGGATTTCAAACTTGCCACCTTCGCGGCTGGGCAACACCGCTGCGCGAAAATGATCACCGACCTTGAGTTCTAGCCTGGGCTTGTCATCGACCACCAGGGCCGACTCGGTGTCGATTTCGGCGACATAAATACCTTCGGCGGTCTGCTCGGTGATGTAGACGAAACGTGACTGGAAGAGTTTGACCAGTTTTGCCCGCAGGTCACCAAGTACGAATAACGCATGCATGTCGAGATTACTTACTGCCAAGGAAACATCCCCATCTTTGAAAAAGGCCCGCCCCCCGGAAAGGACGGAGCACGAGAACCCGTACCGACTGTAGTGTCGTAATGGACCTGTAACTGAACTTCGAAGTGAACGGCGCGCCCTGTCCCGGGCCGAGAGCAGACTAAAGGTTGCCGCTCTCGCCGTCTTTCCCGGAGGGTCGCCAGAGGTTGAAGGAAAAAGCCACTCTGAGCATCGGAAAAGATGGGACTACTAACTTTAGGGAAATTTCTCACTTAAAAAAGCATTTTTCTGACATCGAGCGCAAAAAAAATTGCTTTAGATAGCCGCAGCCGTCCACACGACACTGCCGATTCTAGAGCAGCCGAAGGCGTGGAGACTACTCGAAGTACCCGACAATTCGTCGGTAAACCATAGAAAAGGAATTCACATGGCCTCTTTCACAACCCTATCCCCCCCCTTTCCACCTTGCATCGTTGATACAGCCGACACCTTTGACGGGGTCGATTGCCTGCCCATTTCGTTAACACAGCCACGCTATCGGGTCGTTTTGGCGGGCAAGTGTTTTTTTCACATTGAGGAAACATCGACTGGACGTGTAAGAGGATTCCGAACCGACCATAACGAAGCCTGCTACCTGGCCAGGCGTCTCGAACGCAGCGCCTGAGCTCAAATACGACCGTCGATGACTTAACTCAGCCATCGACGGGCAACTGCTGCCATACTGCCCGCCCAGCGAAACCGTCGCCCATCGGCGGATCGCGCACCCATAGTATGACTTCGAGGAGAAGGCGCGACGTGACGGAATTTGATATCGGCGAATTTTTTATCCGGGGCGAAGCCAGAGAAGTCGAAGGCGAGTTCCAGGCCGTCATTGTGATGCGCGCCAAGCCACCCTTGACCACCGTCAGTTGCCACCAGGTGGAGAAGGATCGCTGGTTCAAGACCGCGGAGATCGCTGCCGAGGCTGCCAGGGAAGCGGCCAAGACGTTGAAGGCCGCCGTGGACGAAGGGGCCCTGAAAGCCTGAGTCCGATCGAACTCCTGATGAGCGCTTGCCTCAGATAAAGGGAAGCACCGAGGCGCCACGACGGCGCCCCGCCCAAAGGAGACTCCCATGGAACAACCTTCCCACGAACTCAAGACCCTGTTCGACCAACTGGGCCTGACCTGCGACGGCACGGCCATTGACGACTTCATCATCGCCCACCCGCTGGCCCCGGAGATCAAGCTGGTGGAGGCCAATTTCTGGTCGGACCAGCAAAAAGACCTGCTCCGGGAATGGCTGCTCGCCGACGGCGAAGAAGCAGTGCTGGTGGATCAGCTGAACGTGCGTCTGCACGGCGGCAAGTAGCGGCAAGGGCCATTGGCCGAGTGCGTCACCGCTACTGTGGCGAGGGGATTTATCTGTGGGAGCAAGGCTTGCCCCCACAGCCATATCAGTGGCGTTGAGGGCTAACGCGGTTTCTCCGGTTTGTAGCCCAACCGCAAGCCACCCCAGTGACGCCCCTTGAGCATGATCGGTACGGAAAGGTCGTGCATTAACTCGCCCGTGTCGCGTGTGTAGGTCTGGAGCAGTACAGGTTGCTGGTGGCTGCCACAGCGGATTCCGGTGCGATCGGAGAACTTGCGCTTGGTGCGGCTATTCAGCGTGTCCACCTGGGGATCGCCGGTCAGCGGCTGGCTGAAGACTTTGTTATGGGTCGGCACGTAGCCCTGTTGGGTGCAGGCAATCGCAAACACCAGGCCCTCATGTCGGGCAAGCAAGGGCTCTTGAATCGCCGGCAGGACCTGGTCGGTGTAGCGGTCGAAGCGGGTCTGGTATTTGGCCGGCTGGGTATTGGGGATGGGCTGGTAGTTACGGTCGAACAGGTCCTCCAGGCTGACACGGCCCTGGTCGATATCGGCTTCGAACTGCGCGGCGATCTGGCTCGCGCCTTCCCGGGCCAGGTCGTAGACCCGTTGGTGATAATCGTCGAGGCCCACCTCCGCCAGGCGTTCGCTGATGGTTTCGGCCTGGCCCTCCATTTGCACGGCCGCCTCGGCCAGGCGCTGGGTCTGCTGGTCGCTGATGGACAGGTCGCCGCGCATCTGCTCAATGGCGTGGAACAGGCTGTCGAGTTGTTCGCGATTGGTGTCGGTGCCTTGGGCGATGGCACTGACCTGGGTTTCGACGCCGGCGGCGAGCCGAGCGATGTTTTCCAGATGCTCGCCGGTGTGCTCGACCTGCTGCACGCCAATGTCCAGGTCAGCGGCCAGTTGACGGATCTGCTCCACCACCTGGGCGGTGCGTTGCTGGATGTCGGCCACCATCACCCCGACTTCGCCAGTTGCCGCAGCCGTGCGCCCGGCCAGGCCACGAACTTCATCGGCCACCACCGCGAACCCACGGCCATGCTCACCGGCCCGTGCCGCCTCGATGGCCGCGTTCAGCGCCAGCAGGTTGGTCTGGCTGGCGATCGACTGGATCACCAGGCTGACCCGCTGGATTTCATCGCTGCGTACGCTCAAGGCCTCGATCAACTCGCGACTGTCGTTTGCGCGCTGGCTGAGCTGGTGCATGCGGCTGATCGATTCCACCAGCTCGCTGCGCCCGGCCACACTGCTGCGATGGGCCTCGCTGGCGGCGCCCAGGGCTTGCTGGCTGAGTTGCGAAGTGGCCTGTTCGGTGGCGATCATCGACTCGGCATTGCCGACGATCTGCGCCGCCGCGTCGAGTTGGGACTGGACCTTGCCGGCCAGTTGCTTGACCGAATAGGCGACGCCGGCCGCTGACAGCGCGTTATGGCTGGTGGTATAGGACAGGTCGCGGGTCAGCTCGGCCAGCGTGTCCGTCGCGGGTGCAGGCACCGCGGCCACGCGCGAACGCAGGCGCGGCAACCAGACGATGAGCATGACCAGTGGCAGGCCCAGGTACAGCGACCAGCCGCCCAGGGCCATGCCGCACAGCAGCAATGCCAGGGCGAGACTCTGCAAGGTCGGCGTCAGCCAGCGCGCCGTGCGTTTTGTCTCAGGTACCGAGGCCGGCACTGCACCTGTCAGCGTTCCGTCTGTCGCCATGTTCGTCACCCACACTCTCGTTGTTATGACTGCATTAAACGCCACTACAGAGCCATTATCCATGGTCCATTAGTCGCGTTCTTGCAGCAGATCAACGGGAGTAGACGAACGAGCACGGGCTAAAGCAAAAGATCGCGGCCTTCGTCAAAAGGTCGCGATCTTTTTGGGAAAACCCGAATCAGGCCTGACGCTGGTGCTTGTCGATCTGTTCGTGACGTTCCTGGGCTTCAATGCAGTACTTGGTGGTCGGGCTGATCAGCAGGCGCTTGAGGCCGATCGGCTCGCCGCTGTCGTCGCACCAGCCGAAGCTGTCGTCGTTGATGCGGTCCAGAGCCTGCTCCAACTGAGGCAGCATGCGCTGGTCGCGATCGATGGCGTTGACCAGCCAGGTACGCTCTTCTTCTACGGAAGCAGCGTCCGCCGGGTCAGCCGGGGTGTCCAGGCTCTCAATGGCGATTCGGTTCTGTTCGATGCGCTCGTGGGTTTCGACTTTCATGTTCTGCAACAGCTTGGTGAAGAAAGCCAGCTGCTCGGCATTCATGTAGTCATCCGCCGGCATGGCCAGCAACTTTTCCTTTGTCATTGATATCTCTATAAAAAAACGTGCATTAAGGCGAATTATGGAGCGTCCCGCAGCGTAGCTGCCACGCTCATCAGGAAGGCGCCGTCTATTCCAAGCGCCACCTGGCACTCAATTTACGAGGGGCGGCAGTCTAAGGCCGAGTCGAGGCCTCAGCAACTGAAAACATAGGGAAAATGTCCGACAACCCCTTCAAATGTTCCCTGACAGGCTTTTGGCAGTCATCGGAGTGCGTTTATAACAAGAAATTCGGTGCAATTGCTGTATTAAGAAGACAAATGGCAACGCCACGCGGGTCAGGCGTGGCGCTCTGTCGCAACTTTCTTGGGCATCAGCGCTTGAGTTTGCGCTTGTTGCGGTACTGGTCGATGACCACCGCCACCACGATGATCAGGCCTTTGATGATGTCCTGGATGTAGGCATCGACACCGACGAAGGTAAAACCGCTGGCCATCACCCCAAGGATCAGTGCCCCGATCACGGTCCCGGTGATGCGCCCCACCCCACCCGCCAGGCTGGTGCCGCCAATCACGGCCGCGGCAATCGCGTCCAGTTCATAGGACATGCCCATGCCCGCCTGCCCGGTCGCCGCCCGCGCCGAGGCCACCACGCCGGCTAACCCCGCCAGCAACCCGGCAATACTGTAGACGATCACCAGGTGGCGCTTGACGTTGATGCCTGATGTGCGCGCCGCCTGCATGTTGCCGCCAATGGCGTAGGTGTACTTGCCATACTTGGTGTAGCGCAGGGCGATGTGGAAGATCACCGCCACCACCAGGAAGATGATCACTGGCATCGCGCCATGCCCAATGGCCGTATAGGAGTCGGACAACATGCTCACCGGTTGGCCTTCGGTGTAGTAGCGCGCCAGGCCACGGGCCGAGACCATCATGCCGAGAGTGGCAATGAACGGCGGAATACCGGTAATGGCGATGATACTGCCGTTGATCGCCCCGGCCAGCAGCCCTACGCCGAGCCCCACCACCACCGGTATCCACACCGGCAAGTCCGTCAAGGAGGGAAACACCGCCCGGGAGAAGTCAGAAGTCTGGGCCAGGCTGGCGGCAATCATGGCCGACAGCGCCAGCACCGAGCCGGACGACAAGTCGATACCCGTGGTGATGATCACCTGGGTCACACCGATGGCCAGCAGGCCGATGATCGACACTTGCAGGATCATCAGCACCAGGCGCTGGGAGTTCATCAGGAAACTCTGGTCGCGCACGATCCAGCCGAACATCTCGAAGACCAGGCCGATGCCGATCAGCACCAGGAAGATACTCAGTTCCGTCGGCAGTCGCCGGCGCGCCCTGGCCGGTGCTGCCGCGGGTTTGTTTTCCAGTATCGCGTTCATAACCATTCACCTTTTTTATCTGGACTGACGGGCATCAGGACAGGCCCGAGGCCAATTGCATGACGCGTTCCTGGGTCGCTTCGCTGCGGTCGAGGATGCCCATCAGGTCGCCTTCGTGCATCACCATGACTCGGTCGCTCATGCCCAGGACTTCCGGCAGTTCCGAGGAAATCATGATCACCGCCATGCCTTCGCTGGCGAGGTAGGAAATCAGCCGGTAGATCTCGGCCTTGGCACCGACATCGATGCCACGGGTCGGCTCGTCGAGGATCAGGATGCGCGGGTTGGTCATCAGCCAGCGGGCCAACAGCGCTTTCTGCTGGTTACCGCCGGACAAGGTGTCGATGCACTGTTCCAGCGACGGGGTCTTGACCCGCAGCTTCTTGCACATGTCCTCACACAAGGCGCGCAGGGCTTTCTGCTGGATGAAGCCGTTGCCGACGTAATGGGGCAGCACGGCCATCTCCATGTTTTCCAGCACCGACAGGCACGGGAACAGGCCACTGAGCTTGCGGTCCTCGGTCAACAGCGCGAAGCCTTTCTCGATGGCCATGTGCGGGTCGCTGATACGCACCGGTTGGCCGTCCAGCAGGATTTCGCCACCGGTACTCGGGGTCACGCCGAAAATCGCCTCGGCCACGTTGGTCCGGCCCGAGCCCATCAGCCCGGCGATGCCCAGTATCTCCCCGGCATGCAGGTCGAAGGACACGCCCTGGAAGATGCCGTCCAGGCTCAGGTCGCGCACCGACAGCATCAAGTCGCCGATGGGTTGCTCCCGCACCGGGAACAACTGGCTCAATTCACGCCCGACCATCATCGAAATCAGGCTGTCGCCGTCCATGCTGTCGGCCCGTTGCAGGCCGATATAGGCGCCGTCGCGAAACACTGCCACTTCGTCAGCGATGGCGAACACTTCGTTCATTTTATGGGTGATGTAGATGATGCCCTTCCCCTGGGACTTGAGGTCGGCAATGATCGAGAACAGGTGGGCGACTTCAGTCTCGGTAATGGCCGAGGTCGGCTCGTCCATGATCAGGATGTCGGAGTCGTAGGACACGGCCTTGGCAATCTCCACCATCTGCCGCTCGGCGATGCTCAGGTTGCCCACCTGCTCCTCAGGGTCGAGGTTGATGCGCAGGCGCTCCAGCAGCCGGGCGGTGCAGCGATGCATCTCACCATGGTCGACCATGTGCAGACCGTTGAGCTGCTCGCGACCGATCCAGATGTTTTCGGCGATGCTCATATGGGGCATCAGGTTCAGTTCCTGATGGATCATCGCGATACCGGCCTGCAACGCCGCCAGCGGCGTGTCGAACGTCACCGGCTTGCCGCGCAGGCGCAGTTCGCCGGCGTCCGGCTGGTAGATACCGGCGATGATCTTCATCAAGGTGGATTTGCCCGCGCCATTCTCGCCCATCAGGGCCAGCACGGAACCGGGGCGTACCCGCAGTTGTACATCGGTCAGGGCCACCACGCCGGGAAAGCCTTTGCTGACATCGACGACTTCCAGCAGGTACGGTTCATCAGGTATTACGTCCGGCCGGAAAGTCATCGCCGGGGCGCTCGAAGCAGTCGCTGAAGCGAACATGATCAGGTACTCCCTCGGCAAGGTCGGCGTTACAACCTTGCCTGTTTATTGTTGTGGTGGGACCGGTGCGTCAAACGTCACTTGAACTGATCGACGTTTTCCGGCGTGATCAGGCGATACGGCACCCAGACGGACTGTTCGACCGGTTGGTTCTTGACCATTTTCACGGCCGTATCGATCGAGCCGTCGGCCTGGCCCTTGGCGTCCTGGAACACCGAGACGGTCATGTCGCCTTTCTTGATGGCGTTCAAGCCGTCCGGTGTGCCATCGACCCCGGCAATCAATACGCTGCCCTTCTTGGTGCCCGCTTGTTTGAGGGCCATGGCGGCGCCGATGGCCATCTCGTCGTTGTTGGACACCACGGCATTGAAATCGCGGCCCTGGGTCAGCCAGTCGTTGACCAGGGTCATGCCCCTGTCCCGGGACCAGGTGCCCGTCTGCTCCTGCTCGATCTTGATGTCAGGGTATTTGGCCAGCACCTCCTTGACACCCTTGGTGCGGTTGGTGGTGGAGTTATTGGCGAGGTCGCCCAGCAGGATCACGATGTCGCCCTTGCCGCCCATCTTGTCGGCCAGGTATTGCATCTGCATGCGGCCCGCTTCCAGGTCATCGGATGCCACGGTAACCACACCTTCTGGCAACGTCGGATCATCCGGACGGCGGTTGACGTACACCAGAGGGATACCAGCGGCCACGGCGGCCTTGGTGATGCGCTGGGTCGCGGCGGTGTCCACCGGGTTGACGATGAGCGCATCGACCTTCTGGCTGATGAAGCTTTCCACCTGGCTCAGTTGCTTGACCACGTCACTGCGCGCGTCTTCGAACTGGAGGGTGACGCCATCCGGCAGGGATTTGGCTTTCTTGTCCATGGATTCGCGCAGGTAAGTCAGCCAGGTGTCATCGAACTGGGACATGCTGACGCCGATCCTCAGGTCCGCCAGGGCAGCGCCGCTGGTGAGCATCAACGACAGGGCCAGCGAGGCGATACGGGTCTTGGTCTTCATGAACGGTCTTTCTCCACTTTTTTGTTGGTTTTATGGATAAGGCGTGACGGATCAGGAACGGGGCAAGCGCACGATGGGCGCGCCGGGCATGCAACACACCACGGTGCCCTTACGCTGGATACACAGGGATTCGAACAGAGGAAGGACTGCGGACAGGCGCAGCAGATGTGGCAGGTGAAACGCAGAGCGGCTGAAGGTTTTCATCGACGGTACCTAGCTGTGTTTCTTGTTTTTGTTTCGTCAGTCATCCGGTCAAGGCTGGCTTGGCGGGGAGACAGACAGGATTGTCGGTAACCTGGAATCGACTCTATTGGAATATATTTTCTATATCAACCAATTTTAGAATTTTATTCGTTTTTCATTCCATGGCCAACCGGCGTGGACAATCGCACCACTTCGCCCTGCTCGGCACTCAGCCTGGCAGCATCAAGGATGCGCGTGGTCGCCAGTGCATCACGGGCCTCCACCGGCAGCGGGCCAGCGCCCTGCAACGCGGTTTGCAGGTGTTGGTAGAACGCCAGCCAGCAGCCACGCTCCGAGGTCACCCGCTCGCGCTCGGTGCCGTGTTCGAACCAGCCCCAGCGCCGATGCTCTTCAGCCCCCCAGCGTTCACCCTCGGTCGCCGGGCTCAAGCCTGCCAGCGCCTGGGCCTCTTGCCCGTCCAGGCCTTCGACGGTATAGCAGCCCAGGGTGCCGTTGACCCGAAAGCGCGGGCGTGCTGCGTGCTGCATACAGTTGCCGCTCAAGTGAGAAATCACACCACTGGCATGGGTCAAGGACATGAAGAAGCCGTTGTCGAACACCTGGTCAGGCTGCCGGTAGTCCAGCTCGGCGTAGACCTGTTCCACCGGCCCGAACAGTTGCAGCGCCTGGTCTACCAAGTGGCTGCCCAAGTCGCGCAGGAACCCACCACCACTGCCTTTGCCGACCGAAGTCGGCGAATAGCGCTCGACGCTGGATTCAAAACGAATGACCTGCCCCAGGGCGCCGGACGCCAGCAGCTTGCGCAGCGTCAGGAAATCCGAATCCCAACGGCGGTTCTGGTACACGCTCAATGGCACCTTGTGTTGTTCTGCGGCCACCACTATCGCCTCGGCCTGCGCTGCATCCCAGGCAAAAGGCTTGTCGCTGACCACCGCCACGCCGAGGTCAATGGCTTGCATCACCACCTCCGGACGACCTTCCAGCGGCGTGGACACCACCACCGCATCAACGCCCGCAGCGACCAGTTGTTCGAGAGAGTCGAAGGCGTAGACGCGCGGATAATCACTCGCCAGTTGCTGGCGCCGCTCGGCAGACCGGGTCACCACCCCGACGAACGTAGCCCCGGGCAGACTGCTGATCAGCGGCGCATGAAAAAAACGCCCCCCTTTACCGTAGCCGACTAGTCCGATTCGCATGAAAGCTCCTTGAAAGTCATTGAATACACACCACTACCCTGTGGGAGCGAGCCTGCTCGCGATAGCGTCGCGATCGGCTTGCATCGGTGTTGACTGGCCCACCGCTATCGCGAGCAGGCTCGCTCCCACAATTTGACCGCATCCCCAAAGGAGAAATGTGGTCAGCCGTAGAAGCGCGGGTGCTCGGGCAGGTCGACCTTGACGATCTGCCCGCTCTGCTGCGCTGCCACACAGGCATCCGCCGCCACGGCGGCGGCAAAACCATCCCAGGCCGACGGCCCACCCACTTGCCCGGCGCGCACGCCGTCGATGAAGGCCTGCAATTCGACGTCGTAGGCCGCGATGAAGCGGTCCTTCCAGTCCATCAGGATCGCATTGGACAACTTGGCGCCACTGCGCAATTGCACCTGGGAGGGCTCCGGGAGCCTGGCGATGCCGGTCTCCCCCACCACTTCGCACTGGATATCGTAGCCGTACTGGCAGTTGACGAACACTTCGACGTCGATGCGCGTGCCCCTGGCGGTTTCCAGCAAGACGATCTGCGGGTCACGCAAGTGGGCCAGGGCCTTGCTGGTCTTGCGTGGAAACACCACTTGCACCGAGACGTAGTCATCGGCCAGCAGCCAGCGCAACACATCCAGCTCATGGATCAAGGTGTCGGTGATCGCCATGTCGGTCTTGTAGTTCTCGCCCACGCTCGGGTTGCGGTGGGCGCAATGCAGCATCAGCGGTTCACCGATCTGGCCGCTGTCGAGCACCGCCTTGAGCGCGCGATAGCCTTCATCGTAAGGGCGCATGAAGCCGACCTGCACCAGGCGCTTGCCGTGGGCCACTTCGGCCTCGACGATCTTGCGGCAGCCTTCGGCTGTGACCGCCAGGGGTTTTTCACAGAACACCGGTTTGCCCGCCGCAATCGCCGCCAGCACGAATTCTTCGTGGCTCGGGCCCCAGGAGGTGACTAGGATTGCCTCCACGTCCGGCGCCTTGATCAACGCGTGACCGTCGGGGTAAACCTCAGCGGTCAGCTTGAGATCGGCAACGACCTTGGCCGCTTGTGGCAAGTTGATATCGGTCACCGCCACCACCTGACTGTTGAGCAAGGTCTGGCTGCAACGACGGATATGGTCCTGGCCGATGGCCCCGGTGCCGATGACGCCCAGCTTCAAAGACATGTAGAGAACTCCTTTCGTATTGTTGGGGCAATCAGTACTGACGGGCCTTGGCCAGTCGTTCATTGAGGGTCTTGGCGACTGCATCGGTGCGGGCGCTGGTGGAGACTTGCGCCACGCCGACTCGCCACCACGACAGGTACTTGTGGATCATGGTCTTGGGCAGGACCTTGATGTCGATCAGCGTCGAGACGCTCTGGCGCCGCGCATCGGCCAGGGCCGCGCGCAGCTCGTCGAGGGTCTTGACCTTGTAGGTCTTGCAGCCGTAGGCCGCGGCGCTCATGGCGAAGTCCACCGGCACGAAACCGCCGTCGAGCTTGCCGGTGTCCGGGTTGCGAAAGCGGAACTCGGTGCCGAAGCTGTCCATGCCGTGTTCCATTTGCAGGTTGTTGATGCAACCGAACGTCATGTTGTCCAGCAGCACCACATTGATCTTGCGGCGTTCCTGAATCGAGGTCGCCAGCTCCGAGTGCAACATCATGTAGGAACCATCGCCCACCAACGCATAGACCTCTTTGTCGGGCTCGGCGAGTTTCACCCCCAGCGCCGCATTCACCTCGTAGCCCATGCACGAATAACCGT
Source organism: Pseudomonas sp. RL_105y_Pfl2_101 (assembly GCF_963970585.1). Classification (NCBI taxonomy): domain Bacteria; kingdom Pseudomonadati; phylum Pseudomonadota; class Gammaproteobacteria; order Pseudomonadales; family Pseudomonadaceae; genus Pseudomonas; species Pseudomonas sp. RL_105y_Pfl2_101. Next base: position 40,693 of record NZ_CAXAPG010000020.1, read on the forward strand.
ACTCGACGTGATAGGTGTTCTCCCCCTTGCTGCGCCAACTGCGCTGCAAGTCGCCGGGCAGGCTGCCAGCCGCGGCGACGATGATGGCGTCATCCGCCAGGTTTTGGTTGAGGGTGCCGAGCACGCGGCTCTGGGTCAGGCAGGAACCGGTGAGCTCGATGAATTCGTGAAACACCGCCGGGTCCATGTGGTCGTTGATTTGCGGGACAAAATCCTCGGTCTGGAAGTCCGCCTGATAGATCCGGTCCACTTCCGCGTCGAGCTGGGCCTTGGCATCGGCGATCTGTGCGCCCCATTCGGCGCGATAGTCGCCCATCGCGGCAGACAGTGCCTCCAGCCCCGAACGGGCGTCGGCCAGCAGTTGCACGCCGTCGAGCTTCAAGGCATCGCAGGGGCTGATGTTGAGATTGAGGAACTGCACATCGGGGTGCTGAAACAGCCATTTCGATGCCGTGGTGAAATCACTGTAGCGGGTGCCAATGCCGATGATCAGGTCGGCTTTCTTGGCCAGCAGGTTTGCCGCCAGACAACCGGTTTCACCGACGCCGCCGACGTTCAGCGGATGACTGGACACCACCGCGCTCTTGCCCGCCTGGGTCTCGGCGAACGGAATATCGAAGCGCTCGGCAAAGGCCTGCAACGCGGCGTTGGCCCCGGCGTAGCGCACGCCGCCGCCACAAATAATCAACGGCTGGCGCTTGCCCTTGAGCAGCGTCAGGGCATCACCGAGCATCGCCTCGGTGGCCGGACGACGGTCGATGCGATGGACACGCTTTTGCAGGAAGTAATCCGGGTAATCGTAGGCTTCGGCCTGTACGTCCTGGGGCAAAGCCAGGGTCACCGCGCCGGTTTCGGCCGGGTCGGTCAGTACGCGCATCGCATGGATCGCAGCGGTCATCAGTTGCTCGGGGCGGTTGATGCGATCCCAGTACTTGCTCACAGCCTTGAAGGCATCGTTGGTGCTGATGCTCAGGTCGTGGAACTGCTCGATCTGTTGCAGCACCGGGTCCGGCTGACGACTGGCGTAGACGTCGCCGGGCAACAACAGCAATGGGATACGGTTGGCCGTCGCGGTGGCTGCGGCGGTCAGCATGTTCGCCGCACCGGGCCCCACCGACGAGCTGCAGGCGTAGATCTTGCGCCGCAGATGCTGCTTGGCAAAACCGATGGCGGCATGGGCCATGCCTTGCTCGTTACGACCCTGGTGAACCACCAGGTCGCCGCTGTCCTGCTCCAGCGCCTGGCCCAGGCCCAGCACATTGCCGTGGCCGAAAATGGTAAAGACCCCGGCGACGAACTTGCTCTGGACGCCATCGACCTCGATGTACTGGTTATCGAGGAATTTCACCAGGGCCTGGGCCATGGTCAGTCGTGTTGTGGTCATGCTTGCACCTTGTCTGGAATGCAAATTTGCGGCTGACTCAGTCCACTGTGGGAGCGAGCCTGCTCGCGATAGCGGTGTGTCAGGCGCCTATGCGTTGAATGTGCTACCGCCATCGCGAGCAGGCTCGCTCCCACAGGAGGGCTTCATCATTTTGATAACGGTGTCATGCCTGTGAGCTTTGCAGATGGTTCATGCTCGCCCCCAACGCCTGGCGGATGTCGACCAGGTCATGGACGCTCTCGGCGAACGGTTCGAAAGACAGGTAGCCCTCGTAGCCTCCGGCCCGCAACGCCTGGATCTGTACGGCGTTGCCGAGGATGTCGGCCTCGCCCACCAGCACCCGGTGGCCGTCGCGGATCGTCGCCAGCGGCGCCTGGGCATCCTCGACGCCGGAGATGTGCACCAGCCCGGTCAGCTCGGGGAAGAACGCCTGCTCGCCCGCTAAATGATGGTGAAAGGTGTCATGCACCAGGCGGAACACATCCAGCCCGCCAATGCTCTTGATCGCTTCCACCGCCGTGCGCTTGCGGCGCAACGAGCACTCTTCGAAACCCAGGGGTTCAATGAACCCGTAGATGCCGAAGGCGCGCAGGATCGGGGCCAGCTCACTAAGGGCCGTACGCAGCCCCGCCGCGCGTTCAGCCTCGCTGCGCAGGTCGGCGCGATCATTGAGCGGGCACATCACCAGCCCCTCGGCGCCGCATTCACGGGCGTAATCGGCCAACCGCACGGCCTGGACACGCCGCTCTTCGTTCCACACGTCAAAGGGGTACAGGGCGTTGATCGACAGCACCTTGATGCCGCGCGCCTCGCACAACTCGCGCACCCGGGCCGGCGGCATGCCGTCTTCGATCTCGACGCCCTTCAGATCGTTGCGGATCTCGATGGCGTCGGTTTTCAATGCCAGGGCCAGGTCGATGAATGCGGGCAGTGACAAGCGTGGCGCAACCATTCGGTTCAAGGCAAAACGCAGGGGTTTGTTCATTGTTGTTCTCCCTCCGGCACTCATAAAAAAGGTTATTGGGCCGTCGGCATGCTGAACTCAGGCCCCTTGGCGATGCTGTCGGGCCAGCGCTGCATCACGCTTTTGTAGCGGCTGTAAAAGCGTAGGCCTTCTTCACCGTAGGCATGGTGATCGCCAAACAACGAACGCTTCCAACCACCAAAGGAGTGCCAGGCCATGGGCACCGGAATCGGCACGTTGATGCCCACCATGCCGACCTTGATGCTGCGGGCGAACGCCCGGGCAATGCCGCCGTCACGGGTGAAGCACGACACACCGTTGCCGAACTCATGGGCGTTGATCAGCGCCACCGCCGTGGCGAAATCCGGTACGCGAACGATCCCCAGCACCGGGCCGAAAATTTCTTGCTGGTAGATGCTCATCTCGGTGGTGACCTGGTCGAACAGCGTCGCGCCGACAAAGAAGCCCTGCTCGGCCCCGGGCACCTTGAAACCACGGCCATCGACGATCAGCCGAGCGCCCTCGGCCACGCCGGCGTCGATGAAGCCTTCGACCTTGGCCTTGTGCTCGGCGGTGACCAGCGGCCCCATGTCGGTGCCGGGCTGCTGACCGTTGCCGATCTTCAGTTGGTCTATTCGGGGCAACAGTTTGGCAATCAATTCATCGCCCACATCACCCACTGCCACGGCAATGGAAATCGCCATGCAGCGCTCACCGGCCGAGCCGTAGGCGGCACCGATCAAGGCATCCGCCGCTTGGTCGAGGTCGGCGTCTGGCATGACGATCATGTGGTTCTTGGCCCCGCCCAAAGCCTGCACGCGCTTGCCGTGCGCCGTGCCCTGCTGGTGGATGTACTCGGCAATCGGCGTTGAGCCGACAAAGGAAATCGCTTCGATGTCCGGGTGCTGCAACAGTGCATCCACCGCCACCTTGTTGCCCTGGACCACGTTGAACACACCGTCCGGCAAGCCGGCTTCGGTCAGCAAACGGGCCATCAGCAAACTGGCGGACGGATCGCGTTCCGAAGGCTTGAGGATGAAGCAGTTGCCGGCGACCAGCGCCAGGGGAATCATCCACAACGGCACCATCACCGGGAAGTTGAACGGCGTGACGCCGGCGCAAACGCCCAGGGGTTGGCGCAGGTTCCAGTTGTCGATGCCGCCACCGATGTTGTCGCTGAAATCGGTCTTGAGCAGGTTCGGCGCACCGCAGGCGTATTCGACAATCTCGATGCCACGGGTGACTTCGCCGTGGGCATCGGACAGCACCTTGCCGTGTTCACGGCTGATGATCTGCGCCAGTTCGTCGTGGTGACGGTCCAGCAGCTCCTTGAACTTGAACATCACCCGCGAGCGACGCAATGACGACTGCTCGGACCAGGCCGGGAACGCCGCCAGCGCCGAGGCCACTGCCGCGTCGACGGTGCCCCGCTCGGCCAGGGCCACCCGGGCCTGCACCGCGCCGGTGGCCGGGTTGAAGACATTGCTAAACCGCGTGCTGTCGCGGTCCTGCACGTGGCCGTTGAGGTAATGGCCTACTACCGGGGCGTCACTCATTGTTCTTGTTCTCCGTGCGAATGTTGGAAATCAGAGGTCCAGCAGCCAGCTGTGCTGCGGATCGTTATGGAACTGCCAGACCCGCTTCGGTCCGGCCATGACGTTCAGGTAATACGACTCGTAACCGTAGGGCACGCTGACCGGGTGATAGCCCTTGGGCACGACCACCAGGTCGCTGTTCTCCACGGCCATGGCCTGGTCGATGCAGCGGTCGTCGGTGTAGACCCGCTGGAACACGAAGCCTTGGGACGGGTTGACCTGGTGGTAATAGGTTTCCTCCAGGAAGCTCTGGTGCGGCAGGTCGTCGGTGTCGTGCTTGTGCGGCGGGTAGCTCGACGAGTGCCCCGACGGCGTACGCACTTCCACCACCAGCAGTGAATGGGCCGGTTCGCTGTCCGGCAGGATGTCGCAGACATAACGGGTGTTGGCGCCCTTGCCGCGCACGCTGCGCTTGATGCTGTCCGGGCGGATCAACCGTGGGCCATAACTGTTCTGCGCAGACCCCGGCGCGGCGCACACGGCAATCTGTACATCGCTCAACGCGGTGACCTGGGCCTGGCTTCCGGGCGGCAGGTAAGCGGCATACGGTGACTTGTCCTCGAACACCGACTGGCGATCACCGAGGTTGTCCCAATCGAAGGCCCCCTGCCCCGGTGCTTCGCCCTTGAGGCCGATGCGACCACTGAGCAGCACCAGGCACAGCTCCTTGTCACCGGCGGCCACCGGCAGGGTTTCGCCGAGGCTCAGGCGGTAGGCGGCGAACCCGACGTATTGCAGCTCACCTGCCGGCAACTGGACCATGGTTCGGCCGCTGGAATGGCTCTTGATCAACAGGCTCATGACGGGCTCCTTTCTTGCAGCAAGGCACGCAGGGTGTCGTAGCCCTTCTTGGCGTAGGCATAACTCGGTGCTACCGCCGGGTCCTGCTCGGCCTCCACCACCAACCAGCCTTGATAGTCGCCGGCCAGCAGCACATCGAGCAACGCGGCGAAGTCGATGTCGCCATCCCCCGGCACGGTGAAGGTGCCGTTGATGATGCAGTCGGGAAAGCTCCAGAGGTTATTGCGCGCCAGTTGCACCACCGGTTTGCGCACGTCCTTGAAGTGCACATGGCAGACCCGCTCAATGTGTTTGCGCAGCACCTGCAACGGTTCGCCACCGCCCATGTAGCAGTGGCCCGAGTCGAACAGCAGGCCCACTTCGCTGCCGGTCAGGGCCATCAGCTTGTCGATGTCCGAGGGCGACTCGACGTAGGCGCCCATGTGGTGGTGATAGGCCAGGCGCACGCCTTGGGACAAAGTGAAGCGCGCCAGTTCGGTGAGTTTGTCGGCATAGGCTTGCCAGGCACCATCGGTATGGAAACGCGGCCGCTCGATCAGCGCAATCCGCTGGCCCTGGATCGAATCGGCGACTTCACCATAGACCAGCACCTTGGCGCCGTTCTGTGCCAGCAGTTCGACGTGATTGGCGATCGCGTCGATTTCTTCGGCCGCCGAACGCCGGGCCAAGCGACTGGAATACCAACCGGAGACCAGCGCCAGGTCATAGGGGCGCAGCACATCGCCGACACCCTTGGCATCCTTGGGGAACTTGCCGTTGAGCTCAAAACCTTCGTAACCGATTTCCTTGCCTTCACTCAGCGCCGTGCTCAACGGCGTCTCGCCGCCCAACGACGGCAAGTCATCGTTGCTCCAGGAAATCGGGTTGATGCCAATTCGAATAGCGGGCATGGCTGCACCTTTTATTGTTGTCTCTAATGTTCAACCGATCACCTGTGGCCAGAGATGGCTCCCGCTCGGCTGCGCCCTGTAGGAGCTGTCGAGTGCAACGAGGCTGCGATTTTTCCAATACCAATTGAGTCAAGAGCGAACGATCAAGATCAAAAGATCGCAGGCTTCGCCAGCTCCTACAGCGTCCAGCGCAAGCAATCGCTGAGCACAAAAGCCCTGTACATCAAGCACGGGCACTGCGCCACGCCTCGATCAACTCCACAAACCTGCCCTGCACCTGCCGGATCAGCGTTTCATCATCGATTTCCCCGGCCAGCCAGGCCCGGCTCGGTTCCTGGAAGATCGTGCGACCCACGGCAAAACCGCGGCAGGTGGTGCTCTGGCTGGCCTGACGGAAGCCTTCGGCCAGGACGGCGGCCGGGGCATTGAGGCCCAGCAAGACCACGCCGCGGCAATACGGGTCGCGTTGCTGGATCAGCTCATCGAGCTGTTTCCATTCCTCCGCGCTCTGGGCTTCGATCTTCCACCACGCGGGAAAAATACCCAGGTTATAGAGGCGCTTGAGGGCACGATAAAGCACGTCCGGGTGCGGCGATGGATGATCCTTGGGCGCAATGACTTCCAGCAGCAATTCATGGCCGCTGACCTGGGAAGCCTTGTACAACCCCATCAATTGCGCTTCCTGCTCCAGACGCAGCAGTGGTTCGTCATCAGGGTGAAACTGCACCAGGCACTTGATGATCTGTTCCTGTGGCCAGGCGATCAGGTTGCTGCCAATGGAGCGCCCGTGTTCAAACGCCAGTGGCCGCGAACCCTGCACTTCCACCGGCCGCGCCACCCACCAGCCACGTCCGGTGGCAGCGTTCAGCGAGTCCTGGCCGAAGCGTTGGTCGGCCAACAGACCGACGTCGGCCTCGATGCCTTGGCGTTGCAAGTCGGCTTCGACCCGCTCCACCGCCTGGATGAACAGTTGTTTGAGGTCACCGATGCAGCTCAGGTCGCGGCCGCCCTTCTGGGCCAGCTCCACCAGTTGCCAGCGATGGTCGAAAGCAAAGATAAACAGTTGTTTCCAGGCCTTGCGGGGCACGCTGACCTGGTGCAGCCGTTGCAGCACGACATCCTGGTCCGGCCGGGTGATCGGCACCGGGCTCTTGAATAAATAGTCGAGCTCGGCCCGGGTCGGCATCGCCGGGGCACAGGCATGGCGCGACACCACCAGGCCGCCGCAGGCATTGGCCAACTGACAGCAGCGCTCATCGCTGGCGTCCTCCAGCCAACCGGCGAGGAACCCCGACATGAATGCATCACCGGCGCCTAATACATTCAAGACCTCGACCCGGACGCCAGGGTAAAGGGCCCCGTCTTCAAGGCGGGCCGGGATGGCGCCATGAATCACCGTGCAACCTTGCGGGCCAAGCTTGACCACCAGGGTCGCCGCCGTCAGCGAGCGCACGGTGCGCAAAGCGCTCAGCAGGTCTTCGCTGCCGCCGGCGATCAGGAATTCTTCTTCAGTGCCAACAATGAGGTCGAAACGCGGCAGAATGCCTTGCACATGCTGACTGACCTTCTGGTCGGCGACAAAACGGGTTTCCCCGTCAGCCTTGCCTGCCAGGCCCCAGAGCACCGGCCGATAGTCGATGTCCAACACGCATTTGACGTTGTGCTTCTGAGCGTAATCCAGCGCCTGGACACTGGTCTTGTAGACGCCATCGGTAGAGAAATGGGTGCCGGTGATCAGCAAAGCCTTGCTGGAGGCAATGAAGGTTTCATCGATGTCTTCGGTGCGCAACGCCATGTCGGCGCAATTTTCCCGGTAGAACACCAGCGGAAAGGTTTCCCGGTCCTTGATCCCCAGCAAGACCATGGCCGTCAAGCGCTCGGGATCGACCTTGATGCCACTGACGTCGCAGCCTTCGCGCGCCAGGGACTCCACCAGGAAGCGGCCCATGTGGTCGTCCCCTACTCGGCTCAACATCGCCGACCGGAGCCCCAGGCGTGCCGTACCGAAGGCGATGTTGGCCGACGAACCACCGAGGTACTTGGCGAAGCTTGCGACATCTTCCAGGCGCGCGCCGACTTGCTGCGCGTAAAGGTCCACGCCCAGGCGTCCCAGGCAGATCACATCCAATTGACGCCCACTGGCAAAACGAGTCTGGCCCATGCTGGCTCCTGTTATTTTTATCAGCCTGCGCTTGTCACCGGAACCGGCGCCAACGCTGTTGGTGAATGCAGACTAAAACGAGCGGCGCGCAACAATCAATAATTATTCTATAATCTTTCAATGTGGAATATTTTTTCCAGAGCACCCTAGCCGAAGCGAGCCAGGCGCAGTGCATCGTTTCAGCACCTGCTGCAACATTTGTCCACCCATGATTTTCCCTGCGCCTACGCTGTAGACTGCGACCAGCCAACCTATTGTCGAGGGCCGGCCTTTTTCGGGCCGCCCTATAAGAACAAGCCAGAAGGATTTTCTATGACCCGCCCCGATGATCTGCCGGCGCCGTCCGAGAGCGCGTCCGAACCCGCCCTCTCGAGCCCACCGATCAATGCCGAGCGCCTGCTGCAACTGATCACCGATGAATACGAAAGCCTGCCGCGCCAGCTCAAACGCATTGCCAGCTACATGAGCCAGCAGAGCGACCGGATCATGGTCGACCGTATCAGCGACATCGCCCGGGAATGCGAAGTGCACCCCTCGGCCATCGTCAGGTTTTCCCAGCGTTTCGGCTTCAGCGGGTTCAGCGAAATGCAGGCGTTGTTCCGCGAGGCCTACACCCACAAGACCACCCCGGTGCAGAACTACCAGCAGCGCATCCGCAGCATGATCGCCAATAAGTCGCAGAAAGCCAGCGGCGGCGACCTGGCCCGCGAATGCGTCAACGCAACCCTGTCGGGCATCGAGCGCCTGGGGCTGGAGCTGGACGACCAGGCGTTCGAAAAGGCCGTGGACCTGGTGGTCAACGCCGACAACATCTACGTGGTGGGTGTGCGCCGCTCGTTCGCAGTCGCCGATTACCTGGTCTACAACCTGCAACACACCAATAAACGCATTCACCTGGTGTCCGGCCTGGGGGGCAGTTACCGCGAGCAGATGCGCAGCGTGCGCGCCAACGACCTGGTCATCGCCATCAGCTTCACGCCCTATGGCAAGGAAACCCAGCACTGCCTGCGCATTGCCCAGCACCACCAGGCCAAGACCCTGATTATCACCGACAGCAACCTGTCGCCGCTGGCCAAACGGGCCAACGCGGTGTTGCTGGTCAACGAAGGCAGTTCGTTCGCCTTCCGTTCGTTGAGTGCCACGTTGTGCCTGTGCCAGGCGTTGTTCATCGCGGTGGCTTACCGACTGGAACTCAAGGTGGATGAAATCCATGAACAGGTCGGGTTCGAGGATTAACACCCACAAGATTTTCTAAAGGAGAAGTCATGAAACTGATCGGCATGCTGGACTCGCCCTATGTGCGGCGCGTCGCCATTTGCGCCAAATGCCTGGGGGTTAAGCTGGAGCACGAGCCCGTTTCGGTGTTCAGGCATTTTGAACAGTTCCAGCGCATCAACCCGGTGGTCAAGGCCCCGACCCTGGTGCTGGACGACGGCAACGTGCTGATGGACTCCACATTGATCATCGAGTACCTGGAGGCCCTGGCCGCGCCGGGAAACAGCTTGATGCCGGCCGACCTTGGGCAGCGGGTGCGCGCACTGCGCCTGATCGGTTTGGCCATGGCGGCGTGCGAGAAGTCGGTGCAGATCTACTACGAACGCAACCTGCGACCGACAGAGATCCAGCACGCCCCCTGGGTTGAACGCGTGGAAGGCCAACTGGCGGCGGCTTATGGCATGCTGGAGCAGGAACTGGAAAAGCAGCCGTTGGGCACTGATGGCACACTCGATCAGGCCGGCATCACCGTGGCAGTGGCCTGGAGTTTCACCAACCTGGTGGTGCCAGACCAGCTGCAGGGCAAGCCGTTCCCGTTGATCAGCGCGTTTACGGCCTATGCCGAAGGGTTGGAGGCGTTTGTCGGTACGCCGATGGAATAACAGCCGAGCGCGGTGTCTGTGGGAGCGAGCTTGCTCGCGATAGCGGTGTATCAGTCAACATTGCTGCTGGCTGACCTGACGCTTTCGCGAGCAAGCTCGCTCCCACAGGACTTTGTGGTGGATGCGGGTTCTGTAGCCCCCACAGGATTTGCTCAGACCAATTCCATTTCCTTGGGCTTAACCGTCGGCGCCACCTCGAAGCGAGCTTCCAGGAACGGCGTGATGTCCACCGGCAATGGCTCGTTGTTCACCAGCTTATCCAGCAGCACCCCGGTGATGGCCGAGGTCAGGATGCCGGTGCGGAAATGCCCACAGGCATTGAGATAGCCTTGCACCCCGCGCATCGGCCCCAGGATCGGCAATTCATCAGGTGACCCCGGGCGCAGGCCGGCCCAGGTCCGCTTGAGGTTGATGTCGACCAGTTGCGGGATACACCGCACCGCGCCTTGCACCAGCCCTTCGATCTCGGGATAGGTCGTGGTCACGTCGAAGCCTTTGTCTTCGGTGGTGCTGCCAATGAGGATCTCACCGTTGTCTTTCTGCGCCACATAGCAGTCGCTGGTGGTCAGGCAGCCGTTGAGGATCTTCGGCATGCGCTCGGTCAGCAGGATCTGCCCCTTGACCGGTTTGACCGGAATCCGCACGCCAGTGGCCTGCTCACTCAGGTCCGCCGCCCAGGCACCGGCTGCGTTGATCAGGGTCCGGCAGTTGAACGTCCCCGCCTCGGCGGTTTTCACGCCTGTCACCCGCGTACCGCTGCGCAGCACCTCGGTCACGCTGGTGTTGAAGAACAGGTCGACGCCGTTCTGCCGGGCGCCTTCGGTGTAGGCGTCGGCCAGACGGAACGGGCTGACCTGGTGATCGCAGAGAAACTCCAGCGCCCCTAAGGCTTCATGGCTGACGTTCGGCTCCGCCTCACGCAGGGCAGCCTGGTCAAGCCAGCGCACCTGGTCCGCCAGGTGAGGAATGCAGGCGACGATGTGCTCGGCGTACAAACGGTCTTCATCGTCGTAGATCACGAACTTGAGCCCGGTCTCCTCGAACTTGAAATCCATGCCATGGTTGTCGATCAACTCGCGGTGCAACTGCGGATACATCGCGTTGGACTGCAAGGCGAAATCAAAGAACGACTGGGGCAGGATGTGTGGCGTGCTGGCGTCCACCGCCACGGCGGCGCCCTGGGTCTGGCGCTTGCGGTTGGCCGACATCATGCGAAAGAAGATCACCCCGCAGCCCAGGCCCACCGACTCGCCGATGGCCCACAGGCCGCCGGCAGACGCACGGGTCGCGTTGCCGGGACGCTTGGCGTCGATCAGGGCGACTTTCAGGTGTTTGCGCTTGGACAGTTGATAGGCACAGGAGGCCCCGATCACACCGCCACCGGCGATCACCACGTCATAGTCCTTAATCATGGGAAACGGCCTCCATGCCGACATTCTGGAACGCTGAAAAGGGAATCGGATCGATGGGAAAACGCGGCCGCAACCACCCTACGTCGGCACGCCCGGTGGCCTCGCGCAAGCGGTCGCTGCAGTAACCGACGCACATCCGCCCCTGGCAATCGCCCATGCTCACGCGGGTGCGCATCTTCAGACTGGCCATGTCTTGCACGCCTTGCTCCAGCGCCCGGTCGATGTCGGCGCGGGTGGCGTGCTCGCAGCGGCAGATCACCGTATCGGCGGCTGGCAACGCGGTTTGCCCGGCGCCACGCTGGGTGTAGCGATCCACGGCGGCACGAAAGCGGATGATCCGGTCCAGTTGCGCCTGGTAGCGTTCGCGGCGCGCCATGGCCGTGGACGGATCCAGCACGTTGCGTTGCATCAGGATCGACAGCGCTGCGATGCGCCCACTGAGCATGGCGGCTTCACCGCCGCGAATCCCGCCCATGTCGCCGGCCAGGTGAATGTGCGCTTCACTGCTCTGTTGCCAGGCATCGGACACGGCCCGCAAATAGCCGTCGTCGCTGAAACCGTGCTCCAGGCCCATCTGCTGGCTCAATTGAGTCCGCGGGATAAACCCGTAGCCGACTGCCAGTGTCTGGGCCGGTACCTGTTCAGCGCGTTTGAGATCGGGTTCCCAGGTCGTGGAATAAGGCGCCACGGTAACGACGCTCAACTCACCCTCGCCGTCAGCCTGCACCACGCCCCAGCCATAGCGCACGGGAATACGATTGAGCTTGAGGTAGGCCAGCATGCTCAGGCCTTCGAGGAACAGTTGCGGCTTGTTCAGCAACGCCAGGCTTTCCTTGGCGATCCGGCCGAACGCACAGGCCTCAAACACCCCCGCCACCGCCACGCCCGAAGCGTGCAGTTGGCAAGCCACCAGTGGCAGCAACGGACCGGTGCCAGCGATCACCACCGGGCTCGGCGGCTTGACCACACCGCTCTTGATCTGCAATTGCAGGCCGCCAAGCATCATCACGCCTGGTAGGGTCCAACCAGGAAACGGCACGCTGCGTTCATGACAACCGGCCGCCAGGACCAGATGGGAATAGGCGACCTCGCCCAGGCGTTCGTCGGCATCGAGCAGCATCAGCGCCCGGAAACCTTCGGCACCGATGACACGGCTGCTCAATCGCACGTCGATCAGGCCGGCGTGTTGCTGGAATTCACCGTGGAGCTTCTCCAGGGCTTCGCTGTAGCGCGGGCCCAGGTAATCCAGGCGCACGCCATCGCGCAACGGTCCGCGATACACCACGCCACCCAGGCGCGGCGCTTCTTCGAGCAAGGTGCAGCGCACGCCATGGGAGGCCAGTTCAATGGCTGCGGCCATGCCCGCCGGCCCACCGCCGACAATCACCGGATCGAGGCTCATGGTGCCTCCGTTTCGGTGATGCGGTTGACCCGGGTTTCGATCTGCATGCCGGGGCGTACCAAAGTCTGGCAGGCGCGGCGCTTGTGGCGACCGTCGATCTTGACCAGGCAGCATTGGCACACGCCCATGCCGCAGTACGCGCCGCTGATCTGGTCGTGATCGTTGCGGGCCACCTGACGTTGCCCCAGGGACTGGATGACGGTGAGGACGGTTTCACCATGGGCAGCGCTGACAGCCAGCCCGTCCAGGCGCACCGTCATGTCGGCCTGGGCCAGCGGCTGGATATCGAATTTTCGGCGTAGAAGGTCTGAAGGTTGCATCATACTGCTCTTCCTTGAAGATTCTGTGGGGGGCTCGGCTCCTTGCGGCACACCATCACCGGCTCGCATTAATACCCGACCGCGACAGCGCGCCAAAGCAGGGCAGCAGGCGCAACATGATAGTGCACACGAAATTTATATTAGGGCTTATTTGTGACCAAGTGTTGATCCAGGCCAGCGAATCGGCTCGTCGGTTCATGAACTTTTTTTCAGAAAGCCGACAGGCATTCTTTGGCAGAATGTTGCGCAATAGCACCAACTTCCCCACACGGTACCGCCCATGAACCGCATTCTGACCATCGAAGACGACGCAGTGACCGCCCGTGAAATCGTTGCCGAGCTGACCCGCAACGGCCTGGACGTCGATTGGGTCGACAACGGCCGCGAAGGCCTGGAACGGGCGGTGAGCGGCGACTACGACCTGATCACCCTGGACCGCATGCTGCCCGAGCTCGACGGCCTGGTGATCGTCACCACGCTGCGCACCATGGGCGTGGCCACGCCGATCCTGATGATCAGTGCCCTCTCCGACGTGGACGAGCGGGTCCGTGGCCTGCGGGCCGGCGGCGACGATTACCTGACCAAGCCGTTCGCCACCGACGAAATGGCCGCCCGGGTCGAAGTGCTGCTGCGGCGCAACAATGGCGCCCGCGAGCCGGAAACCGGGCTGCGGGTGGCTGACCTTGAGTTGAACCTGATCAGCCGCGAAGCCAGCCGAAAAGGGCAACTGCTCAGCCTGCTGCCCACCGAATACAAGCTGCTCGAATTCCTGATGCGCAACAGCGGGCAGATCCTCTCGCGCATGATGATTTTCGAGGAAGTCTGGGGCTATCACTTCGACCCCGGCACCAACCTGATCGACGTCCACATCGGTCGCCTGCGCAAGAAAATCGACCCGCCGGGCCAGGAACCGCTGATTCGCACGGTGCGGGGTTCCGGCTATGTCATTGCTGAACCCTGCTAAGGGCTGGCGCTCCTCCAGCAGCCGCCTGTTGGCGCTGTACAGTTCACTGTTCGTGATCTGGAGCGCGATTCTGATGGGGGTGATGTATTACGAAGTGTTCGGCTACCTCGACAGCTTGGCCAAGCACTCCCTGATGCAGCGCCAGCATCTGTTCGCCCGGATCCACGGCGATCAACTGGAAGATGCGCTCATGGCCAGCCTGACACTGGACGAGCGCGGCGTTGACACCTACGGGTTGTTCGATCCGCAACTGCACCACTTGAGCGGGCCGATCATGCGGATTCCGGCGGACCTGCCGTTGGATGGCAAGATCCACATGCTCGGCGGTTGCGTCGATTCCGAGGACCCGAGCGTGCCTTCCGACAGTTGTGACGCAGTGGCGACCCGGACCCAGGACGGTCGCTGGCTGGTGTTGGCGCGGGACAATGGCTCGCTGTTCGCCGTGACCCGCATCATCTTGCACGCACTGTTCTGGGGTGTATCGCTCACAATTCTGCCGGGGATCGCCGGCTGGCATCTGCTGCGTCGCCGACCGTTGCAGCGGATTCGCAAACTGCAGGCCAGTGCCGAAGCCATCGTTGCCGGCGACCTGACCCATCGCCTGCCACTGTCGAGCCGGCGTGATGAATTGGACATGCTGGCGGCGATCGTCAATGCCATGCTCGACCGCATCGAACGCTTGATGAATGAAGTCAAGGGCGTGTGCGATAACATCGCCCACGACCTGCGCACCCCATTGACGCGTCTGCGCGCCCAACTGTATCGCATCCAGCAGCAAGCGCCGGACGGCTCGCCCGAGGCCCTGCAAATGGACCAGGTGATCGCCGAAACCGACACCCTGATGGCGCGGTTTCGGGGGTTGTTGCGGATTTCCGAGCTGGAAGACCAGCAGCGGCGCTCGGGCTTCGTGCGCCTCGACCCGTTGCAGTTATTGCAGGAGCTGCATGACTTTTACCTGCCGCTGGCCGAGGAAGGCGAACTGACCTTCATCCTCGAGGTACCTGATGCGCTGCCCCTGCTCAACGGCGACCGGGCATTATTGTTCGAGGCCATATCGAACCTGCTGAGCAACTCCATCAAGTTCACTCCGCCGGGAGGCACCGTGATTCTGCGTGGGGTCGATCAGGGCGACAGCACCCGCATCGAAGTGCTCGATTCGGGCCCGGGCATCCCCGAGGCGGAGCGCAAGGCCGTGTTTCGCCGCTTCTACCGCGCCGAGGGCAGCAGCCAGCACGGCGGATTCGGCCTGGGCCTGTCAATTGTCGCGGCGATCATCAATCTGCATGGGTTTACGCTGGAGGTGGGCAGCAGCCAACACGGCGGCGCGCGCCTGGTGCTCGATTGCCGCGCGACGTTGCTCCCGCCATAGGGCCGGAGCAACCCTGGCGAGTGAAGGAGCCACGTAGGAGCTGTCGAGTGCAACGAGGCTGCGATCTTGCTCCAGACAATTGAGTCGAAAGTGAAAGACCAAGACCAAGACCAACGGCCAAAACCAAAAGATCCCAGGCTTCACCAGCGCCTACAGAGGTTGAGGTGCCAGGTCTTTATTCATGCCGGATCACTGCGATGCAGCGGGATGTTTTCCAGCTCATAGCGCAGCTCGTCGATCAACTTGGCGATGCGCTCTTCCGAGCGGACACTGTCGACGCTCATACCACTGACCACCAGGTCCACCTCCCCGCTTTCACGGTGATACAAGCGCACGGTGAGGGTGCCGTCGCCATTGAGGCTGCATTCGCAGGCCAGCGGCGTGAAGCTTTCTTCGAGGCGGGCGCGCAAAGGGGCCAGATGGGTCATGCGATGCACCTCAGCCCTGGGGGCGCAAATGAACGGTGGACGGCGCCGGCCTCCTGGCCCGCGTAGATATCCTGTCGCTCTCATACTGGGCTCGTTCGCTGCACATTGTGGCGTATTCCTTGACTGTTTCGTGGGGGTACGACATCACAGACGATGTCGCACACTGACAGCCTAAGGAACCGCCCATCCAGGCAAAACCCGAATTTGCACCAGCATGCCCAGTGCATTTGCACTGGCTATCATGGTGCCTTCATTCGCCATTCATTCGCGAACAAACCCCGCTCCCGCGCCCAGACAATCGCCTCACTGCGGCTATGAACATCCAGTTTCGAATACAGCGTAGCCACGTGATTGCGCACGGTATTAGGCGCCAGCTTCAGGCGCGCGGCGATTTCCTTGTCTGCCAGACCTTCGCAAATCAGCCCCAGTACGTCCCGCTCCCGGGCTGTCAGCTCGGTGAATGACACACTGGGCACCTGAGCGTTGATGCTCTTCACATTAGCCAATTTTTCAATCAAGGTCCGACTGAACCAGGAAGCGTCTTTCATTACCTCTTCGATTGCCGCCACCAACTCCAGCTCCGAGCGTTTGCGCTCGGTGATGTTCATCAGCACCAGCAGATAGCAAGGCTTGTCCTGGATGAGCACCGTATCGGCGGCAACCTCACAGTCGATGAGTTCGCCGCCCTTCTTGTGCACCTTGACGTCGACACTTGAAACAGCGGCAGCCTTTTCCAACCGGGCAAACAGCGCGGCGCTGGCGTCCTTGTCGAGAAAGCCGATTTCCTCCACGGTTTTGCCCAACAGTTCTTCGCTGGCGTAACCGGTGGTCTGGAGAAACGCCTCGTTGATTTCCAACAACTGCTGTTCGGCGCTGCACACCAGGGTGGGCACGGGCGACAGGCGGAACGACTTGGCAAAGCGCTCCTCGCTCTGGCGCAGCGCCGTTTCTGCCTTGCGTCGCGGCTCCATGTCCATGAAGGAAAACAACATGCAGTCTTCGTCGTGCAGGTCCAGTGGCTGGCCGGCGACGATCACCTGCTTGCTGGTGCCATCGGGCAATTTCAACTCGGCCGGCATTTGCGGAATGGTCGCGCCCTGCCCCAGACGCTCGATGGCCAGGTCGCGTTTCTCGGCGGCTTCGAGCACATCCAGCTCATACACCGAACGCCCGATCACCTGCTCGCGGCTGTAGCCGGTCATCTCCAGGAACCCCGGATTGACCTTGATATAACGCAGGTCACTGAGGCGACAGATCACCGCCGGTGCAGGGTTGGCGCCGAAGGTTTTCTCGAAGCGCTGCTCGGCGCTGGCCCAATCGGTGGCATCGCTGAGGATCAGCACGAGAAGCTCCGGCTCGCCGTTGCGGTCGGCCAGCACCATGCTGCGGATCCGCTGAACCCAGGTGCGATCCGGGGCGGCCTGGGGCGTGACTTCCACTAGCACATCGCTGAACTCATCGCCACGGGCAACCCGGGCGATGGGGTAGTTGTCCTCGCACAGCGGGTGGTTGTTACGATAACGCAGGTTGAAACGCTGGGCATATTGCCGGGCCGTAGTGCCCAACTCGCTGAGGTCCTCGACCCCGTGCATCGCCAAGGCCGCCGCGTTGGCCCAGGCAATGGTCTGGTCGACCTCGATCAACATCACCCCGTCGGACAGCCCGGCAATGATCTGCAGTAATTGACGCCGGTTGGTATCGGTGGTCAGAACTTGCTGATTCATTGGGTCTCCATGTAGTCGCAAGCGCATGGAAATTACGACCACCCGCAGTGACGACACGTTCCCGTAGGATCTGTCGAGAGCAACGAGGCCGCGATCTTTCCAAGACCCATTGAGTCCAGAGCGAAAGATCCAGAGCAAAAGATCGCAGGCTTCGCCAGCTCCTACATATGAACGCGTTCCCCTGTAGGAGCTGTCGAGTGCAACGAGGCTGCGATCTTTTAATCCTGAAGCCCGTCACGCCGCCATACGCCCCTCGGCAATCGCCTGGGAGGCGGCCAGCATCGCTCTCAGCAGCACCGCGCAGCCGGCGGCGAGGTCGTCGGGGGTGGCGTTTTCGATTTCGTTGTGGCTGATGCCGCCTTCGCACGGCACAAAGATCATCCCGGCCGGGCCAAGTTCGGCGAGAAAGATCGCGTCATGGCCGGCACCGCTGACGATGTCCAGATGGGACAGGCCCAGGCCTTGGGCCGCGCCGCGTACGGCGTCGACGCAGCCCTTGTCGAAATAAAGCGGCGGGAAGTCGGCGGTGGGTTTCAAATCGAAGGTCAGGCCGTGCTGCTGGCTGGTGTCTTCGATCACCTGCTTGACCTCGGCGATCATCGAATCCAGCCGTGCCGGTTCCAAGTGACGAAAATCCAGGGTCATGCGCACTTCACCGGGGATGACATTGCGCGACCCCGGATAGGCTTGCAGGCAACCAACCGTGCCGCAGGCATGGGGTTGATGACCCAGGGCTGCGCGGTTGACGGCACCGACGATGATCGAGGCGCCCACCAGGGCGTCCTTGCGCAGGTGCATCGGGGTCGGGCCGGCGTGGGCTTCGACGCCGCGCAACGTCAGGTCGAACCACTTCTGCCCCAACGCGCCCATCACTACGCCGATAGTCTTGCCTTCGTCTTCGAGGATCGGCCCCTGCTCGATGTGCGCCTCGAAATACGCTCCCACCGGATGTCCACTGACCGGGCGCGAACCCGCATAACCGATGGCATTGAGCGCCTGGCCCACGCTGATGCCCTCGGCGTCGACCTTGGCGAGGGTTTCTTCGAGGGTGAATTTTTCCGCGAACACGCCGGAGCCCATCATGCACGGGGCGAAACGCGAGCCCTCTTCGTTGGTCCACACCACCACTTCCAGCGGTGCTTCGGTTTCGATGTTCAGGTCATTGAGGGTGCGCAGCACCTCCAGCCCGGAGAGCACGCCAAAGCAGCCGTCGAACTTGCCACCGGTGGGCTGGGTGTCGATGTGGCTGCCGGTCATCACTGGCGGCAGGTTCGGATTGCGCCCAGGGCGACGGGCAAAAATATTGCCCACCGCATCGACGCTGACGGTGCAGCCCGCCGCCTGGGTCCATTGCACGAATAGGTCGCGGGCCTGGCGATCGAGGTCGGTCAGGGCCAGCCGGCAGACTCCGCCCTTGACCGTGGCACCGAGCTGGGCCAGGTCCATGAGTGATTGCCACAGGCGGTCGCGGTTGATGTGCTGATGGGTGGATTGCAAAACGTCGATGGCTGCGTTCATGGGGATCTCCTTCGGGCAGTTCTCTCAATGTCAACGTGGTCCAGTGTGGGAGCAGGCTTGCCCGCTCCCACAGGAACCGCATTCATCTGTTATTGCAGCGGTGACTTGGCGACAGCCGGGCTGGCCCCCTGCATACTGCACAACCCGTAATAAATCAGCCCGCCCAGCGCCGAGCCGGTGAACCAGCCGTAGCTGTAGAACCAACTGAACGCATCGCTGCCCAGTGACAACAGCGTCAGCACCACCGGCACGCCAAAGGCGATGAAGCCGTTCCAGTTCCACGCCGGGTAAACGTCGTCGCGGTACAACCCGGCCAGGTCCAGCTGCTGTTTCTTGATCAGGAAATAATCCACCACCATGATCCCGGCAATCGGTCCCAACAGGCTCGAATAACCCAGCAGCCAGTTGGAATAGACCGACTCAAGGCTGACCTCGGACACGATCAGGCCGAGTTTCTTCAGCAGTTCGTGGGCCATCAGCCCCAGTCCCACCAGCCCGGTGAGCATCACCGCCTTGGTACGACCGATCAGTTTCGGCGCCAGGTTCTGGAAATCGTTGGTGGGCGAGACAATGTTGGCGGCGGTGTTGGTCGAGAGCGTGGCGACAATGATCAGCACCATCGCCAGGGCCACCCATGCAGGGCTCTGGATGTGCCCGATCAAGGTCACCGGGTCGGAGACGGTCACCCCCACCAGCTTTTCCGAGGCCGCGGTCATGACCACGCCGAGGGAAGCGAACAGGAACATGGTCAATGGCAGGCCGATGATCTGCCCCACGATCTGGTCTTTCTGACTCTTGGCATAACGGCTGAAGTCAGGAATATTCAACGACAAGGTGGCCCAGAAACCGACCATGGCCGTCAGCCCGGCAAGGAAATAGCTGGTCACGCCGGCACCTTCGGGACGCTTGGCCGGAACCGCCATCAGTTCAGTCATCGAAACGTTGGGTAACGCCCATAGCAACAGCCCCGCCCCCACCAACACCAGCAGTGGCGCAGACACGGTTTCCAGCCACTTGATCGACTCGGCACCGCGCAGCACCACCCACAGGTTGATGACCCAGAACACCATGAAGCCGATCACTTCGCCGGTGCCCCCCAGGCTCTTCCAGCCTTCGAATACCGAGCCGAGTAACAGGTGGATCGCCAGCCCGCCGAACATGGTCTGGATCCCGAACCAGCCACACGCCACCAGGGCGCGGATCAGGCACGGCACGTTGGAGCCAATCACGCCGAAGGATGAGCGCAACAGCACCGGAAACGGAATGCCGTACTTGGTCCCGGCAAAGGCGTTCAGGGTCAGGGGGATCAACACGATGATGTTGGCAAACAGTATCGCCAGCAGCGCCTCGCCTACCGTCAAGCCGAAATAGGCGGTGAGCACGCCGCCGAGGGTGTAGGTCGGCACGCAGATCGCCATGCCCACCCACAATGCGGTGATGTGCCATTTGTTCCAGGTTCGCTCGTGCACCTGGGTCGGCGCGATGTCGTGGTTATAACGGGGGCTGTCGAGGACGTCGTTGCCGGCTTCAAGCTCGAACAACCCGTCGCGCTCAGTCACTGTTGATCTGGTCATGTCCGCTCCACTGTTTTCATTATTTTTGCTCATCGACTGGCGATGGCCGGAGTACTTGCACGCATGCTACCGACACCCCCGCCAGACCACGACGGCACTCAATAACCGTGCCGAATAACGCGCCGAGCTGACCGGACGATCGATATAACCTTCTCAAACATTTGATATCTAAAGATTTAAAGCCAATTAACCACTCTGCTTCACTTCGTGCTCATCGACTTGAGGCTAGATGACCTGCACGTCCTGTCGAGTTCGAGATTCAAAGTGGTGCACCCCGAATCAAGGCGAGGTGTCTGGACCGCACTTCAAGCGCTTTCAAGACGCTGATTTACCATGATAAATCTCGCTCAAATATCGATCCTGTCAAGTGCGTCAAAATGGTGAACACGCTCACCATTTTGGTGACTTTATAATTTAATCCTTTAAATTCAGTTATTTAATAATCGAACAAGCTTATAAAAAATAATCTTGCTCATTTCAACAACTCCAGCTAGCGTCTAATCCTGACAGTCGTGACAAGAATACAAATCTGCACGACGTCGTCACCTAACAACCGTGATCGATAAAACATAAAGAACCGGCAACAGTCGGTCATGCCTGCGAGGAACTCGGAATGTCTCTGTTGATCCGTGGTGCCACCGTTATTACCCATGATGAAAGTTATCGCGCCGATGTGTTGTGTGCCGACGGCGTGATCAAGGCCATTGGTGAAAACCTGGAGGTTCCGGCCGGCGTCGAAGTACTCGATGGCAGCGGCCAATACTTGATGCCCGGCGGCATCGACCCCCATACGCACATGCAGTTGCCGTTCATGGGCACGGTGGCCAGTGAAGACTTCTTCAGCGGCACGGCGGCAGGCCTCGCCGGCGGCACCACCTCGATCATTGACTTCGTGATTCCCAACCCCCAGCAGTCGCTGATGGAAGCCTTTCATCAATGGCGTGGCTGGGCCGAGAAAAGCGCCAGCGACTACGGTTTTCACGTGGCAATCACCTGGTGGAGCGAGCAGGTCCGCGAAGAAATGGCCGAGCTGGTCAACCATCACGGCGTGAACAGCTTCAAGCATTTCATGGCTTACAAGAACGCAATCATGGCCGCCGACGACACCTTGGTGGCGAGCTTCGAGCGCTGCCTGGAACTGGGCGCGGTGCCCACCGTGCACGCGGAGAACGGCGAACTGGTCTATCACCTGCAGCGCAAGCTGCTGGCCCAGGGCATCACCGGGCCCGAAGCCCACCCGTTGTCACGCCCCTCGCAAGTGGAAGGCGAAGCCGCGAGCCGCGCCATTCGGATTGCCGAAACCCTGGGCACGCCGCTGTACCTGGTGCACGTGTCCACCAAGGAAGCCCTGGACGAGATCACCTACGCCCGCAGCAAGGGCCAACCGGTCTACGGTGAAGTACTGGCCGGCCACTTGCTGCTGGACGACAGCGTCTATCGCGACCCGGACTGGCAGACCGCCGCCGGCTACGTGATGAGCCCGCCCTTCCGCCCACGTGGGCATCAGGAAGCACTCTGGCACGGCTTGCAGTCTGGCAACCTGCACACCACCGCCACCGACCATTGCTGCTTCTGCGCCGAACAGAAAGCTGCCGGCCGTGACGACTTCAGCAAGATCCCCAACGGCACCGCCGGCATCGAAGACCGCATGGCGGTGCTTTGGGACGAAGGGGTCAACAGCGGCAAATTGTCGATGCAGGACTTCGTCGCCCTCACCTCCACCAACACCGCGAAAATCTTCAACCTCTATCCACGCAAGGGAGCGATCCGCGTCGGTGCCGATGCCGACCTGGTGCTTTGGGACCCGCAAGGCAGTCGCACGATTTGCGCCAAGACCCACCATCAGCAAGTGGACTTCAACATCTTCGAAGGCAAGACCGTGCGCGGCGTGCCCAGCCACACCATCAGCCAGGGTCGGCTGATGTGGGCCGATGGCGACTTGCGGGCCGAGCGCGGCGCCGGGCGCTACGTCGAACGGCCGGCGTATCCGGCGGTGTTCGATTTGCTGAGCAAGCGGGCGGAGTTGAATAAGCCAACGGCTGTGAAACGCTGAAATCCAGGCCTTCGGCCTTCGGCCTTCGCGAGCAGGCTCGCTCCCACAGGGATCTGCTGTTCACACAGATTTCGCGCCCACCCAAGATCCAGTGTGGGAGCGAGCCTGCTCGCGAAGGCGTCAGTCCAGACAACGAAAAAAACCACTGCCCACCAGAGGCAGTACCTCAAACACCGTGAGGCCCACTCCATGATCCAGCCCTTGAGTCACCTCCCCCATTCCCAGGAAGACCCGGCCACCCTCGCCGCCCGCTTCAGCGACCTGGCGCCGCCACTCAACGCGCGCCAGGCCCACCTGGAAGCGTCCCGGTGCCTGTACTGCTACGACGCGCCGTGTGTGAATGCTTGCCCAAGCGAGATCGACATTCCCTCGTTCATTCGCAACATCCACCAAGACAACGTCCAAGGCGCGGCGCAGAAGATTCTTTCGGCCAACATCCTCGGCGGCAGTTGCGCCCGGGTCTGCCCCACAGAGGTCCTGTGCCAGCAAGCCTGCGTGCGTAACAACACCCATGAATGCGCCCCCGTGTTGATCGGCTCGTTGCAACGCTATGCCGTGGACAACGCCCACTTCAGCGAACACCCCTTCCAGCGTGCCGCCGCCACCGGCAAGCGCATCGCCGTGGTTGGGGCCGGGCCGGCGGGGTTGTCATGTGCACATCGCAGCGCCATGCACGGCCATGACGTGGTGATGTTCGAAGCCCGGGAGAAAGCCGGCGGCCTCAACGAATACGGGATCGCCAAGTACAAACTGGTGGACGACTACGCCCAACGTGAACTGGACTTCCTGCTGGAAATCGGCGGCATCGAAATCCGCCACGGTCAGAAACTCGGCGAGAACCTGAGCCTGAGCGACTTGCATCAGCAATTCGATGCGGTGTTCCTCGGCCTCGGCCTTGCCGCCAGCAAACAACTGGGCCTGAGTGACGAACAAGCGCCAGGGCTGCTGGCCGCCACCGAGTACATCCGCGAACTGCGCCAGGTCGACGACCTCAGCCAATTACCGCTGGCGGATCGTTGCATCGTCCTCGGTGCCGGCAACACCGCCATCGACATGGCCGTGCAGATGGCTCGCCTCGGCGCCCGGGACGTCAACCTGGTCTACCGTCGCGGCCTTGAGGACATGGGCGCCACCTTGCATGAGCAAGACATCGCCAAGGCCAACCAGGTGCGCCTGCTGACCTGGGCCCAACCGCAACAGGTGTTGCTCGATGACGCCGGGCAGGTGCGCGGCATGCGCTTCTCTCGCACGCATCTTGAAAACGGCCGACTGGTCATCGGTACCGACACCTTCGACCTGCCCGCCGACGCCATTTTCAAAGCCATCGGCCAAGCCTTCGACGACAACGCGCTGGTGGATCCGCTGGCCCGGGAACTCAAGCGCCAGGACGGGCGGATTCTGGTGGACGGACACCTGCGCACCAGCATTCCCAGGGTCTACGCCGGCGGCGATTGCACCAGCCTGGACCAGGACCTCACCGTACAGGCCGTGCAGCACGGCAAACTCGCCGCCGAGGCAATCAACGCTCAACTGATGCTCAACGTGGAGGCTGCGTAAATGGCCGATCTGTCGATTGTCTTCGCCGGCATCAAAGCCCCCAATCCGTTCTGGCTGGCCTCCGCGCCACCCACCGACAAGGCCTACAACGTGGTCCGCGCCTTCGAGGCCGGCTGGGGTGGCGTGGTCTGGAAAACCCTCGGGGAAGATCCCGCGGCGGTGAACGTGTCCTCGCGCTATTCGGCCCACTACGGTGCCAATCGCGAGGTACTGGGCATTAACAACATCGAGCTGATCACCGACCGTTCCCTGGAGATCAACCTGCGGGAAATCACCCAGGTGAAAAAGGACTGGCCAGACCGGGCGTTGATCGTATCGCTGATGGTGCCCTGCGTTGAGGAGTCCTGGAAGAACATCCTGCCCCTGGTGGAAGCCACCGGCGCCGACGGCATCGAGCTGAACTTCGGTTGCCCCCACGGCATGCCGGAACGGGGCATGGGCGCGGCGGTCGGCCAGGTGCCGGAGTACGTCGAACAAGTGACCCGCTGGTGCAAGACCTATTGCTCGTTGCCGGTGATCGTCAAGCTCACGCCGAACATCACCGACATCCGCGTCGCCGCCCGCGCGGCCCATCGCGGTGGTGCGGATGCGGTGTCGTTGATCAACACCATCAACTCCATCACCAGCGTCGACCTGGACCGCATGGTCGCCCTGCCCAGCGTCGGCAGCCAGAGCACCCATGGCGGTTATTGCGGCTCGGCGGTCAAGCCCATCGCCCTGAACATGGTCGCCGAAATCGCCCGCGACCCGCAGACCCAGGGCTTGCCGATCTGTGGCATCGGCGGCATCGGCAGCTGGCGCGACGCCGCCGAATTCATTGCCCTGGGCAGCGGCGCGGTGCAGGTCTGCACGGCGGCGATGCTGCATGGTTTTCGCATCGTCGAAGAGATGAAGGACGGCCTGTCACGCTGGATGGACAGCCAGGGCCATGCCAACTTGCAGGCGTTCTCCGGGCGCGCGGTGGGCAATACCACCGACTGGAAGTACCTGGACATCAACTATCAGGTCATCGCCAAGATCGATCAAGAGGCCTGCATCGGTTGCGGTCGCTGCCACATCGCCTGCGAAGACACCTCACACCAGGCCATCGCCAGCCTCAAACAGGCTGACGGCACCCATGTGTATGAGGTGATCGATGAAGAATGCGTGGGTTGCAACCTGTGCCAGATCACCTGCCCGGTGCAGGACTGCATCGAGATGGTGACGGTGGACACGGGCAAGCCGTTTCTGGATTGGAACCATGATCCGCGTAATCCCTATCATGTCACTGCCTGAAAATAATGTAGCGTCCAGGCTGGCCCCCATCGCGAGCAGGCTCGCTCCCACATTGGATCTTCGGTGTGATGCAGATCAGTGTGGGAGCGAGCCTGCTCGCGATGAGGCCATCAGCCCCAACACAAATCTCAAGCCGCCCCCACGAACTAACAGTTCTGCTAGTAGACACCCCCCAAAAAATCCCCGAACCTGACCCTGCCAAGCCCATCAACAAGAGCCAAGCCCATGTCGACGTCAGCGATGAAGATACTGTGCCGCTACCAATACGACCCCCTGGACCGCCTGACAGGCTTGAAGCCTGCGGAGCACCTGGACACACAGCGCTTTTACCAGAACGACGAGTTGGTCAATGAGATCGAAGGCCAGATGGAACTCACCCTCCTTCGCCACGAAGCCCAGCCCCTGGCGCAACGTCTGCACATTGCCAATGTCACCGAGACGACGCTGCTGGCAACGGACCAGCAGCGGTCGGTTTTGCAGACGCTGGCTGGCACTGATACCCAGCCGATGGCATATACCGCCTATGGGCATCGGTCTACGGAAAGTGGTTTGAGCAGTTTGCTCGGGTTCAATGGTGAACGCCCTGATCCGGTCACGGGGCATTATTTATTGGGACAGGGTAATCGGGCTTTTAATCCGGTGTTGATGCGGTTCAATAGCCCGGATGAGTTGAGTCCTTTTGGCGATGGGGGGATTAATGCGCATGCGTATTGTGGGGGGGGGATCCGGTTAATCGGTATGATCCGAGTGGGAATAATGCTCTCTTCCGACTATGGGATAATTTAATTGCCCCAGAAAAACGACTAAAGGCGTTGAACCTCTCATCCAAGGCTATTTCCCGGGCTGCCAGCCCAGCCCCCCATGGAGACCGTGGGCAAATAACGCCCTCAAAGCCAACAAAAATGCCACGTCAAAAAAATTGCTACAAAAGCCCAACAGCGCCCCACCTTCAACTGCCTCTACTGCTGCACCTACTAGCAGAAGCACTAGTGCAATGGAAGACGTGGTATTAATACTGCCTCGCGAGTTCCCTGAACTCAAGGGATTCAATTCGGCGACTCAATCCGCCGAAGAAACTTGGCTACATAAACTCCGATCGAGTGCAGACAAATACGACAAATTGGCACATAACAACAACATCAATATAAATCCAAGCATCACACACACAAATGAATATCTATCCGCCGATACGCAAATACTCAAACGCAACGCTCTATTGTTTGCCAAGGAAAATGTCATGAACCAAATAGATCTCGCCAAGAAAACAAATAGAATTCGCAACAAGTAAAACAACTAACTTCAATTCTCATACACTAATGCGCCTCCTAATACGAACGTGTAGTCTACGGCTCCAATCCAATCCCCCGCAAAATCACACTGGTCACTGTCTGCACCGCCCGTTCGAACTGCATGTCCGACAGCGGCTGATGATCATTGAGGATATTGATCTGATGGTCGAAGTCGGCGTAGTGCTGGGTCGAGGCCCAGATCATGTAGAGCAGGCTTGAAGGTTCCACCGGCAGGATGCGTTTGTCCTCCACCCACTGGCGGATTTTCGCTTCCTTCATCTTGGCCCAGTCATAGAGGCTGGCGTCCAGCGCCTGGCCCAGGGTCGGGGCGCCGTGGATGATTTCGTTGGCCCAGACCTTGGAGCCGTAGGGCCGGCTGCGGGAGTGGTTCATTTTGGCGCGGATGTAACTGCTGAGCACCACCCGGGGGTCGTCGAACATTTCGAAGCACAAGGCGTCCTGCTTCCAGACTTCCAGCAGATCGAACAGCACGGCGCTGTACAGCTCGCTCTTGGTGCTGAAGTAGTAATGCAGGTTGGAACGCGGCAATTGCACTTCGGCGGCGATGTCGGCCATGGCGGTGCTACCGAAGCCTTTCTCGGCAAAGACCTTCTCGGCGGCCAACAGGATTTTCTCGACGTTACTGCGACGAATCTCGATCTTGTGATTGCCCATGAGAGCTCCCTGGCAACAGCGTTGAGCAAGACTAGCATTCACCCACTCTTGAAAACACCGGTGTTCCCTGTGGGAAAGCTGTTGTGGCGAGGGAGCTTGCTCCCTCGCCACAGAAGCGGGTTTTGCGCTATGTCGGCTGGCGCGCTTCGACGTTGTCTAGCGCGCGGTTCGCCAGCATTGCGCTCAGCTCGATCAGTTGCTGGATGCCCAGGGCGATGTGGCGCCTGGGACCTTCCAGGTCGAAGGCCAGGTCACTGACCATGGCGTTGGCCGAGGCCAGGTTTTCGCTGAGGTTGGCGAGAAGGGTTTCGGTGTCGACGCCGTTGACGACGGTGAACAGTTGGCCGGGATCGGCCTCGGGTTTGCTGGGCTTGGGGTTGAGGTAGGAGTCGAGGATGCGGTCGGCGACTTTGTCGAACGCTTTTGAGCTGGATGGATCTGTATCCGGTGGGTTGGGTGTTGGTTTGAACATAGATGAAGCTCCGATGCTGTAGATGGGAGCCAACACCCTCTCGCTACCAAACGAATTAGGGTGGCGGCCATACGAAGGTTGGTAGACCGGGCATCGGAGCCGGCGCCTCCGAAGAGGCCCTGCGCATGGCCACCAAAAAGCGAAGTGCATGATTGCACTTGCAAGCGATGACGCTATGCACCGACACCAGGGCTACCAAACCCGATCGCTGATTCAATCAGCGACCCGGAAACGATAAAGCCCTGGCCCCAAGGCGCACAAGCCGGCGGATTCTGGCGCAGTTGTAGGCAACGGCGCAAGACAACGTAGCCCGATCCCGAACGATCCTACATCTGGATAAACACAGGCCCATCTGGACAGGAAACACGGGCTAACCAGCACCTGCCGATCGTTCCCACGCTCCTGCGTGGGAATGCCGCCAGGGACGCTCCGCGTTCCGCCTCTGGAAGGTGACGCGGAGCGTCACGGGATGCATTCCCACGCAGAGCGTGGGAACGATCACAAGCCTTCCGATCGGGGACATTCGACTAATGTCTTAGACCAGTCATCGCACAACCAAGCACCCTCCTCGCTATTCTCAAGCCCCGGATCCGCCCGGCGCCACGGCCTGCGATCTTGACCTCGATCGGTGACGACCATTGAAACGCCTCATTTTGAAGCACCCCCGAGTTGGATAATTCCGATAATGGCCAGTTGACAACGAGGAGCCGCTTCCAAATAATCCCCTCATGTTGTACGACGACGTATGACAAATAAAAACAACAAAAAAGTAAGGGAGCGTCATAGTGAGCACACGTGTCCGTTTTTCGCCCGACAACCGTCCAAACCGCCGTACCCTTCTCAACGCCAGCCCCACACTGCTATTGCTCGGTTGCAGCAGCCTCGCCGCGTTTCTGCCAACGACCGCCAGCGCCGCAGGCTTCGTCGATGACGCCAAGGCCACGCTGAACCTGCGCAACGCCTACTTCAATCGCAACTTCGTCAACGACAACGCCGCCCAGGGCAAAGCCGAGGAATGGACCCAGAGTTTCATCCTCGACGCCAAGTCCGGTTTCACCCAAGGCACAGTCGGTTTCGGTGTGGACATCCTGGGGATGTACTCGGTCAAGCTCGACAGCGGCCGCGGCACCACCGGCACTCAACTGCTGCCGGTGCACGATGACGGTCGTCCGGCCGATGACTTCGGTCGCCTGGGCGTGGCCCTCAAGGCCAAGGTATCGAAGACTGAACTGAAGGTCGGCGAATGGATGCCGGTGCTGCCGATCCTGCGTTCCGACGACGGCCGCTCCCTGCCGCAAACCTTCCGTGGCGGCCAGGTGACCTCCACCGAAATCAACGGCCTGAGCCTCTACGGCGGCCAGTTCCGTGGCAACAGCCCGCGCAACGACGCGAGCATGGAAGACCTGTCGATGAACGGCCGCGGCGCGTTCACCTCCGACCGTTTCAACTTCGGCGGCGGCGAATACGCCTTCAACGAAAAACGCACCCAGGTCGGCGTCTGGTACGCGGAACTGTCCGACATCTACCAGCAGCAATATTTCAACCTGACCCACAGCCAGCCCATCGGCGACTGGACCCTGGGCGCCAATCTCGGTTACTTCACTGGTAAGGAAAACGGCAGCGCGCTGGCCGGCGACCTGGACAACAAAACCGCGTTCGCCCTGCTCTCGGCCAAATACGGCGGCAACACCTTCTACGTCGGTCTGCAAAAAGTCGGTGGTGACGATGCCTGGATGCGCGTCAACGGCACCAGCGGCGGCACGCTGGCGAACGACAGCTACAACTCCAGCTATGACAACGCCAAGGAAAAATCCTGGCAAGTGCGCCACGACTTCAACTTCGCCGCCGTCGGCGTGCCAGGCCTGACCCTGATGAACCGCTACATCAGCGGCGACAACGTGCACACCACCACTGTTGATGACGGCAAGGAATGGGGTCGCGAAACCGAACTGGCCTACACCGTGCAGAGCGGCGCGCTGAAAAGCCTCAACGTGAAATGGCGTAACGCATCGATTCGTCGGGACTACAGCACCAATGAATTCGACGAGAACCGCCTCTTTATCAACTATCCATTCTCGCTTCTGTAATACCAGGACCCATTGTCATGAGCGCACCCCATGGCAACCTGCGGCAGGGACGCCGATCCAGAGCGGTTCGTCGATCAAGCGTTGACAAGGTAACGGATGGATAAGGATATTCCCCTTCAAGTCATACGATAACCTATAACAACTGTACCTCTCATTGTTTGCTCAGGTAATGTCATGACCACGACACAGATTCGCCACCCCTTCAATCGTCTCCTATTGACCGGCGCCGCCGGCGGCCTTGGCAAGGTCTTGCGCGAACGCCTCAAGCCTTTCGCACGCCACATTCGTCTGTCGGACATCGCCAACATGGCCCCGGCCATCGACGAAAGCGAAGAAGTGGTGCTGTGCGACCTGTCGGACAAGCAGGCCGTGCACCAACTGGTCGAAGGCGTCGATGCCATCCTGCACTTCGGCGGTGTTTCGGTGGAGCGTCCGTTCGAAGAGATCCTCGGCGCCAACATCAGCGGCGTGTTCCACATCTATGAAGCCGCGCGCAAACACGGCGTCAAGCGGGTGATCTTCGCCAGCTCCAACCACGTCATCGGTTTCTACAAACAAGACCAGACCCTCGACGCCCTCTCCCCGCGCCGCCCGGATGGTTACTACGGCCTGTCCAAGTCCTACGGCGAAGACGTTGCCAATTTCTACTTCGATCGCTACGGCATCGAGACGGTCAGCCTGCGCATCGGCTCGTCGTTCCCGGAACCGCAGAACCGCCGGATGATGAGCACCTGGCTGAGCTTCGACGACCTCACCCAACTGATCGAATGCTCGCTCTACACCCCGCAAGTCGGCCACACCGTGGTTTACGGCGTGTCCGCCAACCGCGACGTGTGGTGGGACAACACCCACGCCGCGCACCTGGGCTACCAGCCCAAGGACACCTCGGAAATCTTCCGCGCCAAGGTCGAAGCACAGCCGATGCCGGCCGCCGATGACCCAGCCATGATTTACCAGGGTGGCGCCTTTGTGGCGGCCGGCCCATTCGACGACTGATTCGCTGTTTTTCATGGGATACGCACGCACAAAGGAATCACCATGCAAGCCGAATTGATTGTCGATGCACGTAACGCCGTCGGGGAAAGCCCGGTATGGGTTCCCGAAGAAAACGCCCTGTATTGGGTGAACATCGCCAGCGGTGGCCTGCAATGCTGGAATGCCGGCAGCGGAAAAATCCAGGGCTGGGAAGCGCCCGAAATGCTCGCCTGCATTGCCCGTCACCAGGACGGTGGCTGGATCGCCGGCATGGAAAGCGGTTTCTTTCGCCTACACCCCAATGATGACGGCAGCCTGGACAGCGAACTGTGCGCAAGCGTCGAGCACAGCCGCGCCGACATGCGCCTCAACGATGGCCGTTGTGACCGCCAGGGTCGCTTCTGGGCCGGCAGCATGGTGCTGAACATGGGTGCCAACGCAGACGTAGGCCGGATGTATCGCTACGAGGCAGGCCAGCGCAGCCCGGTCGAAGCGCAACTGAGCGATTTCATCGTGCCCAACGGCCTGGGCTTCAGCCCGGACGGGCGCACGATGTACCTCTCCGATTCACACCCGCTGGTGCAGCAAATCTGGGCTTTCGACTACGACATCGACAGCGGCACGCCGTCCAACCGACGGCTGTTCGTCGACATGATGCCCCTGGCCGGCCGCCCGGATGGCGCTGCGGTGGATGCCGACGGCTGCTATTGGATCTGCGCCAACGATGCCGGGCTGATTCACCGCTTCACCCCCGACGGACGCCTCGACCGGTCACTGCAAGTGCCCGTGAAGAAACCGACCATGTGCGCCTTCGGCGGCAGCCGCCTGGACACCCTCTTCGTCACCTCGATCCGCCCCGGTGACGACAACGACCCGCAGTCCCTGGCCGGTGGCGTGTTCGCCGTCGACCCCGGCGTCAAGGGCCTGGTTGAACCTGCTTTCGGAGGACGGAAACACTCCGCCAACTGATCTGCTTTGCCGCTTCACATCGATAGACATAAAAACAACAACACTGGAGATTGACCATGAACTTCAAACGCACGCTTCTGATCGCAGCCCTGCCCCTGGCCTTTCTGGCGCAGGCGGCCCACGCCCTCGATATCAAGATCGCCGACATCCACCCCAAGGGTTACCCGACCGTGGTCGCCGAGGAATCCATGGGCAAAACCCTGGAAAAAGAGAGCAACGGCGAACTGAAGTTCAAGTATTTCCCGGGCGGTGTACTGGGTTCCGAAAAAGAAGTGATCGAGCAGTTGCAAGCCGGCGCGGTCCAGATGTCCCGGGTCAGCCTGGGGATCGTCGGCCCCGTGGTGCCGGACGTGAACGTGTTCAACATGCCGTTCATCTTCCGCGACCAGGCCCACATGCGCGCTGTCATCGACGGTGAAGTCGGCGATGCGATCCTCGACCGGATCACCAACTCCGAATTCGGCCTGGTGGCCCTGGCCTGGATGGATGGCGGCACGCGCAACCTCTACACCAAGAAACCGGTGCGCAAGCTCGAAGACATGAAGGGCATGAAGATTCGCGTGCAGGGCAACCCAATGTTCATCGAGACCATCAATGCCATGGACGGCAACGGTATCGCCATGGACACCGGCGAGATCTTCAGTGCCTTGCAGACCGGCGTGATCGACGGTGCGGAAAACAACCCGCCGACCATGCTCGAGCACAACCACTACCAGAACGCCAAGTTCTACAGCCTGACCGGTCACCTGATCCTGCCTGAGCCCATTGTGATGTCGAAAATCACCTGGAACAAGCTCACGCCAGAGCAGCAGGACATGGTGAAGAAAGCCGCCAAGGCAGCCCAGGCTGAAGAGCGCGTGCTGTGGGACAAGAAGTCCGCCGCCAGTGAAGAAAAACTCAAGGCCGCCGGCGTCGAGTTCATCACCGTCGACAAGAAACCTTTCTACGACGCTACCGCACCGATCCGGGCCAAATACGGCGCGCCGTATGCCGACCTGATCAAACGCATCGAAGCCGTCCAGTAAGGCCTTTCAATTTGTACTCATGAAAAGGCCGGGCGCGCCTGCGGTTCAAAGGCGCACCCGGTTACGGTGGAACCCGATGAAGAATTTGCTGCTGCGTATCAACGACACGAT
Organism: Pseudomonas sp. RL_105y_Pfl2_101; assembly: GCF_963970585.1. Taxonomy (NCBI): domain Bacteria; kingdom Pseudomonadati; phylum Pseudomonadota; class Gammaproteobacteria; order Pseudomonadales; family Pseudomonadaceae; genus Pseudomonas; species Pseudomonas sp. RL_105y_Pfl2_101. The sequence goes on from NZ_CAXAPG010000020.1 coordinate 73,564, forward strand.
CTACATGACTTGTATCTGGGTGGCCGGCCTTTCTGTCCTCGCCGTCGCGCTGATGATTCCCTGGGGCGTGTTCGCCCGCTACGTACTCGGTACCGGCTCAAGCTGGCCGGAGCCCACCGCCATCCTGCTGATGATCGTGTTCACCTTCATCGGCGCTGCCGCCAGCTACCGCTCCGGCTCGCACATGGCCGTGGACATGGTCACTAGCCGGATGCCACCGCACTTGCAAACTGCCGCTTCGGTTCTCACCCAGCTCTTGATGGCAGCGATCTGCATCTTCATGACCATCTGGGGCGCCAAGCTGTGCATGACCACTTGGAATCAATTCATAAGCGCCATCCCCACCCTGCGCGTGGGCATCACCTACATGCCGATTCCGCTCGGTGGTTTCCTCACACTGATTTTTGTCCTGGAAAAACTCTTGCTGGGCGATCAAAGCCAGCGTCGGGTCGTGCAGTACGACCCGGTTGAAGAAAACGAAGGTGCCGCTTAATGGACGCTCTGATTCTGCTGGGCAGTTTTTTGTTGTTGATCCTGGTCGGCATGCCAGTCGCCTATGCGCTGGGCGCTGCCGCCCTGATCGGGGCGTGGTGGATCGACATCCCGTTCCAGGCCATGATGATTCAGGTGGCGGGCGGAGTGAACAAATTTTCGCTGCTGGCCATCCCGTTCTTCGTGTTGGCTGGCGCGATCATGGCCGAGGGCGGCATGTCCCGCCGACTGGTGGCATTCGCCAGTGTGTTGGTTGGGTTCGTACGCGGTGGCCTGTCTTTGGTCAACCTCGTGGCCTCGAGTTTTTTTGGCGCGATCTCCGGTTCCTCGGTGGCCGATACCGCCTCGGTCGGTTCGGTGCTGATCCCGGAAATGGAACGCCGCGGCTATCCGCGTGAATTCGCCACTGCCGTCACTGTCAGCGGCTCGGTACAAGCGCTGCTGACGCCGCCAAGCCATAACGCCGTGCTGTACTCGCTCGCGGCCGGCGGCACCGTCTCAATCGGTTCGCTGTTCATGGCCGGTATCGTGCCCGGCATCCTGATGAACCTCAGCCTGATGGCGCTGTGCCTGGTGTTCGCCAGAAAACGCAATTACCCCAAGGGCGAGGTGATTCCGCTCAAGCAAGCGCTGAAGATCTGCAAGGAAGCCATGTGGGGCATGATGACCCTGTTCATTATCCTTGGCGGCATTCTCTCGGGTGTTTTCACCGCCACCGAATCGGCCGCCATCGCCGTGGTGTGGGCATTCTTCGTGACCATGTGCATCTACCGCGACTACAAGTGGAGCGAGTTGCCGAAACTGATGCACCGTACGGTTCGCACCATCTCCATCGTGATGATCCTGATCGGTTTTGCCGCCAGCTTCGGCTACATCATGACGCTGATGGAGATCCCGGCGAAGATCACCACCGCATTCCTGACGCTGTCGGACAACCGCTACGTGATCCTGATGTGCATGAACGCGATGCTGCTGATCCTCGGCACCGTGATGGACATGGCGCCGCTGATCCTGATCCTCACGCCAATCCTGATGCCGGTGATCGTGGGCATCGGCGTGGATCCGGTGCAGTTCGGCATGATCATGCTGGTGAACCTGGGTATCGGGCTAATCACACCTCCGGTGGGCGCGGTGTTGTTCGTCGGGTCCGCCATCGGCAAGGTCAGCATCGAAAGCACCGTCAAGGCCTTGCTGCCGTTCTACGCCATGCTGTTCCTGGTGCTGCTGCTGGTGACCTACGTCCCCGCCATCTCGCTGTGGCTGCCGCATCTGGTGATGTAACGCTGCGCGCCAGCCCCCTTATGGTGAGGGTGCTGGCTCCGCTGAAATGCGGCAGGAGCTCCTACAGGGCGCAGTCGCGGCCACTCCCTCGCCATAACGGGTTTTTCCCATTCGAAAGATGCGACTACCATGACGCTGCCTCTCCTATACCTCGAAGACGAACTGACCCGCCTCACCCTGGCCCCGCACCTGGGCGCCAGCGTCGTCGCCTGGACCTTGCGCAGCAGCGGCACGCCCTTGTTGCGTCCGCCCGCTGCGCAAGCCGTGGAAAACGGCCTGCCGGGCAAACTCGGCTGCTTCCCGTTGATCCCGTGGTCGAACCGGATCGCCCAGGGCGGTTTCGATTGCCCCGACGACTGGCTGGCCCTGGAAGCCAACAGCCCCAACGACCCGTTCCCGATCCACGGCAGTGCCTGGCAACAACCGTGGCAGGTGGTCGAACAGAGTGCCCAGCAAGCCTTGCTGCAACTCGACAGCCAATCCCCCTTCGCCTACCGCGCCCGCCTGCGGATCCGTCTGAGCGATGGTCAGCTACACATCGCCATCCATGTCACCCACATGGCCGAACAGGCCGCGTGGCACGGGCTGGGTTTGCATCCGTATTTTCCGCGCACCGTTGGCACTCGCCTGAAAACCTGCGCCAGTGAAGTCTGGCTGTGCGATGCCTCGAAACTGCCAACGGAACTGAGGGACATCCCCGCAGAGTGGGATTTCCAGCACGCCCGTCTACTGCCAGACACGCTGGTCGACAACGGCTTCGGTGGTTGGGACGGGCACTGTCTGATCCAGCAACCGGACCTGGGCTATGAGCTGGAATGCCGCGCCAGTGGCAGTGACTACTTCCTGCTGTACTGCCCCGTGGGCCTGGATTTCTTCTGCATCGAACCGGTCAGTCATCCGGTCAACGCCCATCACCTGTCAGGACGACCGGGGTTGCGCTTGCTGGAGCAAGGGCAATCGATGGCGCTGGTTTTTTCGATGCAGTGTCGGTTGCTCTAATGCCCACTTCCCTGTGGGAGCAAGGCTTGCCCGCAATGAAGTGGACGCGGTCTCCTGGGAAACCGAGGCGCCTGCATCGCGAGCAAGCTTTGCTCCCACAGATGAACATGCAAGCTGGCCCTGTACCTGAAGGTTGCGATTCATCAGTTTTAAGATCAAAAGATCGCAGCCTTCGGCAGCTCCTACATGGGAATGCGATGCTTGCGTAGGCGCAGCCGAAGGCTGCGATCCTTTGAATTTCAGGTGCCCAGGGTCAACCCGTTGGCCGGCAACGGCAGCGCGGTCTTGTAGCGCACTTGCTTGAGGGCAAAGCTGGAGCGGATGTTCGCCACACCCGGGACCTTGGTCAAAAAGTCCATCATGAACCGCTCCAGCGACTGGATGGTCGGCACCAGCACGCGGATCAGGTAATCCGGATCGCCGGCCATCAGGTAGCACTCCATCACCTCCGGCCGATCGGAAATCGCTTCTTCAAAGTGCTGCAACGCCTCTTCCACCTGCTTCTCCAGGCTGACGTGGATGAACACGTTGACGTGCAGCCCCAGCAGGTCGGCGTCCAGCAGCGTGACCTGCTCGCGGATCACCCCCAGTTCCTCCATCGCCCGGACACGGTTGAAGCACGGCGTCGGTGACAGATTGACCGAACGGGCGAGATCGGCGTTGGTGATGCGGGCATTTCCCTGAAGGCTGTTCAGAATACCGATGTCGGTGCGATCCAATTTACGCATGAGACAAATAATCCTGTTTTTTATCATTGTGCAGATTTTTTATCTTCAAATGATCTGAACAGCAAGCCAACAGAGAAAAATATTCTTCTTCGTCGAGCCTATGATTGTTGTAGGACAATTTCCCGTACCCGGGGAAATTCGTCAGCTAGCGCGCCCACTACAAGAAATTCACAAGATCGAGCGTAGAAAGCCATGAACCCAGCGTATGAACCGCTACGCCTGCACGTTCCCGAACCCTCGGGCCGTCCCGGCTGCAAGACCGACTTTTCCTACTTGCATCTGTCCGATGCCGGCACGGTGCGCAAACCTCCCATCGACGTCGAACCCGCCGACACCGCGGACCTGGCCCGCAGCCTGATCCGCGTGCTCGACGACCAGGGCAATGCCTTGGGCGACTGGGCCGCGGACATCCCCGTCGAAATCCTGCGCAAGGGCATGCGTGCCATGCTCAAGACGCGCATCTACGACAACCGCATGGTCGTCGCCCAGCGTCAGAAAAAGATGTCGTTCTACATGCAAAGCCTTGGCGAAGAAGCCATCGGCAGCGCCCAGGCCCTGGCGTTGAACATCGACGACATGTGCTTCCCCACCTACCGCCAGCAAAGCATCCTGATGGCCCGCGACGTGCCGCTGGTGGACCTGATCTGCCAACTGCTGTCCAACGAGCGCGATCCGCTCAAGGGCCGGCAGTTGCCGATCATGTACTCGGTCAAGGATGCCGGTTTCTTCACCATTTCCGGCAACCTCGCCACGCAATTCGTCCAGGGCGTGGGTTGGGGCATGGCCTCGGCGATCAAGGGCGATACCAAGATCGCCTCGGCCTGGATCGGTGACGGCGCCACTGCCGAATCGGACTTCCACACGGCCCTCACCTTCGCCCACGTCTACCGGGCGCCGGTGATCCTCAACGTGGTCAACAACCAGTGGGCGATCTCCACCTTCCAGGCCATTGCCGGCGGTGAAGCCACAACCTTTGCCGGACGCGGCGTCGGTTGCGGCATTGCCTCCCTGCGTGTCGATGGCAACGACTTCATGGCGGTCTACGCCGCCTCGCGCTGGGCCGCCGAACGTGCCCGCCGCAACCTCGGCCCGGCGCTGATCGAATGGGTCACCTACCGCGCCGGCCCGCACTCCACCTCTGACGATCCCTCCAAGTACCGCCCCGCCGACGACTGGAGCCACTTCCCGCTGGGCGATCCGATTGCGCGCCTCAAGCAGCACATGGTGAAGAGCGGCCAGTGGTCCGAAGAGGAACATGCGGCAGTCACCGCCGAACTCGAAGCCGAGGTGATCGCCGCGCAGAAGGAGGCCGAGCAGTACGGCACCCTCGCCGGCGGGCAGATTCCAAGCGCCGCGACGCTGTTCGAAGACGTCTACAAAGAGATGCCGGAGCACTTGAAGCGCCAGCGTCAGCAGTTGGGGATCTGACATGAACGATCACAACAACAATATTGCGTTGGACACCGCCATGACCACTACTACCATGACCATGATCCAGGCCCTGCGCTCGGCCATGGACGTGATGCTCGAGCGCGATGACAACGTCGTGGTGTTCGGCCAGGACGTGGGTTACTTCGGCGGCGTGTTCCGCTGCACCGAAGGCCTGCAGAACAAGTACGGCACCTCGCGGGTGTTCGACGCGCCGATTTCCGAAAGCGGCATCGTCGGCGTGGCGGTGGGCATGGGCGCCTACGGCCTGCGGCCGGTGGCCGAGATCCAGTTCGCCGACTACGTCTACCCGGCGTCGGACCAGATCATTTCCGAGGCGGCGCGCCTGCGCTATCGCTCGGCCGGCGAGTTCACCGCGCCGATGACCCTGCGCATGCCCTGCGGCGGCGGTATTTATGGCGGCCAGACTCACAGCCAGAGCATCGAGGCGATGTTCACTCAAGTCTGCGGCCTGCGCACCGTCATGCCGTCCAACCCCTATGACGCCAAGGGCCTGCTGATCGCCTCCATCGAAAACGATGACCCGGTGATCTTCCTCGAACCCAAGCGCCTGTATAACGGCCCATTCGACGGCCACCACGACCGCCCGGTAACGCCCTGGTCGAAACACCCTTCGGCGCAGGTGCCGGACGGCTACTACACGGTGCCGCTGGACGTCGCTGCCATCACCCGTCCAGGCAAGGACGTGACCATCCTCACCTACGGCACCACGGTCTACGTCTCCCAAGTGGCGGCCGAAGAAACCGGCATCGACGCCGAAGTCATCGACCTGCGCAGCCTCTGGCCGCTGGACCTGGAAACCATCGTCAAATCCGTGAAGAAAACCGGCCGCTGTGTGGTCGTCCACGAAGCCACCCGCACTTGCGGTTTCGGCGCCGAGCTGGTGTCGCTAGTACAAGAACACTGCTTCCACCACCTGGAAGCGCCTATCGAGCGTGTCACCGGTTGGGACACCCCCTACCCGCACGCGCAGGAGTGGGCGTATTTCCCAGGGCCGTCCCGAGTGGGCGCGGCGTTGAAACGGGTCATGGAGGTCTGAATGGGCACGCACGTTATCAAAATGCCGGACATCGGCGAAGGCATCGCCGAAGTTGAACTGTCGGTGTGGCACGTCAAGGTCGGCGACATGGTGGTCGAGGACCAGGTGCTGGCCGATGTCATGACCGACAAGGCCATGGTCGACATCCCTTCGCCGGTGCATGGCCGGGTCATCGCCCTGGGCGGTGAGCCGGGTGAAGTCATGGCGGTGGGCAGCGAACTGATCCGCATTGAAGTCGAAGGTGCGGGTAACTTGAAAGAATCGGCGCAACCGGCGCCAGCCGCGGCAGCTGCGCAGGCGCCGAAGCAGGCGCCAGTGGCCACGCCTGAACCGGTGCTGGAAAAAACCGCCGTGCCCCGCCCGGCTCCGCAAGCCCCGGTGGCCCGCGACGCCGACGAGCGTCCACTGGCGTCGCCGGCCGTGCGCAAACACGCGCTGGACCTGGGCATTCAATTGCGCCTGGTCCAGGGCAGCGGTCCCGCCGGGCGGGTCCTGCACGAAGACCTCGAGGCTTATCTGGCCCAGGGTTCGTCGACCCAGGCCAAGGGCGGCTTCGGTTATGCCGAACGCCACGACGAGCAGCAGATTCCGGTGATCGGCATGCGTCGCAAGATCGCCCAGCGCATGCAGGAAGCGACCCAGCGCGCCGCCCACTTCAGCTATGTCGAAGAGATCGACGTCACCGCCCTGGAAGAGCTGCGGGTGCACCTGAATGAAAAACACGGTGCCAGCCGCGGCAAGCTGACCTTGCTGCCGTTCCTGGTCCGCGCGTTGGTCGTGGCGCTGCGCGATTTTCCGCAAATGAACGCGCGCTACGACGACGAAGCACAGGTCATCCACCGCTCAGGCGCCGTGCACGTGGGCGTCGCCACCCAGAGCGACGTTGGCCTGATGGTGCCGGTGGTGCGTCACACCGAGGCCCGCAACCTATGGGACAGCGCGACGGAAATTTCACGCCTGGCCTCGGCGGCCCGCACGGGCAAGGCCAGCCGCGATGAGCTGTCCGGTTCGACCATCACGCTGACCAGCCTCGGCGCACTCGGCGGCATTGTCAGCACGCCGGTGTTGAACCTGCCGGAAGTGGCGATTGTCGGCGTGAATAAAATCGTCGAGCGGCCGGTGGTGATCAAGGGCCAGATCGTGATCCGCAAGATGATGAACCTCTCCAGCTCCTTCGATCACCGAGTGGTCGACGGCATGGACGCGGCGCAATTCATCCAGGCCCTGCGTGGCTTGCTCGAACAACCCGCCACTTTGTTTGTGGACTAATCATCAATGGAGCAGGCGATGCAAACTTTGAACACGACGCTGCTGATCATCGGCGGCGGCCCCGGCGGCTATGTGGCGGCGATCCGCGCCGGCCAACTGGGCATCTCGACCATTCTGGTGGAAGGCCAGGCGTTGGGCGGTACCTGCCTGAACATTGGTTGCATTCCATCCAAGGCGTTGATTCATGTGGCCGAGCAGTTCCACCAGACCCGGCACCACAGCCAGGGTTCAGCCTTGGGCATCAAGGTGGCGGCACCGACCTTGGACATCGGCAAGAGCGTGGAATGGAAGGACGGCATCGTCGATCGCCTCACCACCGGCGTCGCGGCGTTGTTGAAAAAGCACAAGGTCCAGGTCATTCACGGCTGGGCCAAGGTGATCGATGGCAAGACCGTCGAGGTCGGCGACACCCGCATCCAGTGCGAACACCTGCTGCTGGCCACCGGTTCGAAAAGTGTCAACCTGCCGATGCTGCCGGTGGGCGGACCTATCATTTCTTCCACCGAAGCCCTCGCCCCCACTTCGGTGCCCAAGCACCTGGTGGTGGTCGGCGGTGGCTACATCGGTCTGGAGCTGGGCATTGCCTACCGTAAGCTCGGCGCCGAGGTCAGCGTGGTCGAGGCCCAGGAACGGGTCCTGCCAGCCTACGACGGCGAGCTGACCCAACCGGTGCACGAGGCGCTCAAGCAGTTGGGCGTAAAGCTGTACCTCAAGCACAGCGTCGAAGGTTTCGATGCCCAGGCCAGCACCTTGCAAGTGCGCGATCCCAATGGCGAGACGCTGAACCTGGACACCGACCGGGTGCTGGTGGCCGTTGGTCGCAAACCCAACACCCAGGGCTGGAACCTCGAAGCACTGAACTTGGCGATGAACGGTTCGGCACTGAAAATCGACAGCCGTTGCCAGACCAGCATGCGCAACGTCTGGGCCATCGGCGACCTGAGCGGTGAACCGATGCTCGCCCACCGGGCCATGGCCCAAGGCGAAATGGTCGCCGAGCTGATCGCCGGCCAACACCGGGAATTCAACCCGAGCGCCATCGCCGCGGTGTGCTTCACCGACCCGGAACTGGTGGTGGTCGGCAAGACACCAGACGAGGCCAAGGCGGCCGGACTCGATTGCATGGTGTCGAGCTTCCCGTTCGCCGCCAACGGTCGGGCCATGACCCTGGAATCGAAAAGCGGTTTCGTCCGGGTCGTGGCGCGACGGGACAATCACCTGATCGTTGGCTGGCAAGCGGTCGGCGTCGGCGTGTCGGAGCTGTCCACCGCGTTCGGCCAATCCCTGGAAATGGGTGCGCGCCTGGAGGACATCGCCGGCACCATCCACGCCCACCCGACGCTGGGCGAGGCCGTGCAGGAAGCGGCGTTGCGGGCGTTAGGGCATGCGTTGCATCTGTGACAGTTGTGGGTGAATAACTTGTGGGAGCAAGGCTTGCCCGCTCCCACAATCCCTCACAACGACCGCAGGGCTGTTTTCAGCAGCAGGATCCATGTAACAGGCTGCGAAACACCCCCGGAATGAAGTATTGTTCTCCCCATCCAAAAAACGTCAGAAGCCTTGAACCGTTTCGACGGTTGTTAAGAACTAGAGGGTGTCATGGGTAACGAAAGCATCGATTGGGACAAACTGGGCTTTGACTACATCAAGACCGACAAGCGCTACCTGTCGCACTGGCGCGATGGTGCCTGGGACGCGGGCACCCTGACCGAAGACAACGTGCTGCACATCAGCGAGGGCTCCACCGCCCTGCACTACGGTCAGCAGTGCTTCGAAGGGCTGAAGGCCTATCGCTGCAAGGACGGCTCCATCAACCTGTTCCGCCCGGACCAGAACGCCGCCCGCATGCAGCGCAGCTGCGCGCGCCTGCTGATGCCGCACGTCGACACCGAGCAGTTCGTCGAAGCCTGCAAGCAAGTGGTCCGCGCCAACGAGCGCTTCATCCCGCCGTATGGCACCGGCGGTGCGCTGTACCTGCGCCCGTTCGTGATCGGCGTGGGTGACAACATCGGCGTGCGCACCGCACCCGAGTTCATCTTCTCGGTTTTCTGCATCCCGGTCGGCGCCTACTTCAAGGGCGGCCTGACCCCGCACAACTTCCTGATCTCCGGCTTCGACCGCGCCGCCCCACAAGGCACCGGCGCAGCCAAGGTCGGTGGCAACTATGCCGCCAGCCTGATGCCTGGCTCCCAGGCCAAGAAGGCCAGTTTCGCCGACTGCATCTACCTGGATCCGCTGACCCATTCGAAAATCGAAGAAGTCGGTTCGGCCAACTTCTTCGGCATCACCCACGACAACAAATTCGTCACCCCAAAATCCCCTTCGGTCCTGCCGGGCATCACCCGCCTGTCGCTGATCGAACTGGCCAAATCGCGCCTGGGCCTGGAAGTGATCGAAGGTGACGTGTTCATCGACAAGCTGTCGGATTTCAAGGAAGCCGGTGCCTGCGGTACCGCTGCGGTGATTACCCCGATTGGCGGCATCAGCTACAAGGACAAGCTGCACGTGTTCCACAGCGAAACCGACGTCGGCCCGATCACCCAGAAGCTGTACAAAGAGCTGACCGGCGTGCAGACCGGCGACGTTGAAGCCCCCGCGGGTTGGATCGTCAAGGTTTGATCAATAGAAGGCGCCTGCTCCCGCCGGGCTCTGTAGAAACTCGGTAGAAACTCTGTAGGAGCTGTCGAGTGCAACGAGGCTGCGATCTTTCCCCAGACACTTGAGTCTCAAGCGAAAGATCAAAAGATCGCAGCCTCCGGCAGCTCCTACAGAGCCCAGCGCGAGCTTGCTCCCGCGCCGCGTGGACCCGCGCCAATGTTACCTGGCCGCCGAACTGTGCCACGCGTTGCCTGCCGTACCCTGTGCGCTGACCTTGAGCCCGCGGAACCGCGCCCTGCTGGAAGCGCTGCGCAGCGATCCACCGAGCCAACCGCAGGCCCCCCACGTCGGCAGCTACCTGCCCTCCTCGGATGATCCACTGCTGGCCCTCCTGCTGCGAGCCTTGGAGGCGAACCCCAGCGACCCATGCTCCTTGCCGCAACTGGCCCGCGCCGCCAACACCACGGAGCGCACACTGATGTGCCGGGCCCAGCGGGACTGGGCATGTCCTTGGTGGAGTGGCGCCGGCATATGGCTGGATGATGAGGCGATGCAGGAATCGCCATCGCGAGCAGGCTCGCTCCCACAGGGGATCTTGGGTGTGCATGAGTCTTGTGTTCAGCGCAGGCCCACTGTGGGAGCGGGCTTGCTCGCGATGACGGCGGTGGGTTTAACATCGATTTCGGCACTCACGCCAAACCGCCCCGCCATCTCCCGCCGACCACTGGCCGTCACCCCCAGCGCCCGGCTATCCAGGTCCTGGATCACCCATTTGCGCTTGATCGCCACTTGCAGCAACGCCGCCCCCAAGGCACCCCCCAAGTGCGGACGGCGCATGCTCCAGTCCAGGCAGGGACAGGCGAATCGGCGGCGTTGCGTGGCGAGGTGCTGGACATCGATGCCCAAGCCCTCGAACACCGCCTCGCCGGAGTCACTCAGCCGATAGCCATCGCCTTCCACCTCTGTCAGCCATCCCGCCTCGATCAGGCGGTCATGCAGGCGCACCGCCAAGGTGCCGGCCATGTGGTCGTAGCAGGTGCGGGCAAACTGCAGGCGATCCGGTGTGCGCGGGGTGAAAGTCGGTGCGGTGTTCTGGCCGATCACCATCAGCGCCTCCAGTGCCTGGGCGACGCGCGGGTCGGTCAGGCTGTAATAACGATGACGGCCCTGGACATGCAGGCGCACCAAGGCCATTTGCTTGAGTTTCGCCAGATGGGCGCTGGCGGTCGAGGCGCTGACTTCGGCGATGCTCGCCAACTCGGTGCTGGTACGGGCATGACCGTCCATCAACGCGCACAGCATCCGGGTGCGAGCCGGTTCGGCAATGGCCGCGGCCACTTGGGACACGCCCAGATCATGATGCTCTGCGTTCATATTTCGCTCCCTGACGAATCAAGCCATGCATCGACTGGAGATAGTAGCAACACTTTCTCCATTACGAACAAGGCAGCGCTTCATGGACCCGATCACCGCCGCGACGCATTCCGACCCTTACCCTTTTTACGGCGCCCTGCGCGCTGCCGGCGGGCTGGCCTTCGACCCCGGGCTGAACCTGTGGATCGCCAGCAGTGCCGAGGCGGTGTGCGCGGTGTTGCAGCATCCCGATTGCCATGTACGCCCGGCCCACGAGCCGGTGCCAACGGCCATCGCCATGGGACCGGCCGGGCGGGTGTTCGGGCACCTGATGCGCATGAACGAAGGTGAACGGCAGCGTTGCCCGAGGGCGGCAATTGCACCGCGGTTGCAGGACATCGATTCCCGACAGGTCGAGGCCCTGGTCAGGGCCCGCTTTCTCCAAGAGGGCGCCGAAGGCCTGCACCAGGCCCAGTTCACCGGGCCGTCCAGCGTGGTCGCGACGTTGCTGGGTTTCAGCCCGATGGACTGTCACCGGGTCAGCGAATTGACCGGGGATTTAGTCGCCGGCCTGTCGCCCCTGAGCCACACACCACAATTGGACGCGGCGCACGGGGCCTGCGAGCAACTGGCCCGTTTGTTCCAGGAGCGGATCGAGGCGCAGGACAACCCTTTGTTGCGGGGCATTGACCAAGGCTTCGAAGACGTTGATCCGGACAGTAAAATCGCCAACCTGATCGGTCTGTTCTCGCAAACCTATGAAGCCACCGCTGGCCTGATCGGCAACGCGTTGCTGGCGCTGATCGACGATCCAGCGTTGCGCCAGACGCTGCGGGAGGCCCCCACACAGATCGGCCCACTGCTGGCCGAAGTCCAACGTTTCGACCCGCCGGTGCAGAACACTCGCCGCTTCATCGCCGCGCCCTGCGAAATCCTCGGCACTGCGCTGAACCCCGGGGAGGGGGTTCTGGTGCTGCTGGCCTCGGCCAACCGCGACCCGCAACTCAACCCACAACCAGATACCCTGCTGCTCGACCGCCCGAACCGTCGCAGTTTCAGCTTCGGCAACGGGCGCCATGAATGCCCAGGCCAAACCCTGGCCATGGACATCGCCCGCGCCACGCTGGCTGCGATTCTTGAGCGCGACCCTCCACTGGATCAGTTGACCTGGTGCTACCGTCCCTCCGTCAACGGCCGCCTCCCGCTGTTCAGCGAGCGCTCCTGTGCCGACACACCATGACCCTCTCAGCCCATCAATCGTCCCGAGTCAGGACTTCCAACAACTCGATTTCAAAGATCAGGTTGGCGTTAGGCTTGATGTGGGCCCCCATGGACCGCTCACCGTAGGCCAGGTGGGCCGGTACCCACAACTTGCGCTTGCCGCCGACTTGCATGCCCATCAGACCCAGATCCCAGCCCTTGATCACGCGACCGGTGCCGATCACGCATTGGAAGGGTTTGCCGCGACTGTAGGACGAATCGAATTCGGTGCCGTCTTCGAGGGTGCCGCGGTATTGGGTGGTGATCAGCGCACCTTTGACGACGCTTTTGCCGTCGCCCTGTTCCAGGTCGATGATTTGCAGCTCTTCATTCATGGCGGTATCCCTCGTGTGATCCAGGCGCGGGGTTTTCGCAGAAATCCGAGCGCATGGCAAACGTTGTCTGCCCTGCGCCAGGGAACCGCTGAGGCGACTTCGGTTCACATGGGTATCGACCCTGCATTTCAGATAAGGATTTTCTGATGTTCGATTCTCGCCCGCTCCACGGTTTCATTCCGCCATACATCCTCAATCGCATCATCGCCCACGGCTCCGAACAGCAACGCTCCAGCGCCCTCGGCACCTTGACCCACGTGCGCAGCCTGCGGCACAACCCCGGCCCGCCCGGCAACCTCGCCGCCGCGAAGCTGCCCAAACCCGGCAAAGCCGGACAGCCGCAACGCAACGTGCATGACGCCCAGAACAGCATGGAACTGCCCGGCCAACCGGTCCGCCTGGAAGGCCAGCGGGCCAGCGGCGACCCGGCCGTGGACGAAGCCTACGACGCCCTCGGCGCCACCTATGATTTTTTCTGGAAGGTCCTGGGGCGCGACTCCATCGACAACAAAGGCTTCGCCCTGGTGGGCAGCGTGCATTATGGCCAGGGCTATGAAAACGCCTTCTGGAACGGCGCGCAGATGGTGTTCGGCGACGGCGATGGCGAAATTTTCCAACGTTTCACCCGTTCCCTGGACGTGGTGGCCCACGAGTTGGCCCATGGCGTCACCGAAAGCGAGGCCGGCTTGATCTACGCCAACCAATCCGGTGCGCTGAACGAGTCCATCTCCGATGTATTCGGTGTGCTGGTCAAGCAGTTCGTGCTCGAACAGACTGCCGACCAGGCCGATTGGCTGATCGGCGCCGACCTGCTTACCGACAAGATCAACGGCGACGGCCTGCGCAGCATGTCCAACCCCGGCAGCGCCTACGATGACCCGTTGCTGGGCAAGGACCCGCAACCGGCGCACATGCGTGAATTCGTCATTACCCGTGAAGACAACGGCGGCGTGCACATCAACTCCGGCATCCCCAACCGGGCCTTTTATCTGGTGGCGACTACGCTGGGCGGATTTGCCTGGGAAAAGGCTGGTCGGATCTGGTATGAAACCTTGTGCGATAGAAGATTGGCCAATGACGCGTCCTTCAGCGCCTTCGCCCGCCTGACCGTCGAGCACGCCCGCCAGCGCTTCGGCACGCGGGAAGTGCAAGCGGTACAGAGCGGCTGGGCCCAGGTCGGCGTCGACCTGACACAGGAGAGTTGATGAAAACCCTTCCAGATCTCGACGACAAGGCGGTGGTACGGCTGTCGCGCCAGGGCGGCGTGGCGGCCATCCATGCGCTGACCCGACCACGGGAAATCGAGTTCGCCCAATGCAACCTCGAGCAGCGCACACGCATCAGTTCGGTCCTGAAGGGCTGCCTGCCGCTGACCTCTTCCACGCCCGGGCGCGGCGACCAGCGTTTTTTCCAGATCGAGGTGCACTATCGCGCCAATGACCAGGACGACGAGATGGTGCTACAGGTGCCTGAGGACCAGGCACCCGGCGAGCTGGTTCGCCTGTGGGACAAAGGCGAAGTGCTCTAACGTGTGGCCGGCACGATCTTGACGATTGCGCCGGACACGGTTTCGATCAGCAAGTACTTGTCGTCGATATGCACCCATTGCTGCTCGTTTGTCGGTTGCTCGAGTTGCTTCTGTTTCCAGTCTTTCATGGCTCGGTCCGCACGCTGGTAATCCGCCGGTACCCGGTCGTTCTCCACCAGTCTGCGGCCATTGCTCGGCGAATGCTCCAGGGCATCCCCAGTTTTCTCGACTGCCTGCGCAACAGGCCCAAGGGCTCCAAGGCCGGCGACCAGGACCAGGCTGGCGATCAGGGTGGGTTGGCGCATAGAAAAAAACTCCAGTTATCCGAGTGACTGAAGCTGGGACTTCACGGGCGGCGAATCATTCCTTAATTCCTGGAAAACTGTCCCCCTGCTTGCTCCCGCTGAACCCCGTAGGAGCTGGCGAAGCCTGCGATCTTTTGATCTTTCGCTTGAGACTCAAGTGTCTGGGTAAAGATCGCAGCCTCGTTGCACTCGACAGCTCCTACACAGCTCCTAGATGGCTCCTCCCTCGCCACAGGTCGTGCATGGCATAGTGGCAACCTCTGGACTACGGATCTCGCCATGACCACCTCTACCCCGTCATCCCCTGCCCTCAAGGAAATCTTCAACAGCGCGCGCCTGGAACACATCGCTGGCGAAATGCGTGCGGTGTACCCAGCGTTCGATGCCCCGGCGTTTTTGCACATGGCCAACGACGGGCTGGCTGAGTTGTCGGTGATGCAGCGCATGGCCCGGGTCAGTGAGTGCCTGCATGCGGTGCTGCCCCTCGATTACGAAGCGTCGCTGGAGGTGCTGCGCGCCTTGGCCCCACGCCTGAACAGCATGTTCGTCAGCATGTTCCTGCCTCACTACGTGGCGTCTTATGGCCGGCATCGCTTCGACGTGTCGTTGGACGCGCTCAAGTACTTCACCCGGTTCGGCTCGTCGGAGTTCGCCGTGCGGCACTTCCTGCGCGACGACCTGGAACGCACCCTCAAGGTCATGCACGACTGGGCGCTGGACGCCAACGAGCACGTACGCCGCCTGGCCAGCGAAGGCAGTCGGCCGCGCTTGCCGTGGTCGTTTCACCTAGCGCCGATCCAGGCCAACCCTGACCACGCCGCCGTGATCCTCGACACGCTCAAGGCCGACGATAGCCTTTATGTGCGCAAGTCCGTGGCCAACCACCTCAACGACGTCACCAAGCAGCATCCCGACTGGGTGCTGGATCAGATCGAAGGTTGGCCCCTGCAAAACCGCCACACGGCGTGGATCGCCCGGCATGCACTGCGGAGCCTGATCAAACAGGGCAACCCCAGGGCGCTGGGCGTCATCGGGGTCGGCGGCAAGGCACAGGTCCAGGTGCTGGATTTGCAGGTAACACCGGCGGTGATTCGCCTGGGGGAGCAGGTCACGCTGTCCTTCACGGTGCAATCAACCCTGGAGCAGAGCCAACGCCTGGTGATCGACTATGCCGTCGACTACGTGAAAGCCTCGGGCGGCACCTCGGCCAAAGTCTTCAAGCTCAAGACCTTCGACCTGCCCGCCCAGGGTTGCGTGAACCTCAGCCGCTCCCAGCACATTCGCGAGTTGACCACTCGCAAACATTACGCAGGCCGGCATGCCGTGCACCTGCTGGTCAACGGCGAGCGGCTCGGTAGCACGGCGTTCGATATCGTGCCTTGAAGTGGCTCAGCCCGCCGCCAGCCGTTGTGCCTGGCGAATGTCGTGGATGAAGCGCTCAGCCGGCAGTGGATGCCCCAGCAGATAGCCCTGCAGCGAATCACAGCCCAACTGGGTCAGGAAGTCTTGTTGCACATCGGTCTCCACGCCCTCGGCGACGATCCGCAGGCCCAAGGCCTGGCCGAGGGCGACGATGGCCGAGACAATCGCCGCGTCATCGCTGTCGTGTTCCAGGTCACGCACGAAGCCGCGATCGATCTTCAACTCGTTGGCCGGTAGGCGCTTGAGGTACATCAGGCTCGAATAGCCGGTGCCGAAGTCGTCGATGGACAGGTCCACGCCCATGTCCGAGAGCTGTTGCAGCACCGTCATGCTCGCGTCGGCATCGCTCATGGCGGTGGTTTCGGTGATTTCCAGGGTCAGGCTGTTGGCCGGCAACTGATGCGTCTCCAGCGCCTTGGCCACACTCTGCACCAACCCTGCATGACAGAACTGCAAGGCCGAGAGGTTCACTGCGATGCGCCAATCGGTGTACCCGAGCATGTACCATTCGCGCATCTGCCGACAGGCTTCGTTCAACACCCATTCACCGATGGGGATGATCAACCCGGTCTTTTCCGCCAGGTCGATGAAGGTGTCGGGCATCAACAGACCCTGGGTCGGATGGGTCCAGCGCAACAAGGCCTCGGCGCCGACCGGCCGGCCGTTGGCGGCATCGAACTTGGGCTGGTAGTACAGGCTGAATTGTTGCTGTTCGACGGCGACGCGCAGGTCTTGCAGCAACTGCAACTGCTTGCGGGCGTTGCTGTTCATCGACGCATCGAAAAAACTGTAGCCGTTCTTGCCGGCGCCTTTGGCATGGTACATCGCCGCATCGGCGTTCATCAGCAATTCGTCGGCACTTTGGCCGTTGCCTGGATACAGCGCAATGCCGACGCTGGCGGATATCTGCAAGTCATGGTCGGCAACCCGGAAGGTATGGCCGATCAACCCGACCTGGCGCGCCGCCAGTCGCAAGGCATCGTCGGGCTCGGTCAGTTGCACCAGCAGCACGAACTCGTCACCGCCGATCCGCGCCAGGGTGTCCCGGCTGCGCAGGTCTTCGCGCAGGCGCAGGGCCACGTCCCGCAGCAACAAATCGCCCATGTGGTGGCCAAAGGCGTCGTTGACCGGTTTGAAGCCATCGAGGTCGATGAACATCAAGGCGAAGCAACCGCCCCGCTGCATGGCCTGGTCGATACGATCAGCCAGCAATACGCGGTTGGGCAGTCCGGTGAGGGGGTCATGCAGGGCCAACTGGGTCAGTTCCCGGTTGGCCAAGGTCAGGGACTGGGCCAACTCGGCGGTCCGGGCTTCCAGGCGCGCGTCGAGAATCGACGTCAGCAAGGCAATGGCCAGCACCGCCAAGGTGGTGATCAGCACCAGATTGTCCAGGCCCTTGCTGCTCAAGCCGTCCAGGGAGCCACAAAAGCTGCCCTCGCTGAATCGCGCCCCGGCCATGCCGGTGTAGTGCATGCCGACAATGGCGATGCCCATGACCACCGCGGCGCCCGCACGAGCCAGGCGCACGTGGGGGGTATTCTGGCGCAAGCGAAAGGCAATCCACAGCGCCGCCGCCGAAGCGCCGACGGCGATCACCAGCGAAGCCCCGAACAGCGTCGGGTCATAGTCGATGCCCGGCTGCATCCGCAGCGCGGCCATGCCGGTGTAGTGCATGCTGCTGATCCCGGCGCCCATGATCAGCGCGCCGAACGCCAGTTGCCACGCCGGCAATCGTGGCTGGCTGACCAGCCATAGGGCAAAGCCGCAGGAAAGAATGGCGATCAACAGCGACAGCGCGGTGATCGATACATCGTAGCCAAGCTGGATCGGCAAGGTGAACGCCAGCATGCCAATGAAATGCATGGACCAGACGCCCACCCCCATCGCCAATGCACCCCCGGCCATCCACAGGTGTGCGGCGCGTCCCCGGGTGGTCGCAATGCGCCCGGCCATGTCCAGTGCGGTGTAGGACGCCAGAACGGCAACAAACAAGGAAATAAAGACTAAGGCGGGGGAGTAACTGCCGATAAGCATGGTTTTTTTCTCGTGACTGCAAGGCCGAACTGCTTCCATGCCCGGTGGAAAGCCGGCGATTGTACGCAATCATATCGCCGATGCACGGGCAAAATATCAAAAGGCCATCAACGCTGGAATGTTTTCGACGAAAGACATCTCCCCAGACTTTTCAGGACTCACACCTAGTTTAAGGCCGTACAGAGCACCTCGTGGGAGCGGGTTCGCGAAAGCGGACGACCAGCTTACATTAATGTTGCATGTCACGGCGCTTTCGCGGACAAACACCTGGCCCAGAGCCGTTCGGCTACTCTCGAAGAACCACTTCCAGGAGGATCCATTCATGAGCGTTCCCGCCAACCGGGCTTTGACCACCGCACTCGTAGTGATTGATGTACAGAACGATTTCATCCCCGGCGGCCAACTGGCGGTGCCGGGGGGTGATGAGATCGTACCGCTGATCAACCAGCTCGGACAATCATTCAGGCACGTCGTCCTCGCGCAGGACTGGCACCCGGCCGGGCACGCCTCGTTTGCGTCCAGCCATCCGGGCAAGCAACCGTTCGACATCGTCCAATTGCCCTACGGCGAACAGAAACTCTGGCCCGACCACTGCCTACAGGGCAGCAACGGTGCCGCGCTGCACCCGGCACTCGACCTCGCCCATGCCAAGCTGATCATTCGTAAGGGCTGCAACCCGGACATCGACAGTTACTCCGCCTTCATGGAAGCGGACCACCAGACCCCCACCGGTTTGACCGGCTACCTCAAGGAACGCGGCATCGACACGGTGTACCTGGTGGGGCTGGCCCTGGATTTCTGCGTGATGTTTTCGGCACTGGATGCCCGGTTGGCGGGGTTCAACGCGTTTGTGGTGCTGGATGCCTGTCGGGGCATTGATAGGGACGGCTCGATGGAAGCCGCGATCCGGCGGATGCAGGAAGCGGGCGTGCAATTGATCGAGTCCAGCGCGATAGAGGGCCGCCCCTTCGCTTGATGGCTCATACTAAGCGTCTCCTCTGCGCACAGTGAGTCTCCATGCCCTTTCTCGCCCGTACCCACCCGCGTCTTTCCAGCGCCACGGTCCTTGGCCTGGCGGTGGGTATCCTGGTTCCCGTGGACTCGATCATCAGCAAAATCCTGATCGGCTGGAATGTCGGCGTCTGGACCTACCTGGCGCTGATGTCCTGGCTGACCGTGCGGGCCAAAGCGCCCGACGTCCGGCGCATCGCCGAAATCGAAGATGAAAATGCCGGGCTGGTCCTGCTGGTGGTCTGCATCGCGGCATTGGCCAGCCTGGCGACCATCACCCTCGAACTGGCCGGCAGCCGCGACCTGAATGCCGCCGGCAAGGCGTTGCATTACGGTTTCACGGCAATGACCGTGATCGGATCGTGGTTGCTGATCGGGGTGATCTTCAGCGTGCACTACGCGCGCTTGTATTACACCTGGGAGGGCAAGGGGCCGGCGCTACGGTTTGCCGAAGGGCTGACCACGCCCAACTACTGGGATTTCCTGTATTTCTCTTTCACCATCGGCGTGGCGGTGCAGACGGCGGACGTGGGCGTCGCCACGCGGCAACTGCGTAAGATCGTCCTGGCGCAATCGTTGATCGGGTTTGTGTTCAACACGGCGATCCTGGGGTTTTCGATCAATATTGCGGCGGGGTTGTTTGGGTAGGAGCTGCCGAAGGCTGCGATCTTTTGATCTTGATCTTGATCTTGATCGTTCGCTTGCGACTCAATTGTCCGGGACAAGATCGCAGCCTCGTTGCACTCGTCAGCGCCTACAGACGGGTTGGGCGATATACCGAGCCGGCATCAGGACGCAGTTGGCAGCCACAGCCTGAAGCGCGCCCCACCCAGCGGCGAAGCCTCGACCGACAGCGTGCCGGCCTGGGCTTCCAGGGCGCGACGACTGATGGCAAGGCCGAGGCCGAAGCCGCCGGTGGCGCGGTCGCGGCTGCGGTCCAGGCGATAAAACGGCTCGAACACCCGCTCGCGTTCGCTGTCAGGAATACCGATGCCATCGTCGTCGACCCAGATCTCACAGCCTTGATCACTGACCAGCACGCCGACCTGGATGCGCTTTTCGCAATAACGCATGGCATTGCGTAGCAGGTTCTGCAAGGCCCGTGCGGTCAAGCGTGGGTCCAGTACGAAACGCTCCAGCGCCCCGTGCAGCAGCACGTCGATCACCACGTCCGGCGCTGCCAAGTCCTCGTCGACACTGCCCAGGATGCTGTCGATGAACTCGTCCAACGCCACTTCGACCCGTTCGGGCAGGCGTTGCGGGTTCTGCAGGCGACTGTAGGACAGCAGCTCCAGCACCAACTCATCCAGTTCGCGAATGTGCGCCACCAGCCCTTGCAGACGTTCGCGACTGGGCGCCGGCAGCTCATCGGACAATGCCAGGGCCAGGCCGAAGTCGAGCCGCGTCAGCGGCGTGCGCAGTTCGTGGGACACGGCGTTGAGCAGGTCCCGTTGTTGGTTGAGCAGGTTCTCGATGTCTCCTGCCATCGTGTCGAATACGTGGGCCAGGCTGCCGATGTTCGAACTGGAGGCGATGTGCGTACGCTCGCCCAGATGACCTTTGCCGAAGCGCTCGGCGGTGCGCCTGAGACGCTCCAGGTCGCGCCAGTGAGGCCGCAACCAGAGCAACAGACAGGCCAGCATCGTCGCGCCAATCAACACGTTGATGCTCCAGTACAACCAACTGACGTCGGACGGGTCCGGCGGCACGACCAGCTTCACCGCCGTGTGCTCATCCAGTGGCGCCGCCGCTAAGGTGCGCCAGGCCCAGTCGCCAATACGCACCACGTTCTCGCCGCGCTTGAGGCGCGCCTGTTCATCGACACTGAAGCCGCCGTCATCGACAGCGGCCAGCTCGATGCGCAGCGGCTCGAACTCCTTGTCCATCTGCGCCGCCAGCGCCGGCCACTGCTCGCTGGGCACGGCGCGGAACTGCTTGACTATCAAGGTTTGCAGGCCACGGGAATAATCAAGGTTGTAGGTCAGGAAACGCTCATGGAACAGGCGGATCACCAGTTCCGGCATCAGGTAGATCGCCGCGCTGTAGGACACGATGGTGACCAGGTAAAGGCGAATCAGCAGCTTCCACATCGGCTCAGCATTCCCACTCGGAACGACTGAACAGATAGCCCTTGCCCCACACGGTTTTGATCTTGCGGGCTTCGTCGGCATTGTCGTCGAACTTGCGCCGCAGCTTGGAAATGGCCACGTCCACCGAACGGTCGGTGCCATTGAACTCGATGCCGCGCAGGCGCTGCAGGATCTGGTCGCGGCTCAGCACTTCGCCGGAGTGCCGGGCCAACACCACCAGCAGGTTGTATTCGCCGCTGGACAGCTCCACCGCTTGTCCGCGCCAGGTTACGGTGCGCTCGGACAGGTCGATGCAGAGGTTGCCCATGAGGATGCGGTCGTTGACCGTCTGCGGCTCGGTCAGGCTGCTGCGCCGCAACAACGTGCGCACCCGCGCCAACAGCACCCGTGGCTCGCAGGGTTTGGTGACGTAATCATCAGCGCCCATTTCCAGCCCCAGCACCTGATCGTGGCTATCGTCCCGCGCGGTGAGCATCAGGATTGGCAAGGTCGCCGAATCGGCTCGCAGCAAGCGGCAGACCTGCAAGCCGTCCAGCCCCGGCAGCATCAGGTCGAGGATAACCAGGTCCGGCGGGTTGGCCCGCGCCCGCTCGCGGACGTGATCGCCACGGTTGAGCACGCTGACGTGATAGCCGTTGCGCTCCAAGTAGCTGGCGATGAGTTCGCAGAGGGCGGCGTCGTCTTCGACGAGGAGGATGTTGGGCATGGGTGGGTCCGAAAGGTGCAGGCATGAAACCAAACGCCAAGGATATACGTCCTCACCCTTTCAGAAACAAAACCCTTACACAATTTCACACACCGCCCGCGAAGCACAACCGGCTTGCACGCCGGGATGCTTATCCGAATCGTCCGTGATGATCCGCTGCCCGCCCATGGCGTATGCCCGTCGTCATTTCACTCCTTGGGCAAGATGAAGACATCTTTCAGGATTATTTGCCCGCTGCTCGTCTCATCAGGGCACGCCCAAAGTTCAATGTTATCGAGATCGAATGATGATACGTCCGAGTCGAAGCGCAGCGTGACAGTAGTAACCGCAGATCCCTCCGGCGGTACGAACGCTACCTCGAAGCGCCCCTGTCTATCAAAATTAAACACTCTACCGTACTCAGGAATGCTGACTTTCCCTGGACCGTAAAAGTTCGCCACCTCAAAGCTGACGTTTATCAGCGCGCCGGCCCTCACCGCGACTGCTTGGGACAACCAGGCATAAGAATCAAATTGTGCTCGACCTTCCACGCCCTTGACTTTGCCATTTTGTTCCCAGCCAATAATGGACGAATCATCAAACCCACCACTTTCAATCAATTGAACCGGCGTGCATTCGGAATCCTCTTCAAAGTACAGTTCAACGTTATCGATATCGAATGAACTTTGAGAGGTGAAGATCAGCTCCACGGTGCCACCGGTTTGCGCCATAAAATCCAGATCATAAGGACCTGCGCGACTAATCGCATACCTGCCCGTTGCTCCCTGCACAGAAACTGAACCCACACCGAAATAATCGGATACGTCGAAGGTGACCTTGACGAACCCGGCGCCTCGCAAGATAACCGCTTGCGAGAGACTGCCGGCACTATCGAAGCGGGCACGTGAACCTGCAGGACTGACTCGGTAAGCGGTCCATCCTTCCAAAGTCGTGTCGAATGTACCGTAAACGATCCATCACCCACACATTCAAAGCCGCCCATTGAAGCCCGATGCTGCGCTCCCGATCTCTTTCCGGAGCCAGCACCTCATGATGCGTCCCGACGCCAAAGTCGAAAAAGTTTACCTTTACCCCAAGCCCGTGGACTTCCGAAAATCCATCGACGGCCTGGCCGCCCTGGTCGAGCTGGATATCAAGGTGGCGGTCTTCGACCCGGTACTTTTCGTTTTTCTGAATCGCTCCCGTAACCGAGTGAAAATCCTCTATTGGGAACGCAACGGCTTCTGTCTTTGGCTCAAGCGCCTGG
>NZ_CAXAPG010000021.1:0-96666 GCF_963970585.1 Pseudomonas sp. RL_105y_Pfl2_101
AGCAATCGTTGGTTACATCTTTGATTTCTCGCGGAGTAACTTGTGATGCTGATAATCTGTTGACTAGCAGTCTGACTCCACAAGCACCCACACGAATTGCTTGATTCAGTTGTTAAAGAGCGATTGGTTGAGCCTTTCGTCTCAACCGAGGCGCGCATTCTACAGCACCTCTCCTTAAAAGCTACTGATTTTTTTAATATAATCAATTGCTTAAGCCAAACGCTGCATCGAAGTGCTCGTTAGCGGGAGGCGAATAGTACAGCATTAAAGTACGTGGTCAACCCCCATCTAGAAATTTTTTCTTACCAACGCGCCTGGTTGCCACTATGAAAACGTCCAAGGTCTGTACAAAGCACCAGGGCAGCAGAGTGCCCAGACCACGTCGTCCCAAATCGCGTTTCGGTCGAAACCTGCTCCTATCCAGCAGTCTGGCAATTTGGGGGACGCACCATCTCAAGTAATCGCCACCGAATGGGGTCATCTGAAATAGTCGCTTGGACTGTCGAAATATTGTCCACTCAGAACTCGCCTTATTTAAGCTAGGCAGGCATCCACATCTGCTGCCGTATCTGTGGCAAGGTCTCACCCTTCTTACCCACAGCCGACCGATTGCCTAACTCGTTTGCTCGCATAGCAATTTTCTGCCACTCCGCTTGGCTAGAACCATGAGCGTCAGCCCGACGAGAACAGGCGGAATGCTCAACAGTTGGCCAACGTTTAGTGGCAGGGGATAGTCATAGCTGGCTTGGTGCATCTTGGTGAATTCAAGCAGGAATCTCGCCGAGAAGACTGCTGACAAAAACAACCCGCTCAGGAACCCCGGTTCCAGGGTGGTGCGGCGTTTCTGGTACAGCAAGAACATCAGCAAAAACATTACAAAATAGACGCATGCTTCATAGAGTTGTGTGGGGTGCCTAGGCAGCGTATCAATTCGGGAGAATACAATTGCCCATGGAATATCCGTCGGAACACCGGCGATCTCAGAATTGAAGAAATTGCCCACTCTGATCAGGCCGCCGCCCAAAAGAGCTACTATGGCAATCCTGTCCAGCAGCCAGAGATAGCCTATGTCGGAACGACGTCGGCAGAATAGATAGAGGCTAAGGGCGAGTCCAATAGCGCCGCCGTGGCTTGCTAGCCCGCCTTTCCAGATGGCTAGGATTTCCGCAGGATTGCTGAAGTAAAACGCTGGATCGTAAAACAGCACGTGCCCAAGCCGGGCGCCGAGCACTGTACCCAAGCCGAGATAGATCAGCAGAGCGTCCAGGTCACCCTCAGGCTTACCTTCTCGTCTGAAGATAAACCTCATTATTGCCATACCGAAGCCAAACGCGGCTGCGAACAGGACGCCGTACCAGTGGATATCGATCACTCCGAACCGCATCAGTACAGGGTCGGTGTTCCATACAAAATACTGCTCCATCGCGCAATCTCTCCTTGGCTAGCAGACGCTTCCACTTGCAGTTATCCCGTTCCCTGTAAATCAATGCGCTGCAGATGAAGCTTCGTGGGCCGCAGGCTCCGCCACAGGAATCAGTTCGCAACCATATCAGCTCATCGGCATTGGAGCACTTAGCCGCAGGGATCAGGGCAAATGGCATAAAAGTGATTGATAGCTGCCTGAGTCACACAATGTGAGTTGGGCGGACGCCGCTGTACGCAGGTTAGTCGACCGACGAGCTAAGAAATCGGCGCGCCCGAGGGCGCCCTGCACACAGCCACCATCGAGTGCAGGGATGAGGGATACCTGACTGATGGACGCTTGAGCGACTTAGCAGCGACGGGCGACTAAACCCGATCACTGATGAACAGTGACAGGACCCAAACTACCGACGCGGTCCCAGGCGAACAAGCCGGCGGGTTCTGGCGTAGTTGTAGGCAATGGCGCAAGGCGACGTGGGCTTGGGGTTCTGGTCGTCCAACGTCTTACGGCCTAGCGACTGGAATCTTTCAGACTGCTTACCCATTCAAGTCGCAGGGCTTTCTAGAGCTGCTGTTGCGAGTCACGCACTCTGGCTCACGACGGGTCTCGATAACGATGCCCAGACAGTAATGTCTGCTGCGCCGCGGCTGCGATTTTTTCGGCCACTGCCGGATCGGATACCGCTCGTGCGAGTGTTACGGCACCAACCAGCGTGGACAATGCGAACAGGGCTTCACCTGTGTCGGCAGGAGCGTGCTCCGACGTGGGGCCGGCCACGATCAAGGCGGCGACGTTGAGCAGTTCAGCCTCAAACTCCGCGCGTGAGTTGGGATCAGACCTGGAAATTTCTGACGCAAGACTCTGCAGGGCGCAGCTCTCTGACAGTTCGCATTTACGCTTCTCTCCCAAGTAAAAACACACGAACTCAGGCCACCAGGTGTGCCCGTGCTGGCCTTGGAAGTGGCGCACACCGTCCTTGAATTCAGCCATCCCCTGTGCGACCGACTCACGAAATGCAGCAGCCTTGGAGTCGAAGTGGGCGTAGAAGGCGCCGGACGTAACACCTGCTTCCTTTGCCAAGCCATCCACACCAATACCGCCAAAGCCGGCTTTGCGAAAGCCACGGCCTGCGGCATCGAGAATTCGTTGACGCGTCTGCAGCTTTCGTTCGGATCGAGACATGCATACCTCCCTACAGGATTCCGGGCGAGTGAAATCCAGATTGTACTTGGCAATGTAACGATCGTTATGTAAATTGAAATAACGATCGTTATCTTACGGTCGATGCGATCGCCGATGCGACGTACAGCTCGCTTACAGGAGTATGGAAATGCCTCTCACCCTTACGCTTACTGAAGGTGTCCTGCCTAAAGGCAGCGAGAACATTGCTTTCACCCAGCTGTCTGACGCCATGCTGAGGTGGCATGGCCTGAGCGGCAACAAGGCCATGACCCCGAACATCGTCGGTTCCATTCATGTTTTGACCGCAGAAAACACCTTCTCTGGCTCCACCGAAGCGCCTGTCGCTTTCATCGAATGGAAGGTGCCTGCCTTTGCATTCGCCAACCGCGAAATACAGATTGGCTACATTGAGGAAGTAACCAACATTATCCATGAGATGTCCGGCGGCCAACTGCCCAAGACAAACATCTGGGTCAACATCGTGCATGCCGTAGACGGTGCTTGGGGTATTGCTGGCGAGGCGATGACCAATCAGCAACTCGGAGAGGCCATCGCAAGGGGTTGATCCGACTTGAGACAGTGAAAAAGGTCTTGCTTGGCAAGACCTTTTTTTGACCGAAGAACAGGGTTTACCCGCCGAACCTACCTGACCTCAACAATATCCAACGCCCGATTAGCCAACAACTCACTCACCTCAATCACCTGCAAAATCCCCATCGCAACCCGCCGCCGCGACCCATCCAGGTCAAACGCCAAATCACTGATCATGGCATTCGCCGAAGCCAAATTCTCACTGAGATTCGCCAACAAACACTCAGAATCCACACTCGGATCAATCCGAAAAATGGAGTCCGACTTGTCAGACGTTTCGCTCTTAGGCTTGGGTTTCAGGTAGTAATCCAACGCTCGCGTGGCAGCATCGTCGATTTTTTTGTTGCGAGCAGACTGAGCCCGGGAGACATGCTCGTTCGTATCAGGAGGATTCGGAGTATCTTTTGCCATCGTCTTGCTTCCTGTAATTGGAGCCATCACCCGCTCGCTGCTAAACGATGGGAGGCAGCTGTACGCAGGTTAGCAGACCGGGGAAACAAGAAACCGGCGCGTCCGGGGACGCCCTGCGCACAGCCACCATCAAGTGCAGGATGGAGATTCCTGACTGGATGACGCCTTGCACAACCTGTTTCACCACGAGCTGCTAAACCCGATCACTGATGAGCAGTGACAGGTCCCAAACTACCGACGCAACCCCAGGCGAACAAGCCGGCGGATTCTGGCGTAGTTGTAGGCAAAGGCGCAAGGCAACGTCGGCTTGCAAGCCGCAGCCGCCCAATGTCTGACAGACCCGACTGACCCATGGGAAAAATCTTTCCAATCCATCCCCTCCCGCAAAGCTCCCATCCGCTCCAGCAAAGTCCTCGGCAGTTCCGCGCCTCGATAATGCTCCGCTTACTCACCCAAGCGCTGCAACCGAGCACCGTGTACCCCCCATGAACCTACGCACCTTCATCCGTAGCCACTGCCTCAACTCCAGGCTCGCCACGAATGCCCTGACTCGGCTGCACAAGGCGCTCTCATCCCTGGCCGGCTATCTGGCGCAGCAAGGCTTCGACTCCGAAACATGGCCGGCCACCCGTGACGAAGCCACGCTGGACCGTCGCCTCAACACCGTCTGCCCAGAGCTAGCCGCCACCGTATTCAGCCACGCCCGCGAAGGCATCATCCTTGTCGACCCATTCGGCCGGGTCATCGCCGTGAACGAGGCCTTCACCCGCCTCACCGGTTACGGTCAAGACGAGCTCAAAGGCCGCGAGTTGAACTCCCATCGCATGGTCCGTCGGCTCACCGCTTTTTACGCACCAATGAAAAACGCGCTGGATTTCCACGGCCATTGGTCCGGCGAAATCCAAAGCAACCACAAGGATGGCCGGGAAATGACCTCGCGGATCAGCATCAGTTCGGTGCATGACCGTCACGGCAATGTTCAGCACTACGTGGCGCTGTTCAGCGACATGACGCAGATAAAGCAGCGTCTGCAGTTGCTGGAGCGGGATGCGCGGTATGACGCGCTCACGCAGTTGCCCAATCGGTTGTTGTTGGCCGAACGGATGCGTCAGGCGTTGGGCAAGGCGCGTATTTATCAGCAAAAGGTGGCGATTGCGTTTATCGACCTGGATGGGTTCAAGGCGCTAAACGACAGTTATGGCCATGACTGGGGGGATCGGGTGTTGCAGATTGTCGCGGCGCGGATCAATGCAACCTTGCGTGAGGGCGATACGTTGGCGCGCCTCGGGGGCGATGAGTTTGTTGCGGGGCTGGTGGGTTTGCAGGCGGTGGAGGACAGCGAGTCGTTGCTCACGCGGATGCTGGTGGCGGCGAATGCGCCGATTTTGATTGGTGCGCAGACGGTGGAGATTGCAGCGAGTATCGGGGTGGCGTTTTTTCCTGAGCATGGGCATGAGGTCGATGGGCTGATCAGCAAGGCAGATCAGGCCATGTACCTGTCGAAAAAGGCCGGCGGTAATCGTTTGGCGTTTTGTCCGACGCGGTTTATTTCGGTCAATAGCGAAGCCTGACGGTGGTGCCGAGGGTTCGTTCGCTGCCGGTCATCACGCCGTAGTCGCCAGCGCCAAGCAGTGAATACACGGCGGTGATGTAGTGTCGGTCGAAGACGTTGCGCACCCAGCCTTCCACTTCCCAGGCGCGGTCCTGGCTGCGCAGGCCCAGGCGCAGGTTGGTGAGGTCGTAGCTGGGTTGATAGCTGCCTTCGCCGCCTTCGAGGGTGCCGGAGTAGCCGGTGCGAAAGCTGTAGTCGATGCCGCTGTAGGCTTCCAGCCCGCAGGGCAGCGGGTGGATATGGTCGAGGCCGCTGCTGAGGTTCCATTCCGGCGCGTTGTAGAGGCGCTCGCCGCTGAGGTCGCAGGTCCATTGGCCCGAGGCCGGTGGGCATGGGGCGTTGGGGAAGCGGCGGTAGCGGGCATCGCTCCAGGCCAGACCCAGGCGTCCGGTGAGTCGGGGGGTGAGTTGCCAGGCGGAATCGAGTTCGATGCCGCGCAGGCGGACCTTGCCGACGTTGATCAGGTTGTCCCGCAGTGGGGGCGCGAACACCGACGTGGGCGGGCTGTAGGTGAGCGCTTGGTAGTTGTCGACGTCGGTCTGGTAGACGGCGAGGTCGAGCAATGCGCGCTCGTCCCAGAAGCGTGTCTTCATGCCCAGTTCCAGGGACGTGGCGCGCTCTGGCTCGAAGGTCGGCGCGGTGAACGGGCCGACCACATCGAAATTGATGCCGCCAGCCTTGTAGCCCCGCGACCAGCTGAGGTAACCCATCACCGCCTCGCTAAAACGGTAGCTGGCGCTGAGGAGGCTGGAGACGTTGCTTTCTTTAATCGAATCCTCGCGGTAGTAACCGCGGCCGAGGGCGATGTCGCGCAGCAATTGCCCTCCGGCCTGGAACACCGGGGGCAAGCCGGTCAGCGGGGCGAGGTTGCTGGCGTCGCGGGAGATCCAGCCGTCCTTGCGCTCTTGGCTGTAACGCAGGCCGGCGGTGAGTTCCAGCGGCTCAATCGGGCGCCAGGAAAGCTGGCCGAAAATGGCTCGGCTGTCGCCCTTCTGCTCGCCGTCGTAACGTTGTTGGGCGCCATTGAGCAGCACCGAAGGCACCTGCCTCGGATCGGTGAAGGTGATGCTATAGAGTTTCTTCAGTTGTTCAAGTTGATCGCCGACGAACCAGGACGCGGCGTCCTTGCCGTATTCGACGTCGATCTCACGGTCGAGCTGTTGGCGCAAGTAATAGAACCCCGCTACATAGTCGACGGACGAGCCGGCCGTACCGGACAGGCGCCATTCCTGGCTGAACTGTCGGTGGTTCAATTCGGCTTCGGATTGCATCACTGCACGTGCGGTACTGTCAGCGTCGCGGTCGGCGCGGTAGTCCCAGTCGCGGTAGGCGGTGATGCTGGTCAAGCGCATCGCCTCGTCCAGGTCCCAATTCAATTCCAATGACACGCCATTCTGCAGGGTTCGCGGATGGCCCGGCGCGTCGATGCGGGATTCGCGTTTGTAAGGATCGGGTTCCGCCAGCGGATACCCGGCAAACTGGGCGCGCTTGCGGGTTTGCTCGCTGTAGTGATTGACCAGCAGGACGTTGCCGGCTTCGTTTTGCTCGGCATGGTCGGCGATCAGGCGCGCACTGAAGTCGCTGTTCGGTGTCCACAGCAACTGGCCGCGCAGGCCTTGGCTGTCGGCGTCACCTAGGCGGCTGCCGTCTCGCAGGTTTTCCACGGAGCCATCGCTGGAGCTCTCGAACACATTGAGTCGACCGGCGAGCACGTCGCCCTGCAGCGGTCCGGAAATCGTCCCGCGATATTCCCGCAAACCGTGTTCACCGTAGCGGGCTTCCAGGTTGGCTTCGGGCTGGAACGTTGGCTGGCGGGTGATGATGTTCAGCGCGCCCGCCGTTGTGTTCTTGCCGAACAAGGTGCCTTGCGGCCCACGTAAAGTTTCGATGCGCTCGATGTCCATCATTTCGGTGAAGGCCATGTCTTGGCGTGCCTGATAAACGCCATCGACGTAAGTGCCGACGCTGCCTTCCAGGCCATCGTTGTAGGCGGTCGCGCCGAAGCCGCGCAGGCCGAAGCCGGCGTAGCGGGCGTCGTGGCCGGAAACAATCAAGCCGGGCACGCGCCGCTGGATGTCCTGGAGCCGGTGCAGACCGGCCTCGTCCAGTTGCTCGCCGTAGAGGACGTTGATCGGGATCGGCACGTGCTGTGGGTCTTCTTCGCGGCGCCGAGCGGTGACGGTGGTTTCGTCGAGCGTGAGGGCGGTGGGCGCCTCTTGTTCGGCATGCGCCGGCGCCCAGGGCAACACTGAAAAACTGCCAAGTAACAGCAGAAGGTAACCCAAACCTCGCATGCTATCGCTCCCAAGCCGTCGCGCGGCGTACCGTGTCTGGGCGGGCCAGTGCCTTGACCCACGCCAGCAGTTCACGGCTGTCGGCGGGTTTGAGCAGTACCGCGTCAAAGGCCAGATCCTTTGGATAGCTTTCCGGTCTGCGCGGCGGGATCGCTGAATAAAGCATCACCGGCAAATGGCGCCAGCGTTCGCGCACCTGGCATAGCAGTTCCCAGCCGTCCATGCCGGGCATCATCTGGTCGCTGATCAACAGGTCGACCGGCTGTTCTGCCAGGCAGGCCAAGGCGTCTTCGCCGTTTGCCGCCATGCTCACGTCGAAACCGTAGCCGGCCAGCAGGTCGTAGAGCCAGTCGCTGTTCTGCTCGACGTCGTCCACCAGCAGCACGTGCTTGCCCTGGCCGTCAAACGGCGTGGCGTTGTTATCGACGATGCCGTTTTCCAGGTCGTGTTCCTGGGCGCACTTCAGTTGCAGGCGAAAACTGAAGTGGCTGCCCTGCCCCGCCGCTTGCGGTTCGAGGCGGCTGTCCATGCGTTCCAGCAGTTGCGTGACGATGGACAGGCCCAGCCCGCTGCCTTCGTAGCGTTGCACGTTGTGGCCGCGGCGGAACGGTTGCAGCAGTTGTTCGAATTCTTGCGGGTCGATGCCGATACCGGTGTCGATCACGCTCAAGCGCAGCCCCACGGTATCGGCGCTTGTCCCTGGAAAAGCGCCCACTTGGAAACGGATCTGGCCGTTGCGGGTGAATTTTGCCGCGTTCGCCAGGAGGTTCATGAGGATCTGCCGCAGGCGTTTGAAATCGGCCTCTACGACTGGCGGCAAGTCGTCCGCCAAAACAGCCTCGAAGCGGTTGCCCTGGCGCGCGGCGAGAAAGCTCGCTTCATCGGCGATCTCTTTGAGGAAGCCATACAGATAACCCGGCGCGAGGGTCAGTTGCATCTGCTCCAGCTCGCCACGGGAGAATTCGAGCATCTCGTCAATCAGCTCCAGTTGCTGGCGGGCGTTGCGCTCGATCGTCGCTTGATAGTCGCGGTTGGGCCCGGCGTGCAACAGGCGCGCGTAGTCGATGATGCGCACCAGGGGCGAGCGCAGGTCGTGGCTGATCCGCGCCATCAAGGCACTGCGCGCCGCGAGGGAGTCGCGCAACTGCGACGTGCGCAGCGCCACGGTGCTTTCCAGCCGCGCCTGCTCGGCTTGGCGTTGTTGTTCGAGGGTGGACAGGGCCTGTTTTTCCCGGTGGCGGCTGCGGCTGACTTCCATGATCAACGTGCACACCAGCAACGCTACACCCGGCAATGTAGACGATAAGCTGTGTTTGCTTTGCGGCGACTGCCAGGGCAATTGCTCCTGGGGGAAGAACAGCCGCATCAGCAGTTGCCCAAGCAAGAGCCCCGGCACCAGCCAGGCCATCCAGCTGTAGCTCAGTCGTCTGCGCCTGGCCATGAACAACGTGGCGAGCAGCACACCGTAGAAACTTTTCAGGGATATCTGGACGATCTGCGCACCCTGGACGGGATCGACTTTTAGCCACCAGAGTCGGCCAAGGATGCAACCCAACAGCGGCAGCCAATAGCTCCAGCCGATGATTCTGGGCAGGCGGGCAACCTGCAACAGCACGCGCATGTAGGCGAGGAAGAGTACGAACGAGGCCGCGCTGGCGCAGGTCAGTAGCTCGCGCGTCCAGCCGAGTGCGGTGGGCCAATAGATCAGATAGCCGTTGAGGATGCACGTCAGCAGGATGTAGCTCAGGACCGCGCCCGCGTTCACGCTCAGCAGTTGGGAGCGCAGGATCCAGCCGACGATGAAACCGAACGGGACAACCAGCAGGACAATGCCGAGGGTGAGCCCGTCGCTCAGGAAGGTCTGTTGTTGACTGCGCAGCAGCGCCGGTTCCGACCACAGTTCCGGCTCCAGCAACATCTGGAAATTGCTCGCCACGCGGATGAACAGCGTGGCGCTCTCCCCTGCTGGCAAAGAGACCGGGAACGCCGGCTGACGTGTCGCCGGCTGGGGCCATTCGGCCAAGGGATAAGCGCCACCGGCATGGGCATCCAGCCCCGGTTGATAGACGCGGAGGTCTTCCAGGCGCGGCGCGCCGACCACCAGCAGGCGCGAACACGCCGCAGTGCTTGAGTTGCTGAGCTGCAATTTCAACCAGAACGCGGAGCGGCTGTAGCCTTGGGTCGGCCAGCCTGGAGTGGCGGCGTTGAAACGTGTTTCGGGCAGTTGCGCGACGTCATCCAGGCTCAGGCTGGCCTGGGTGTCCTCGAAAATCTGTATCGCAGGCATCAGGTCCAGGTGATCAGCCCGG
Organism: Pseudomonas sp. RL_105y_Pfl2_101; assembly: GCF_963970585.1. Classification (NCBI taxonomy): domain Bacteria; kingdom Pseudomonadati; phylum Pseudomonadota; class Gammaproteobacteria; order Pseudomonadales; family Pseudomonadaceae; genus Pseudomonas; species Pseudomonas sp. RL_105y_Pfl2_101. The sequence continues at coordinate 9,823 of NZ_CAXAPG010000021.1, forward strand.
CAGATATCCACAGGCGCGGCGCGCAGCAAGCCTGTGGATAACAACGCTATCGTCAGCAATAAAAACTGTAGAAGCCGCATCAGGCGCGCCCGGCCGACTCGGTTTCGGTGATGCCCAGGGCTTGCTGGCGAAACTGGCTGGGCGTCATGCCGATTCGCTGACGGAAGGCCGTGGTAAAGTTGCAGGCGTTGCGAAAGCCCACCAGCTCGGCCACGTCCTGCACGCTCATCACGCTTTCGACGAGCAAATCCTGGCCACGCCGCAGTCGTGCGTCGCGAATGTAAGCGAATACGGTCAGCCCCAAATGCTCGCGAAAGATCCGCGAGAGACGTTTCTCGTGGGTGCCGACTTTTTGCGCCAGATGGGCCAGGGAGGGCATGTCATCAAGGAGGCCTTCAATCAACCGCATCGCGGCACGCAGGACGATCTCGTCGCCCTCCGGCTCCGGATCGACCGGGTTGTGTTGAGCGGTTGACGGCGCGCGCCAAGTCAATTGCAGGTGAATCTTGATACGCGCCAGCACTTCCTCGGGTGCGCAGGATTTGGGGATGTAATCCACCCCGCCCACGGTGAGCCCTTCCAGGCGTTCGATGGCGCTGTTGGCCGATGACAGAAACAGGATGGGCGTGTGCCGGGTCGCCGGGGCCTCGCGCAACAGCCGGCACAGGCTGAAACCGTTCATGTGCGGCATGTGCACGTCCAGCACGATCAAATCCGGACGCAAGGCCAGTGCCCGCTGATAACCCTGATGAGCATCGCTGGCCAGGGAAATGCGCCAGGGTTGCGTCTTCAATAGGACGAGCGTCGCACGGATATCTTCCGGGACATCGTCGATCAGCAGAATATGCGGTGACTCGGACGACACCGCCGCGCCTCCAGCCATCGCCGCCCGCCTTTCGTATCGTCCGTCGTCCATTCGCTACGTTCTCTTATCGTGCGTTTACCAATTGATTGCCGCAAAGCAACAGTTATTGCAAAACCAATTGGTGGATCGGTAAAAATCGTTATACCGATAGCGGCAGGTGCGGCGAAGACTTGAAGGCGACAGGTTACCCATGGCCGCCTCATTGCCGACGGCCTATGCTGAGACGGTCTCACTTCGACAGGCAGGTTTCGATGATCCAGTGCAAACGCGCCTATGAAACAGCCAGCGCCGAGGATGGCGTGCGGGTTCTGGTGGACCGCTTGTGGCCGCGTAATTGCCGCAAGGATGCGTTGGCGATTGCTGAGTGGCTGCCGGAGGTTGGGCCTTCCCATGAGCTGCGCAAGGCGTTCAAGGCGAGGGTTGTTTCGTTTGAGCAGTTCAAAGTCGCCTATCGCAAGGAACTGGCCGCGCAGCCGCAGTGTTGGTGGCGGTTGGTGGATGTTGCACAAGGCGGCAACCTCACCCTGGTGTATGCCGCCAAATCCACGGTCGAGAACAATGCCGTGGTGTTGGCTGAATGGTTGGAGAATGAGGTGGAGAAACGGGCAGACGCGAGTTCACCGGTTTGCTATCGATTCGAGTTTCCGGGCCACTGATGTGAGCTGAATCCAATGCCGCTTAGTGGGGTGTTGCGGGCGCCTTCTGGAAATCACCAAACTCATCCTCGCTGTCGACCTCGACCTCGACCACGTGATCAAACTCCAACAGATAACTCTCGGTCACATGCCCGCCGGGAACGACGTAGCTCGCCAGCAGCGCGTGCAGGTCGTTACACAGATCGGTCCTCGATTGATAGACGCCGACACCGTAGTTGGGATCGAAGAGTCTCCCCGTCTGACCATCGTCAACTCGTGGTAAGGGCGCTAGCTCCCGCTCGACTGTACCGCAGGAGCTGTGTAGGAGCTGTCGAGTGCAACGAGGCTGCGATCTTTCCACTCCCCATCGAATCAAGAGCAAAAGATCAAGATCAAAAAATCGCAGCCCAGAGCGCGAGCAAGCGCCCTCGCCACAGGTTTGGGTCGCCCTTTAAACCTGTAGCAACCCACGAAACCCACGCGCCGCGTAATACGACTGCACGCCATTGTGGTAGATGAACACCCGGCCATAACGGTAGTCGCCAAAAATCGCCCCATCGAGCGAGCGAAGCGCTGGAGGGGTTGCCAGCCAACTGGATGTCTTGGCATCAAACTCGCCGAGTGTTTGCAAGGCTCGGTACTGGTCTTCCGTCAGCAGGGCAATGCCCATTTCTTCGGCCATTTCGACGGCACTGCCTTTAGGTTTGTTCTCCTTGCGTGCGTCCAGGGCGGCGCGGTCGTAGCAGAGGCTTCGGCGACCGGTCGGGCTTTCTTTGGCGCAATCGCAGAAGGTGACAGCGCCGGTTTTCGGATCGAGGCCGATCACGTCGGGCTCGCCTCCGCTGGCTTCCATGGCCTGGAGGGATTTTAGTGCGTTGGGGTTGGTTTCGAGCCGGCTTTGGACGTCGCCCCAAGAGATGCTTGGGTGGCGTTGGGGATTTTGGTCGAAGCGGCCCTTCAGGGTGTTGAGCAAGTTTTCTTGTTCTTGTTTTTTCATGGTCTTGAAATCCATTGATGGTCGGTTGCAGGCCCCGCGTTTTTTGCCCACCGGAGGCTAGAAAAAAGATCCGTTAAACACTTGGGTATTCTGGAATTTTGAGTGGCCCGCCACGGCGTTCGTGTATTGCTCGACCAGGTCAGAGGTTCCAAGATCGATCAGTTCGATTGAGTTGGGCGCGGTGACTGATTTCGTCATCGGTTGAATGACCAGGCCTCTCACCAAGGGTGGGCCAGGGTTGATCAATGCATTGAGAATTTTGATCACCATGGCTGTTTTTGCGTAGACATCCGTCGTGGATGTGCTGGAAAGATTGGCGTTTTTCCCCAGCAAGCCAATCTAGGCAGTGAAAGGCCCAGCAAGGAGACATCTGCCACCCATACTTGGCTTCGTTGAGTTCAGCATCCACGCTGCCTTTGCATTCAACGATGATGTATTCCTCCACCACGCCGCTTTGCAGATTGCGTTTGACCCATATCTGGTCGATCCCATTGTTGCGCCCCGAAGACGCCTTACCGATTTTCATCTGGTATTCATTCCCGAGCACGGTAATCAGTAGCTTTGCCGCCGCATACTCCCCCCGGGTTTCGCTGCCAAAATGCACGGCGTTGGATTTCTCCAGGTTTTGGAAGTGGTTTTGAATCCGGTCTCCTGACTTTCGATCATGCACGGAGAACTTATGAGAGATGCCGCCGTATGTTTGTAGCCAGTTGTAAATCTTCGTTTGGGCGGCGGGGTCCGACTGGAGCAGATTCCAATAACTCAATGCAATCGGGTCAGGAATGGCTTGGCACAAGGCGGCTCTACGCTCAATAACCTGCTCGGCTGCGTAGGTGGTAATCGGGTTGGTTGTTCCAAACACTTGCGCGACATCTGGGTGGTAGTAGCTACCTTTCGTGAACTGTTTGTCACGGGCTACCGCCTCCTTGATCTTCACGGCATCCTCGGTATCCAGCAATACCAGTTGATCCACCCGATCAGAATTCCCAGGGTCAGAGGGAATACCGTGCCTGTTGGTCATTTGATGTCGTATAGATCGCCATTCCTGCCCGTTGGTATTCACCTGCGTAATGCCAAGGCTCCCTATCGGGGTAAAGGGATAGCTGCCGGTCGTCAAGGTCAATGGTTTAGAGTCAAACTCGGTATCCGGCGTAAAAAACAATGTGGTTTTTTGACCGTCTCGCCGCTCTTTGGGGGCCAGCGCCAGGATTTTTTTATTCAGCGCTTCGTCTTGATTGGTGTAGTCGTTAAGGTGGTTCATTGGAATCCCTCCCGATGTTGCATCCAGAGCGAATACTTCACTCTAGACAGCGTATTTCGCACCGTCCAGCGAGGGACCTTGTTCCATATTGCCCGCCAAAATGAGGCCTGGAGTGCAGCCCAATGATTACAGAAAACGCTTCAGACTCGTCCCTGAGTTTTCGTCCAATCAACCTTGATCAGGACAGCGACGTTTGCGTGCATTTCTTTGAGGACATGCTGCTGTGTGCGTTTGGTTGCCCACAACAGCTTCACGGCCCCGAGGGTAGGCAGCGATACCTTCAGTCGCTGCAAAAAAAAACAGCCGAGGTGCCTGGCGGCGTTGTCCATGCCTGGGATGAAACACGGATTGCGGGGCAGATAGAGATGTCGCTGCTAAAGACAGCACCTGCCGTGGGTTACATCCACTTTTTCTATCTCACCCCTGAGTGGCGATCCCGCGGTGCTGGGAAGTTGCTGCTGGCTTACGCGACCAACTTTCTTGCAGGGCTGGGCTGCGAGCGAATGAGATTGTCGGTGAGCGAAACGAACCAGAGGGCGGCGCAGTTTTATAGTCACCATGGTTGGACGGATATCGGGCCCAGACAAGATAAGCCAGAACTGCGCTTGCGCTTGATGGAAAAGCCGATTGGCTCGGCGCAAACGGCAACCATTTGATCAAGATTTTCCAGGAAGCCTTCAGCCTCGGTTGAATCATGTTTTTCGCACGGAATCAGAAGCATTGATAGCGTGCGGCATTTCTGTTCCAAACAGCGCGGGTTCGAGGTGGATGTGCCTGCGCCTTCGCGAGCAAGCTCCCACAGGGTTTTGTGTTGCGATAACATTCCAGCATCAATCGCTAAGGTGAAGTAACCCGTAGCGTCCATCACTGAACACATGAGGCCCGTATGAAAAACTTCACGATTCAACGTATTGACCACATCGTCCTGCGCGTAAAAGACATCGAGCGCAGCCTCGCTTTTTATACGTCGGTGCTTGGCTGTGAACTCAAGAAGCGTCGGGACGATCTAGGCATGGTTCATCTGGGCACCGGTGTTTCGATGATTGACCTGGTGGCCATCGACGGGCCTCTCGGTCGACAGGGAGGGCCGGCGGCCGGTAAGCAAGGGCACAATGTCGATCACCTCTGCCTGCGCATCGAGCCGTTTGATGAACAAGCCCTCCTCGCGCATTTGGCCTCGACCGGCCTGACCGTTGAGAAAGCGCAGATGCGCTATGGCGCGGAGGGCAAGGGCTGGTCGATCTACTGCTTCGATCCGGATGGCAATCAGATCGAGTTGAAGGGGCCAGCGCTGGAGCCCTGAGTTCAACAGGCTCGGAGCCCGCTCGCGCGCTTGCTGCGAACGCTGACACCGAGGCAAAACCATTGCACTTGCAATTACATTGCAAGGTGCAGTAGGGTCCCGGCATTACCCAATGCACGGAGCGCCTTGGTTCATGATCGGTTTTTCCACTTTCAAAAAAACACCTGACACAGGGCGAGCTGCTCAGGTATGCATCGAAAAAATCCGAACGTATACGGCTTGCGCATCTCCGCTCTACACCATGATCGATATTGCCAATCGATTGGAAAGTGATTCAGGTGCCGCCCAAAATATTTGGGTCATACGCACCCACCCGCAGTCGGACGACATAAAGCAATCCCGTATCAGCGCCTGGCCCCTGCGTTTCAGCGCCACAGCCCGCGCCAGTGAAAAACCATTGCTGTACCTGACCCGTTCCGCGACGTCGGCCGAGCTTTGCGCGCTGTCCAGTGAATCGGCCAACCGGGGCATTTTGTGCAATGACATAGAGACCTCGCCTTCGCGCTGGCCCAAGGGTGCCCATCCCTGGGTACCGCTCTGGTTGGTCGCCAACCCGCAATGCCTGCCGTTCGATCCCGCCAGCGGTGCCGAGGCGCACGCCATTGCCCTGGCGGCTTTGCAAAGTTTGTATGTAGAAGGCAATGACGGCTTTTACTACATGGCGCTTCACGACCAACCCGATGACTTCATCACGCCCACCGACCCCCTCTGCGCGAGCCAGGCCCTCAAGGGCATGTACAGGCTGGCCGAGATCGATACCGATTCAGCGCTCCCACGGGTGCGCTTGCTGGGTGCGGGGTTAGCCTTGCAGTCAGTGGTAGCTGCGGCGCACATGTTGCGCGACGACTGGGGCGTCGCCAGCGAATTGTGGAGTTGCCCCAGTTACACCCGTCTGGCCCGCGACGCAGATGAAGCGCAACGCTGGAATCGCTTGCATCCGGGGATACCGCGACAGTCAGCGCATTTGCTCGATTGCCTCGACACCGAAGACTGGCCGGTGGTGGCCGTGACCGGGTATGCCCAGCATGTCGCCGAGCAGATCGGAGCACATGTCAGATCACAGTTCGTGGCGCTCGGAGCTGGCTCGACCGGCCCCGCCATGGGCAAGGTGGATAAGCACTGGATCGTGGTGCTGGCCCTGCAAGCCTTGGTTCAGGAAGGCGCCATCACCCAGGCGCGTGTCGAACAAGCCATGGCGCGGTATCAGTTGCCATGAGCAGGTCGGCGTCAGCGCGCTCGTCCGCTGTTGCGCGCAGCACTGGCCGCTCGCTCCAGCGCGTCACTGAAGACGCGCTGCTGTGCGCCATCGAATTGCGACAAGAACAACTCGTCCACTGCCCCTTCGTAAATGTTCCACATCTTTTTGCGCAATACCTTCCCGTGCTCGGTGATGGCGGCGTATGCGCCTCGTCCGTCATCACTGGCGCGGCTGCGCGTGACCAGACCTTCGGCCTCCAGGCGGTCCACCAGGCGAGTGAGGTTGTAGCGCTCGATGGCCATGACGTCGGCCAGTTCACTCATGCGGCGTGCGCCGTCGGGGCCGCTTTCCAGGCCCCATAACGCGTCGTACCAAGCGTAGGCAGGCAGCCCGGCAGCGGCCAGGCGACGCTCTATTTCACGGATCAGGCAACGGTGGGCCCTGACGAATCTGAACCAGGTATCCGGCTCGCTGGAAGACATGCAGCACCTTTCTGATGAAATCGATTTAGTTGCAATTGTAGCGCGCGGCAGGCTAAGTTCTCATACATAGTTGCACATGCAACTACAAAATCTTGAAGGCTGGCGTCGACCCACGCCCCTTAGTCAGGCACCAAACGACTCGGTGCTGCAGCACTGTCCAGGAGACGACAACGATGGCACAACAATCCATGTTTCTCGACGAGGATCCACAAGAGACTCGCGAGTGGCTCGAATCCATTGAATCGGTGGCGAGCGTCGAAGGGCGCCCTCGCGCCCACTACCTGATTGACCAGATGCTGGATTTCGACGCCAACCGCCATGGCGACTTTTACGGGCGCGTCACCACGCCCTACGTTAATACCATTCCACTCGACCGTCAGCAGCCTTATCCAGGCGACCTGACCATAGAACGCCGGATAAACGCCTACATCCGCTGGAACGCGTTGGCCATGGTGCTGCGCGCCGGCAAGCATTCGAACGTGGGCGGGCACATCGCCTCCTATGCCTCGGCGGCCGTTCTCTACGATGTGGGTTTCGAGCACTTCTTCCGTGGCCGCACCGAGCAGTTCGGTGGCGACATGGTGTACATCCAGGGCCACTCCTCGCCGGGCATCTACGGGCGCGCCTATCTGGAAGGCCGCCTGGACGAAACACAGTTGGACAACTTCCGCCGCGAGACCGACCGCGACGGTGTTTCATCCTATCCGCACCCAAGGCTCATGCCGGATTTCTGGCAATTCCCCACGGTATCCATGGGGCTCGGGCCGATCACCGCCGCGTACCAGGCGCGGTTCATGCGCTACCTGGAAGATCGTGGGCTGAAGGAACATCAGGGGCGCAAAGTCTGGGCGTTCCTCGGTGACGGTGAAATGGACCAGCCGGAATCGCTGGCGGCAATTTCCCTCGCGGGCCGGGAGAAGCTCGACAACATTATTTTTGTCGTCAACTGCAACCTACAGCGCCTCGACGGACCGGTACGCGGCAACAGCAAGGTGATCCAGGAATTCGAAAGCCTGTACCGCGCGGCCGGCTGGAACGTGATCAAGGTGATCTGGGGCAGCGGCTGGGATGCCCTGCTGGAAAAGGACAAGAGCGGTCTGCTGCGCCAACGGATGATGGAGTGCGTGGACGGTGACTATCAAAACTACAAATCCCAGAACGGCGCCTATGTGCGTGAGCATTTCTTCGGCAAATACCCCGAGTTGCAGGCGCTGGTCAGTGACCTGAGCGATGACGACATCTGGAAGCTGTCGCGCGGCGGCCATGACCCGGAGAAGGTCTACAACGCCTACACTGCCGCCATGCGCCACACCGGCGGGCCTACGGTTATCCTGGCGAAAACCGTGAAAGGCTTCGGTATGGGCGAAGCGGGTGAAGGCCAGAACATCAACCACCAACTCAAAAAGATGGGCGAGGACGCGGTCAAGGCGTTCCGTGATCGTTTCGGCCTGGACCTCACGGACGATCAGTTGGGCGACATGCCCTATCTCAAGCCCGCAGCGGACAGCGTCGAAGCCCTTTACCTGCAAGCCCGGCGCACTCAGTTGGGCGGCTACGTGCCTGCGCGCTTCAGTGCGGTGCAGACTTTGCAAATCCCGCCATTATCGACCCTGGATACCCAGCTCAAAGGCACCGGCGAGCGGGCGATCTCCACGACCATGGCCTTCGTGCGCATCCTCGGCACCCTGCTCAAGGACCCGAACATCGGCAAGCTGATCGTGCCAATCGTCCCGGACGAATCACGTACGTTCGGCATGGAAAGCCTATTCCGCCAGATCGGTATCCATTCCCATGTCGGCCAGTTGTACACGCCTCAGGACGCCGGCCAACTGAGCTATTACAAGGAAGCCAGGGACGGCCAGATCATGCAGGAAGGCCTGAACGAATCCGGCGGGATTTCTTCCTGGATCGCAGCGAGCACTTCCTACAGCACCCATGGTGTGATGACGGTGCCCTTCTACATTTTCTACTCGATGTTCGGCTTCCAGCGCGTCGGCGACCTCGCTTGGGCGGCAGGCGATGCCCGTGCCCGGGGGTTCCTGCTCGGAGCCACGTCCGGACGGACCACGCTGATGGGCGAAGGCCTGCAACATGACGATGGTCACAGCCATGTGCTGTCCTCCACCATCCCCTGCTGCGTGTCCTATGACCCGACCTATGCCTATGAACTGGCGGTGATCATCCAGGACGGCATGCGGCGAATGTATGTCGACAACGAGGACATTTATTACTACATCACACTGCTCAACGAAAACTACGCTCATCCGCCCATGCCCGAAGGGGTCGAGCAAGCTATTTTGAAAGGCATGTACCGGCTCTCAGCCCCTGCGCAGCCCATCGAAGGCAAGCATGTGCAACTCATGGGCTGCGGTTCGATCCTGCGCGAAGTCATCGCCGCCGCGCAGTTGCTGGAGCAGGACTTCGGCGTCAGCAGCGAAGTATGGAGCGTCACCAGCCTGACCGAACTGCGTCGGGACGGCCAGAATGCCGAACGCTGGAACCTGCTCCATCCACAGCAGACACCTCGTATCAGCCATGTTGAAAGCTGCCTGCTGGATAAACAGGGGCCAGTGGTGGTCGCGACCGACTACATGAAGATATTCGCTGACCAGATCCGCCCGTTCGTGCCCAAACGCCGCTTCGTGGCCTTGGGCACCGACGGCTTTGGCCAGTCTGACACTCGTGAATCGCTGCGCAGGTTCTTCGAAGTGGATCGCTATTTCATCGTATTGGCGGCCTTGAAGGCGCTGGCTGATGACGGGGGGATACCGCGGGAAAAAGTGGCCGAGGCGATTGTGCTTTATGGCATTGACCCGGAGAAGCAGAACCCGGCAGCGGTTTGAGCCCTTCCCTCTTGCAGCAGCGTCCCCGGGGGCGCTGCTGTGACCACCCAAGATCAAAAACTGTGGGAGGCGGTAACTGCGGAAGATAAACGCCCTGCCACAGGTTTTGTTCAGACTTCGCCTGCCTGGCTAGATCCGAGGTTTGCGTCGTCGACGCCAGACAATGCCCACCGCCGCAGCCACGCCCCCCGACATTGCCAAACAACCAGATCGCCAAGTTGCCGCTCTGGTCTGCTTCGTGCTCGTAGAACGGCCCGAAATAACGACCAACGGCCATGAACACCAAATTAAATGTGCCGACCGCCAACACGATGATCTGGAAGACGAGCCTAGCAGTCCCCCTCACCCCATGGATTCACTGGCCAGGGATTGAAAGCCAGTAGCCATCACCGCTCCTTTATGGTTTCCTGCCCCAGACACGGTTGTTGACTGAAACCTTTGGAAATGAGCCGTTTGTGATGTTTCAGCCCGACGCAAGGAAGGCTCTAGCGCAACCCGTCGAGACGAACAGCCGAATGGCGGTTTTTCCCGTTGAGCGTCGCCGACTAGTTGTTTTTCTGCCTAGACTCATCATTGTTCCGCCGTGCGCTGTGTTTTGAATGAGCCCGCACGAAAATATTAAAAAAAAAGAGGAAAGCCCGTAATGTTCAAACCTATCTGGAAAGCGCTCGCTTGCACATTGGCCCTTAGTGCGATGAGCACGGCCATGGCGGCAGATCCGGTGGTGATCAAGTTCTCCCATGTGGTCGCCGAACAAACACCAAAAGGCCAAGGCGCGCTGCTGTTCAAGAAACTGGTGGAAGAACGGTTGCCAGGCAAAGTAAAGGTTGATGTGTACCCCAACTCCTCGCTGTTCGGCGATGGCAAGGAAATGGAAGCCCTGCTGTTGGGGGACGTGCAGATCATCGCGCCATCGCTGGCCAAGTTCGAGCAATACACCAAGACCGTGCAGTTGTTCGATCTGCCGTTCCTGTTCGATGACATTTCCGCGGTGGACCGCTTCCAGTTGAGCCCTGAAGGCCAGAAGCTGCTCAAGTCCATGGAAAGCAAGAACATTACCGGCCTGGCTTATTGGCACAACGGCATGAAGCAGCTGTCGGCGAACAAACCGCTGCGTGAACCCAAGGATGCCCGCGGCCTGAAGTTCCGGGTACAGGCATCGGCCGTGCTGGAAGAACAATTCAAGGCCGTGAACGCCAACCCGCGCAAGATGAGCTTCGCCGAGGTCTATCAAGGGCTGCAGACTGGCGTAGTCAACGGTGCGGAAAACCCCTACTCGAACATCTACAGCCAGAAAATGCATGAAGTGCAGAAGTACATCACCGAATCCAACCACGGTGTACTCGACTACATGCTGATCACCAATACAAAGTTCTGGAATGGCCTGGACCCAGACGTTCGTACTGAACTGGACAAGATCATCAAAGAAGTCACGACTCAGGTGAACAAGGAAGCCGAGCAACTGAACCAGGACGCCAAGCAGAAGATCGTCGACGCCAAAACCACCGAGATCATTACCCTCACGCCGCAAGAGCGTGCCGAGTGGCGCGACAAGATGAAACCGGTATGGAAGAAGTTCGAAGGTGATATCGGCGCTGACCTGATCAAAGCCGCAGAAGCCTCCAACAAGGCCCAGTGATTGGTTGGCCGACGTTGCCACCCTGGCAGCGCCGGCCTGTCGTCCCCCACCAGGAGAGGTCACTCCATGAACGCCCTTCGGCGCACCTGGGAACACTTCGAGGAAGGTTTCATTGCCTTCCTTCTGGCCGCCATGACGTTGGTTACTTTCGTCTACGTGGTCCTCAACAATCTCTACAGCGTGTTCTACAGCCTCGGTGACAACTGGCCTGCCGCGAGCGAATCGATGTTCGCCATTGGCGACTCCGTCATGGGCATGGCCCAGGCGATGACCTGGAGCAGCTCTCTGACCAAGGCATTGTTTGGCTGGCTGATTTTTTTCGGGCTGTCGTACGGCGTGCGCACGGCCGGGCACATCGGCGTCGATGCGCTGGTGAAACTGGCGAGTAAACCGGTCCAGCGTTTCATTGGCGTCATCGCTTGCCTGTGCTGCCTCACCTACGCCGGGTTGCTGGCGGTGGCAAGTTTCGAATGGATCAACACCCTGATGATTGCCCAGATCGGCGCCGAGGATCTCGGCCATTACGGCATCATGCAGTGGCACATCGGGTTGATCGTGCCAGTAGGGTTCACTCTGGTGTTTATTCGTTTCGCCGAAATTCTCGTGCGCATCCTGATGAATCGCCAGACCGGCCTGGGCCTGGCCGATGAAGCGGCCGAAGCCATGAAGTTGACCGAGCACGAGGAAGACAAGCCATGACCATTGCCTTCCTGTTCATCGCACTGTTCGTGCTGATGCTCATCGGCGTGCCCATCGCCATATCGCTGGGGCTGGCCGGTTCGCTGACCATCATTTTCTTCAGCCCCGACTCGGTGCGCTCCCTGGCGATCAAGCTGTTCGAAACCTCCGAGCACTACACATTGCTGGCGATTCCGTTCTTCCTGCTGGCTGGCGCGTTCATGACCACGGGCGGCGTGGCGCGGCGGCTGATCGACTTTGCCAACGCCTGCGTCGGGCATATCCGTGGCGGCCTGGCGATTGCCGCGGTGCTGGCATGCATGTTGTTTGCCGCGTTGTCGGGCTCAAGTCCCGCGACAGTAGCGGCGGTCGGCTCCATCGCCATTGCCGGGATGGTGCGCTCGGGTTATCCACAGGCCTTTGGCGCAGGTATCGTGTGTAATGCCGGCACCCTGGGCATCCTGATTCCACCCTCGATCGTGATGGTGGTATACGCCGCGGCGACCGAAACATCAGTGGGCAAGTTGTTCATGGCCGGTGTAGTACCCGGCCTGCTGCTGGGGGTTTCACTGATGGTGGCGATCTACGTCGTCGCCGTGAAGAAAAACCTGCCAGCCATGCCCCGGGCGACGTTCCGTGAATGGTTGACCACCGCGCGCAAAGCGATCTGGGGTCTGTTGCTGATGGTCATCATCCTCGGCGGGATTTATTCCGGGATGTTCACCCCGACCGAAGCAGCCGCGATGGCGGCGGTGTATTCGGCGTTCATTGCGTTGTTCGTCTACAAGGACCTCACTTTTCGCGAGACACCGAAGGTGCTGCTGGAGTCGGCCAAGCTGAGCATCATGCTGATGTTCATCATCGCTAACGCCATGCTCTTCGCCCATGTGCTGACCACCGAGCAACTGCCGCAGCAAATCACGGCATGGGTGATCGAGGCCGGGTTAACGCCGGTGGCCTTCCTGCTGGTGGTGAACATTGTGCTGCTGATCGCCGGTGCGTTCATGGAGCCATCGGCGATCATCCTGATCCTGGCGCCAATCCTATTCCCCATCGCCATGAAGCTGGGCATCGACCCGATCCACCTGGGCATCATCATGGTGGTGAACCTGGAGATCGGCTTGATCACACCACCGGTGGGGCTGAACCTGTTCGTCACCTCGGCGGTAACCGGCATGTCCCTGCCCGCCACCATCCGTGCGGCCATGCCATGGTTGATGATTCTGCTGACGTTCCTGATGCTGATCACCTATGTGCCGTGGATCTCGATGGCGCTACCGAATTGGTTGGGGATGAATTAAGCCCGACAAACACACACTGCGTGGCGAAAGCGTAACGCGCCTCGCCACGCAGGTGTTGGGCCAAACACGGGTGTTGTGTCTTCGAATAATAAAAGGGAAGCCTAACAATGCTAATGCCTCTATGGAAAGCGCTCGTCTATACCTTGAGTTTCAGCCTGCTCGCAACGGCCACGGCGGCTGAACCGATCGTGATCAAGTTTTCCCATGTCGTGGCAGAACAAACGCCCAAGGGCCAGGGCGCGTTGAGGTTCAAGAAGCTGGTGGAGGAGCGCCTACCCGGCAAGGTGAGGGTCGAGGTGTATCCGCTCGCCACGTTGTATGGCGACGATAAAGAGATGGAGGCGTTGCTGTTGGGAGACGTGCAGATCATTGCGCGGTCGCTGGCCAAGTTCGACCAGTACACCAAGTCGGTGCAGTTGTTCGACTTGCCCTTCTTGTTCGACGACATCGCCGCAGTGGACCGCTTTCAGCGCAGCCCCAAGGGCCAGAAGCTGCTCAAATCCATGGAAAGCAAGAACATCACCGGCCTGGCCTATTGGCACAACGGTATGAAGCAGCTATCGGCCAACAAGCCGCTGCGCACCCCCGGGGATGCCCGCGGCCAGACGTTCCGGATACAGACATCCGCGGTGCTGCAGGAACAGTTCCAGGCAGTGGGCGCCAAAGCGCAACCGATGATTTTCTCAGTGGTGTACCAGGCCTTGCGCACCGGTTTGGTCAACGGCACGGAAAACACCTATTCGAACTTCTACAACCAGAAGCTCAACGAAGTGCAGAAATACGTCACCGAGTCCAACCACGGCATACTCGACTACATGCTGATCACCACCTCGGACTTCTGGAACGGCCTGCCGCCGGATATCCGCAGCGAACTGGACAAGATCGTGATCGAATCCACCGACTATGCCAACCAGGAAGCGGAGCGATTCAACCAGCAGGACAAGCAGCATGTGCTGGACGCCAAGACCACCGAGATCATTACCCTCACACCGGAGGAGCGTAGTGCCTGGCGCGAAAAAATGAAGCCGGTATGGGCGAAGTTTGAACAGGAGATCGGGCCGGATCTGATCAAGGCGGCTGAGGCTTCCAACAACGCCCAGTGATGCAACACGGTCCCGCTGGGCCTGTAGGAGCTGCCGAAGGCTGCGATCTTTCGCTTGAGACTCAAGTTTGGGGAAAAATCGCAGCCTCGTTGCACTCGACAGCTCCTACAGGCACCGTGGGAGCACACTTGCTCGCCACAAAGGCGGGGACCTACCTTCCCCTGCGACAAAGCACATTGCGTTATGATCCCCGCCTCTCTCTGTACAGAGCTTTTATCCGCGAATGCTGCCGTCCACTCCCGACACCACCACCCTGCCCCCCGTCCTGGTCGGCCCACTGTTGAGACGGCTGGAGCCCACCCGACTGGTGATGTGGCTAGTGGGCACGCAAACATTAACGCTGACGTTGCGCGTAGACGGCGTAGGCGATCTGGCACTGGATGCGTCGTGCTGCACTGTGGTGCCGGTGGGGCAGCGGGCGTTTGTGCATCTGATCGATGTGCGGCTCGACAATCCCCTGCCCCAGGACGTGGCGATCGACTACGACCTGCTGGTGGACGGCGCCCCCATTGCCGAGTGGGCGCCGCACCTGTTGTATGACGGCGCGCAGCGCCCGAACTTCATGTTGCATTCGCACATCGAGCAACTGGTCCACGGCTCCTGCCGCAAACCCCATTACCCAGCCAGCGACGGCCTGCTCTGTATCGACCGGCTGTTGGCGCAAGCCCCGGCGCGACGCCCGGCATTGCTGATGATGAGCGGCGACCAGGTCTATGCCGACGACGTCGCCGGGCCCATGTTGCGAGCGATTCATGCGCTGATCGAACGCTTGGGGCTGTTCGAGGAATGCCTGGACGGTGCCGTGGTGGCAGACAGCGCCAAGCTCTATCAGCACCCGGCCAGTTATTACCATCGTGCCGATTTGTTGCCCGCACTGGAGAGTAACGAAACCCTGCGCGAGCGTTTTTTCGGCGGGGCCCGCAAGCCGATTTTCACCAGCAGCAGCGCCGACAATCACCTGGTGACCTTCGCCGAGGTCATGGCGATGTACCTGCTGGTGTGGTCGCCGGTGCCCTGGTCGTTGATCGCGGTGCAACGGCCTGAACTGACCGTCGAACGGCGCCAGCGCTACGACCTGGAACAACAGCACATCGACGCGTTCAAGACCGGGCTGGGCGGCGTGGCCCGGGTGTTTGCGCACCTGTCATGCCTGATGATTTTCGATGACCACGACATAACCGATGACTGGAATCTGTCTGCGCAGTGGGAGGAAACCGCCTACGGCCATCCGTTCTCCAAACGCATCATCGGCAACGCCCTGATCGCTTACATGCTCTGCCAGGGCTGGGGCAACAACCCGGATGCCTTCGCTGACGTACTCCCGAAAACCTTGGCCCTGAGCGACACCGCCCGGGACCGCTACCTCGACAGCGAGCCTCAGGACCAACTGATCGACACCCTGCTGGCTTTCCAGCAATGGCATTATGTGCTGCCGAGCACCCCTGCCCTGGTGGTACTCGACACCCGCACCCGTCGCTGGCGCAGCGAGAACAACCTCAAGCAGCCTTCCGGCCTTCTGGATTGGGAGGCCCTGAGCGAGTTGCAGCAAGAATTGTTGGATCACTCGTCGGCGATCATCGTCTCACCGGCGCCGATCTTCGGTGTGAAGCTGATCGAGACTGTGCAGCGGATGTTCAGTTGGTGCGGTTATCCGCTGCTAGTGGATGCGGAAAACTGGATGGCCCATCGCGGCGCTGCTCAGGTGATCCTGAATATTTTCCGTCACTCGCGTACACCGGGTAATTACGTGGTGCTGTCCGGGGACGTGCATTACTCCTTCGTTTACGAAGTATTGATCCCACACCGCAAGGGTGGCCCGCGCATCTGGCAGATCACCAGCAGCGGCATCAAAAATGAATTCCCCCCTGTGTTGCTGGAATGGTTCGATCGCCTGAACCGATGGCTCTACTCGCCGCGCTCGCCCCTGAACTGGTTCACCAAGCGCCGCAGCATGCGCATCGTCCCCCACACTCCGGAACACGCCGAGGCCGGTGAGCGGCTGTGGAACAGCGCAGGCATTGGCCAGGTATTCTTCAATGAACAGGGGCAGCCCGCGCAGATCTACCAACACAACGCCAACGGCCAACCGCCGACGCGCATGCGGCCTCCCAAATCCCCGCCGGCCTGAACGTTTGTGGGAGCGGGCTTGCTCGCGAAGGCGGTGTATCAGTCGCCAAACAAGATGCCTGACACTCAGCTTTCGCGAGCAAGCCGGCTCCCACAAGGGATAGAGGAGTGAAATCGGTTCAGAACGCCAATTGCAAGCTCTGCTGACCTTCAAGGCTGAGCAGCAACTGTTTCGCCGCCAGGCCGCCAGCGAAGCCGGTAAGGCTGCCGGAGCTGCCGATGACGCGGTGGCACGGGGCGATGATCGAGATGGGGTTGCGCCCATTGGCGGCACCGACCGCCCGGACCGCGGTCGGTTGGCCGATCTGGATGGCGATGTCGCGGTAGCTGCGGGTTTCACCGAAGGGGATGGTCAACAGGGCTTGCCAGACCCGGATCTGGAAATCAGTCCCTGCGAAGTCCAGTTCCAGCTCGAAACGACAGCGCTGGCCGGCGAAGTACTCCAGCAACTGACGTTCGGTTTCCTTGAGGACCGGATGCTGGCTGTCCTCCTGCAAAGGTCCCAGGCGCACCCGATTGAGCCGCTCGTTTTCCCACAGGATGGCCGCCAACCGTGTCTCCCGGGCGACGAGGATCAGTTGGCCGACGGGCGATTGGATGGTTTTGTACTGGGGGAGCATCAAGCATTCCTTATCACGGGTTGAGCGTTTTTTAGCACAAAGACTTCTCACCCGACCCAAAACCTTGCTCAGCCCAACAACCCCAACGCCTTCGCCCGCGCCACCGCCTGGGTGCGGCGCTCGACGCCGAGTTTGCTGTTGATGTGGCTGGCGTGGGTCTTGACGGTGTGCAGCGAGATATACAACTGCTCGCTGATTTCCTGGTTCGAGCACCCTTGGGCAATCAACTGCAGCACCGCCCGCTCGCGGCTGCTGAGGGTTTCGACAGGCACCGTTGGGTCGGCAGACGGGGCCACCGTCGAGGGCAGGCGTTCGAGCAGATGCTCGCGCAAGGTGCCAGGGGGTGCCTGCAGCAGTTGTTCGCGCAACCATTCACGGTGCTCACCGAACAACCATTCGAAAGGCTGCAATACCCCACCGCTGGCGGCTTCGAAAGCCTGGGCCAGGGCGCGACGGGCTTCGGGTTCACGCCCGATGCTCAGCAGCAAAGCGACTTTCTGGTTGAGCGCCATCACGCTGAGCATCTGCCGGCCACTTTGCTGACCGTGTTCAAGCAAGGCATCGAGCCGCCCTTGCGCGAGTATTGGTTGGCCTCGGATGGACTCCAGCACCGCTTGTTGCAACTCGACATGCAGCGGCAGCTGCGGATGGAATTCCGGCGGCGCAGCGGCCCGTTCGCCCGTGTAGGTCTGGCCCAGCCGGGCCAGCCAGGCTTCGGCCAGCTCGGTGCGACCCTGGGCCAGCCAGAGTTCGCATTTGACCAGGGTGATCATCGCCAGATAGTAGATCGGCGGAACATCCCAGATGTGCATCAGGCGCTCGGCTTCAGCCAATTCGGCGAAGGCCCGGGCGAACTCGCCGCGGTAGCCCTCGATACGTGCGATCACGCAGTGACCGATCAGCACGCTGATGTCGCGGCAGGCGCGGGCTTCGGTGAGGCCCGCCTGCAGGCGCGCAAGGCCGGCCTGGGGTTGCATCCGCAAGGTCAGCAAAAAACCTTCGTACATGATCAAGCGCGCCCGCACCGCATAAAGCCGCTGGGGCGACAGCTTGTGCAAACGTTGCAGGCCCTGGTGCACTTCATCCAGCGCCCGCAGGATCTCTCCCCGTGCCTGCAGGCCCCGGGCACGATCGTAATGGGCCAGGGCCTCGAACAGTGGATTGCCGACCCGCTGTGCCAGCTCCAGGGAGTCACGGTTCAGGTTCCGGGCGCGCCACAGGTCGCCGTCGGCAATCGCCAGGTTCGACAACGTGGACAGGCACATCAGGCGCTGGCCGTAGCGTTTTTGCGGCAGGCTCTCCAACGCTTCGCTGCAATAACGCAGGGTGGCCTCACGGTCCCCCCGGCCACGAGCGACGATCCCGCTCAGGGCCAGCCATTGGGCGAGCATGGATTTTTGCGCGGTGGCCGAGGGGGCCGGCAGGAAACGACTCAAGTGCGCCGCCAGCTCTTCGGCAGCGTCCAGCTGGCAGGCCAGTCCCAACGCCCAGCTGTAGAGCACGATCAGCCGCGGGGTGCTGATGAGCAGGCTGTCGGGCAAGTCCATTTTCCAGCGCAGCAACATGCCGACGTTCTGCTCGGCCAGCAGTTGTTCCTCCGAAAGGTTCTGCACCAGGTTCGCCGCCACGTCCAGGTGCCCGGCCCGCAGCGCCTGCTCCACGGCTTCGTCGATCAGGCCTTGGGCGTTGAACCAGCGGCAGGCCCGCAAGTGCAGGGTCGCGGCCGGGACCATGGCCGGTGCGCTGGGGCGACTGCGCAGCAAGTCGGAAAACAAGTGGTGGTAGCGGTACCAATGGCCGTGCTCGTCCAGCGGAACCAGAAACACCTGGTGGGCCGCCAGGTAACGCAGGATTTCGGCGCTGTCATGGGCCTCGCGCACAGCGTCGCACAGCTCGCTGCAAAAGCGTTCCTGAGGGGCGGTGTCGTAGAGAAACGCCTGCACCTCGGTGGGCAGGCAGTCGATGACCTCTTCGAGCAGGTAATCGCGAATCAGCCCTTCGCCGCCGTGCAAGGCCTGGGGCAACAGGCCTTCGGTACCGGCTTCGGAGGCGGCCAGCAACCAGAAACGCAGCCCGGCCACCCAGCCTTCGCTGCGCTGGATAAGATTTTCCAGCGCCTCACCACGCAGCGAACTGCTGTGATGCTGGAGCAGGGTCAAGGCTTCGTCATGGGTCAGGCGCAGGTCCTGTTCATTGAGTTCGAGCAACTGCCGGGACAGGCGCAAGCGCGCCAAATGCCAGTCCGGGCGCTGGCGGCTGGTGACAAGGACTAGCAACCCGTCGGGCAGGTGATTGAGGAAAAATTGCAGGCAGCGATCCAGCACCGGACTTTGGGCCAGGTGGTAATCGTCGAGGACCAGCAGCAAGGGTTCGCGGGGCGATAAATGCGGGGACAGCTCGTCCAGCAGGCCATCGAGCCATTCTTCGAAGGCAAAGGGTTGATGACGCTGGCGCATTTTCAGCAGCCCCAGTGCCGGAGCGCCCAGTTGCGGGAAAAAAGCCTGGAGCCCTTCGAGCAGCCGCTCCAGGAAACGCCCCGGATCGTTGTCCCGGACACTGAGTCCCAGCCAAAGGCTTCGCCAATGGGTCGACAGGCTCTGGCAGAACTCCACCGCCAGGGAGCTTTTACCGAACCCCGCCGGGGCACTGACCAACAGCAACCTGCCGCCGAGCCCTGCGCTCAAGCGCTCGCACAACCGCGGCCGCACAACATGGCCGTCAGGCAAGGGCGGGCGGTAGAAACGCCCGCCCTGTACCACGATGGCTGCGCGGGCAGAATCCGCAAGTGAAGACAAATCAGTCATGGCCGGCTCTTGTTGAAATGCGGGTGGCGGCGTTGCAGATGTCCGCAGACTAGCGGTAAACGAGGAGGTATTGAAGGGAGTGCTACAAATGGCTACAAAAAGACTACAAGCCGACCGACTTGAAAAACTCAGGCCGCCACCGTTCTTGTGGCGAGGGAGCTTGCCCCCGCTGGTTTTTTGTAGGCGCTGGCGAAGCCTGCGATCTTTTGATTTTGATCTTGATCTTTATTTTTCACTTGCGACTCAACTGTCTGGGACAAGATCGCAGCCTCGTTGCACTCGACAGCTCCTACACAGCTTCTACGCGGTGGCTAAAAGGCGCTGCCCGGCGGGAGCAAGCTCCTTTGGCACTGGGGGACTCAAAAAAAAGCCCCGAACCAGTCGGGGCGTTTCTTCGAGGATGCGGCCTCGGGTAAAGCGGTTTAGCGGATGCCCTGCTGACGCAGGGCGTTCGGGGTGAAATCGGCGGTGGTGGCGGTGAAGCCGAAGTCGTAGGCCGATTTCTCTTCGTTCTTCATACCCAGTGCCAGGTAGCGGCCGGACTGCAGGTCGTAGAGGGTTTCCAGGGCGTACCACGGTACTTGCTTGTCGTAGTAGTTCTCGGCATGGGCCTCGGCCACGCGCCACAGTTGACCACGGCCGTCGTAATGGTCGATCACCGCGGCTTGCCAGGTGTCTTCATCGATGAAGAAGTCACGCTTGGCGTAAATGTGGCGTTGGCCTTCCTTCAGCGTCGCGGTCACGTGCCAGACACGACGCAGCTCGTAGCGCGCCAGGTCCTGGTTGATGTGGCCGGCCTTGAGGATGTCGGCGTACTTGAGTTGCGGCGAATCGATCTTGTAGCTGTTAGAGGCGATGTACAGCTCTTTCTTGCCTTCCAGCTTCCAGTCGTAGCGATCCGGCGCGCCGTTGTACATGTCCAGGTTGTCAGAGGTACGCAGGCCGTCGGCAGCGGTACCCGGGCCGTCATAAGACACTTGCGGGGCACGGCGCACACGGCGCTGACCAGCGTTGTAGACCCACGCCGAACGCGGTTCCTTCACCTGATCGAGGGTTTCGTGCACCAGCAACACACCACCGGCCAAACGCGCCGGCGCGGTCACTTGCTGCTTGAAGTAGAACAGGATGTTGCCCGGATTGGCTGGATCGAAGTCCTTCATCTTGTCGCGGAACACGAACTGGTCGCGGAAGTACACCAGGCTGTACGAACCGTTGGGCTGTGGGGTGGCCTGGGTGACCAGGCGCGTCACGCTGCCGCCGCGATAGCGGGTGATGTGGTTCCAGATGACTTCCACGCCGCTCTGGGGAATCGGGAACGGCACGGCCGTCTCGAAGTTTTCCAGACCATTGCCGCCGGAAACCAGCTTGGTGTTGACCGCGTTTTTCTTGATGGAGGCGAACACCTCGTCCGGCACGGTGGCACCGCGATGGGTCGGGTAGACCGGCATCTTGAAGGTTTCCGGGTAACGCTTGAACATCGCGTACTGGCCCGGTGCGAGCTTGTCCTTGTACTGGTCGACGTTCTGCGCGGTGATGATGAACAGTGGTTTTTCACTGGCGTATGGATCGGCGAGGAAGCCCTTGCTGTCCACGGCACCGGCATTCTTGGCCATGGGTTTCCAGGCCGAGATCGAGCCGTCGGCATTGCCGGCCATCTCGGCACCCATCGGCGTCAGGCTCTTGCCGAGTTTGTCGGCCTCGGCGGCGGGCACTGCCGCCATGACGCTGGCAGCCAACAGGGAGAGCCCCAGAACACCGGCCTGCAATAGATTCTTTGTTATTTTCATAGTGTGTCGTCCTGAAATACGGTGCTTAGAAGGTCACGCCGACGCTGAGCGCCAGGAAGTCACGATCGTCCACAGTGCTGAAGTCGCCACCAAAGAAGTTGGTGTAGGCCAGGCTGGCGTTGTAGGTGTTCTGGTACTCGGCATCCAGCCCGAGGCTGACGGCTTTGCGGCCCTCTTCGAAGTTGCCGCCAGGGCCTGGCGAGTAGCCTTTGACGTCATGGGACCAGGCCACGTTGGGCTTGAGGTTCACACCGGCGAAGACGTCCGGGTATTCCCAGATGGCGCGCGCACGGTAGCCCCAGGAAGTGGCTGTGGTGAAGCCATCGTTGTTGCAGTTGGTGTTCAAGCCGGTACTGCCAGCCATGCCCCCGCCATTTCCGGTAGAGGTATTGAGCAGGCCGCAGGCGCCACCAGGAAGCTGCCCTGGGCCGAACACTGGATCACGGCCGTAACGAAGGTCGGATTTGCTTTCCAGGCCGCCCACATGGGTCACGCCAACTTCACCCACCAGGGTGAGACGGCTGGCGCCCATGACCTGGTCGAGGAAGTGCGTGAATGTGGTCTGGAACTGAGTGATCTCTTTACGACGATAGCCATGCAGATCCTGGCCCGGCACCCCGGTGAGCAGCGAAGCATTGCCCAGCACGGGACCACCCAGCGGACGAACCCCGGCAAACAGGATGTCCGTGGTGCTCAGTTGAACCGGCGCGTTCGGCCGATAGCTCAGCTCACCGCTCCATGCCGTGCCGGTGGGCAGAGTGGTGGAGAAGCTCAAGCCATACAGGCGTATGTCTTCTGGGTACTCGACAAAGTATTGAGAGTTGCCGGCGATGACCAGCGGAGCCAGAGGGCCAAGGAATGGCGCTGCGTTATAGACGGACTGTGGCGCACCGGTCGCACTGAAAATAGGCGCCCGGCTGTGGTAGTTCATGAAGTAGGCACCGAACTCGGTGTCCAGCGGCTCGAACATGTACTTCAGGGAAGCGCCCCATTGGCCAGTATCCCGAGCGTCACGGTCCGGTCCACGGCGCACCAACACACCTTCTTCGTTGATGTCTACGCCGTTAGCAGACAGCAATGGCAAGAATGCGCCAGGAATAGTGGATCGTTTGTTCAGCACCCGCAGATTATCCGAGCACCCATCCGCGATCACATCCGGCTGGGAGAAGAACGTCCCGCAGTTATCGACAACCGTCTGATCCCACTCAATTTGGTAGAACGCTTCGGCCGACAGGTTGTCGGTCAGGCTCTGGGAGACGTAGAACATGTTGACCGGGATCAGCCCTTCCTTGATCTCGGCACCGGGGCGACGGAACGCGGACACATCGACCGGGTTGATGGAGTTGATGCCGCCCTGGATGAAGGTACTTTCACCCCAGCTGACCACCTGCTTGCCCAGGCGGACCGAACCCGGCTGATCGGCAATGGCGTAGTTGTGATAGACGAACGCATCGAGGATCTGCCCGCCGGAAGACTTGGCGCCTTCCTTGCGATTGTTATCGCTGATGTCTTTGTACAGGCGATGTTCGTCTTTGAGCTCAAAGTCGTACCAGTACTTGCCGCGCACAAACACGCCGGTATCACCGTACTTCAGTTCCAGGTCATGGATACCCTTGAAGATCTTCGAGAAGGTTTCCCCACGCTTGAAATTCAAGTGGCCGTCATCGGAGGTCTGCGACAAGCCCTTGCCGCCGTTGTTGACACCGATCAGGTCCTTGTTGGCGTTTGCCGTGGACCAGCTCGCCCCCACCGACAGGGATGAGTCGAACTGACCTTCGATTTCACCGATGTTGAAACTGACGCCGAACGCTGGGCCGGCGAGCGAAGAGGCAAGGCTGACCGCCAAAGGCAGTTTTGCCCGGCGCCAGAACGTGGTTGCTGTGGTCATCGACGCTACTCCATGTGCTTTATTGTTATGGCAGACAGGATTTTCAAAGAACCCTTCCAACGGCTGGGAACGACACCTGCCGCCCTCCGTTCAAAGTTGCGCGCCCGTTTAGCACGTGCGTCCCGTTTTGAAAATTCTTACGCGGACTATAGCCAGCAGGTAGTACGGCTTGATCCCTCTAAAGTGTGATTTGCAGCCCTCGACCACTCTGGAACAGTCCTTTCGCCAGTCCGACAGATGCCGGCACGGCAAGGATGGCTGAAATTTTCGGTTTGACAAGGCAAGCGCTTGCTTGGTGGGGCTGCCGTGCCCTTTCGGGCACGGCAAAATGGCCTAAAGCGTGGAGAGGAAGGTGCTGTTGTTGCTCTGCCATTCGGTGATGTCGACGCGGATGCGCTTCTTGTCGAGCTTGCCGACGCTGGTCTTGGGAATTTCAGTAACAAGAGCGATCTGGCTCGGGATCGCCCACTTGCTCAAGTGCCCCTGCTCGACGAACGGCTTGAGGTGCTCCTTGAGTTCGCGAGCCCCGATCTGATGCCCTTCGCGAACGACCAGCAAGGCAAATGGTCGCTCACCCCACTGCGGATCGGGAATGCCGACCACTGCTACTTCACGTACCGCCACGTGACGGCTGATGAGGTCTTCCAGGGCCAGGGAGGAGATCCATTCGCCACCGGTCTTGATCACATCCTTGATGCGGTCACGGATGTCGATGAAGCCCATGTTGTCCAGCGTGGCAACGTCACCGGTGTGCAGCCAGCCGCCGGCCCAGAGTTCGGCGCCCTTCTGCGGCTCGTTGAAATAGCCCTCGGTGAGCCACGGTGCCCGCAGCACCAGTTCGCCCTGAGTCTCGCCGTCGGCCGGCAGGAAACGCCCCTCGGTGTCGACGATCGCCGCCTCCACCAGCGGCCCCGGCACACCGGCCTTGATCCGGTAAGTGGTGCGTTCGTCTTCGCTGCCGGCCATCAGTTCATCGTTGAGGTGAGCGCAGGATACCAGCGGGCCCGTTTCCGACATGCCGTAGGCGGCAGTGAGCTGGATGCCCCGGGTCTTGGCCGCTTCGTACAGGCTGCGGTTCAGGGCGCTGCCACCGATGACGATTTTCCAACCGCTGAAATCGGTGTCCTGAGCCCCCTTGGCGCTGAGGATCATTTGCAGGATGGTCGGCACGCAATGGGAAAAGGTGACCTTTTCCTTGCGCCACAGCTGGACCAGGAATTCGGGATCGTAGCGACCTGGGTAAACCTGCTTGAGCCCGAGCATGGTCGCGACATAGGGCAGGCCCCAGGCGTGGACATGGAACATCGGCGTGATGGGCATGTACACGTCGTTGGTGCCCAGCAGCCGAACGCTGTCGATAGACCCCATGATGGTCGCCACGCCCATGGTGTGCAGCACCAGTTGCCGATGGGTGAAGTACACGCCCTTGGGGTTGCCGGTGGTGCCGGTGGTATAGAACGTGGTGGCGACGGAGTTTTCGTCGAAATCCTGGAAGTCGTAGCTGGGGGCGGCGGCGGCCAGCAATTGCTCGTATTCACCCACCAGGTTCGGCAGGTCAGCGGTTTTTTCCGGCAGGTCGGTCAGTAGCAGGGTCTTGTCCACCGTGGTCAGGTGCCCGGCAATCGCCTGGTACAAGCCGACGAACTCGCTGTTGACCAGCACGAAGCGGTCCTCGGCGTGGTTCATGGTGTAGACGATCTGCTCCGGTGACAGGCGCACGTTGATGGTGTGGATCACCGCGCCAATCATCGGGATCGCGAACATGCATTCCAAGTAGCGATGGCTGTCCCAGTCCATCACCGCCACGGTATCACCGGCCTTGACCCCCGCCTCGGTCAACACGTTGGCCAGCCGCGCGACCCGCTCTATCAGCGTCGGATAGCTGTAGCGCAACTGGTCACGGTAGATGATCTCGCGGGTTTTCTCGTAACGCGTGCCGGACATTAGCAGCCGCTTGATCAGCAGCGGGTATTGATAAGCGCCTTCGGCGGGAGGAATAACGCGAGTCTGCAACATAAGAGTCCCTTTTTCTGACTGCACGGTCTTGGCTGGAGTGAAGCACTCTAGAGTGCTTATACACGGATCAAATCAGCCAAAGGAATGATTTGATCAGCGTGCAAATACTAGCCTTGAGCCATCTTCCGGGACCTGCGCACACCCTGTAGGAGCTGGATCAATGCGCCTCGGTAAACGCCAGCTTCACCCCAATGGCGACGAGCACCGCGCCCATGGTCCGGTCGAACCAGTGGCCCATGCGCGCAAAACCGGCACGCACCCGTTGCTGGCTGAACAGCAGCGCCACCAGGCAGAACCAGGCGGCCGTCGCAACCGCCAGGTACACGCCGTAACCGGCCTGGACGGCCAACGGTGTGTGTGGGTTGATCACCACGGTGAACAGCGACAGGAAAAACAACGTGGCCTTGGGGTTCAGGCCATTGGTGACGAAGCCCGAGGTGAATGCGCCCCGGGCGGTACGCTCACCGGCCTCCTTGTGCAGGTTGTCCTCGGTGGGCTTGGCCGGTTGCGCCCGCAGTGCCTTGAAGCCGATGTACAGCAGGTACGCGGCGGCGGCCCACTTCAGCGCGTTGAACAGCACGATCGATTGCGACACGATCAGGCCGATACCCAACAGCGAATACCCTACGTGCAGGAAAATCGCTGTGCCGACGCCCAGCGCCGTCCACGTCCCGGCACGCCGGCCATGGGTCACGCTTTCGCGCACAACCACGGCAAAATCCGGCCCGGGGCTGGCAACGGCCAACAAGTGGATCAGGGCGACGGTGAGGAATTCGGTGAGGTACATGATGGAGCTCCTTGCGACAATCTTTTGTTGGATGAAATCCCATAACTGTGTAAGAGCCGTGTAGGTGCTGTGTAGGAGCTGCCGAGTGAAACGAGGCTGCGATCTTTCCCAATACACTTGAATCTCAAGCGAAAGATCAAAAGATCGCAGGCTTCGCCAGCTCCTACAGAGCCCAGCGCTTGCTCTCTCGCCACGGGTACACACCGCCATGGCCGCATTTCATCTGATAGGCTCGCCACATTACGCCTTCGGTTCTTGACATAAA
Organism: Pseudomonas sp. RL_105y_Pfl2_101; assembly: GCF_963970585.1. Lineage (NCBI taxonomy): Bacteria > Pseudomonadati > Pseudomonadota > Gammaproteobacteria > Pseudomonadales > Pseudomonadaceae > Pseudomonas > Pseudomonas sp. RL_105y_Pfl2_101. The sequence continues at coordinate 36,422 of NZ_CAXAPG010000021.1, forward strand.
AGGTACAGCTGATGACGAACACCGCTCGTGCAGTTTTCCTCGACCACCCTTCCCTTGACCTCGGCGATCTGAACCTGGGCCCGCTGCGCAACTGCTTCAGCGACCTGCAACTGTTTGCCCGGACCACGCCGGAGCAGGTCATCGAGCGGCTCAAGGGCGCCACCGTGGCGATCACCAACAAGATCGTGATCGATGCACAGGCCATGGCGGCCAGCCCCGAACTGAAGTTGATCCTGATCAGCGCCACCGGCACCAACAATGTCGACCTGGCCGCCGCCCGCAGCCATGGCATCACGGTGTGCAATTGCCAGGGTTACGGCACACCGTCGGTGGCCCAGCATACGATCATGCTGTTGCTGAACCTGGCGACGCGCCTGGCCGATTATCAAAAAGCAGTGGGTGAAGGTCGTTGGCAGCAGGCTTCGCAGTTCTGTCTGCTGGACTATCCGATTGTCGAACTGGAAGGCAAGACCCTGGGCCTGCTGGGCCATGGCGAATTGGGCAGTGCCGTCGGGCGGTTGGCCGAAGCCTTTGGCATGCGTGTGCTGCTGGGGCAGATCCCCGGGCGCCCGGTCCGTCCCGACCGCTTGCCGCTGGAGCAGTTGTTGCCGCAGGTCGATGCCCTGACCCTGCACTGCCCGCTCAACGAGCACACTCGGAACTTCATCGGCGCCCGCGAACTGGCGCAGCTCAAGCCCGGTGCATTCGTGGTCAACACCGCCCGTGGCGGCCTGATCGACGAACAGGCCCTGGCCGAAGCCCTGCGCAACGGTCACTTGGGGGGCGCCGCCACCGACGTGCTCAGCGTGGAGCCGCCGACCCAAGGCAACCCGCTGCTGGCCGGCGATATTCCCCGCTTGATCGTCACACCGCACAACGCCTGGGGCAGCCGCGAGGCGCGGCAACGGATCGTCGGGCAAATGAGCGAAAACGCCCAGGGCTTTTTCAGCGGTACAGCGCGGCGGGTCGTCAGTTGATAAACTGCCGCACTTTTTCTCAAGGAACAGACCATGGATCCGCGCAGTGAAGTACTGCTTCGTCAGGCCGAGTTATTCCAGGGTTCGGTCTTGCTGGCCGGCCTGCCCGCTGACGATCTGCTCGGCCGTTTGCCAGAGGCTCATGGCTGGTGCTGGCATGCCGGGGATCAGGCGGCGCTGGACGCTCGCTTCCCCGAGCGCTGCCACTTTGGCGTGAACGTACCCGAGCATGGGTTCGACACCGCCGTGGTGTTCCTGCCCAAAGCCAAGGACTTGACCGACTACATCCTCAATGCCGTGGCGGCGCGCCTGGCCGGGCGCGAGGTGTACCTGGTGGGGGAAAAGCGCAGCGGCATCGAAGGGGCGTCCAAACAGCTCAACCCGTTCGGCAAGCCGCGCAAGCTCGACAGTGCGCGGCATTGCCAACTGTGGCAGGTCACCGTCGCCAACGCGCCCGAGGCCATGCCCCTGGAAAGCCTGGCCCAGACCTACGAATTGCCCCTGGCCGAAGGCCCGCTGAAGGTCATCAGCCTGCCAGGGGTGTTCAGCCATGGTCGCCTGGACCGCGGCAGTGCGCTGCTGTTGGAACACCTGGATAAACTGCCCAGCGGGCATTTGCTGGACTTCGGCTGCGGTGCCGGGGTGCTGGGGGCGGCGGTCAAGCGGCGCTATCCGCACAATACCGTCACCCTGTTGGACGTCGACGCATTCGCCGCCGCCAGCAGTCGCCTGACCCTGGCCGCCAACGGCCTGGAGGCCGAGGTGCTGACCGGTGACGGCATCGACGCCGCGCCGATGGGCTTGAGCGCGATCCTGAGTAACCCACCGTTCCATGTCGGCGTGCACACCGATTACCACGCCACGGAAAATCTGCTGCGAAAAGCGGCCAAACATCTAAAAAACGGTGGAGAACTGCGGCTGGTTGCCAATAGTTTCCTCAAGTACCAGCCGCTGATCGAGGAGCATTTGGGCGTCTGCGCCATCAAGGCCGAAGGCCAGGGCTTTCGCATCTACCGGGCCAAGCGCGGTTGAAATCTTTTAGGAAACAGCACTTGCTCAATCGAATTTGCCTAGGCAGAATCCGCTCCGTCCTAGGGGAGTAGTCTCCCGCGAGCGTCATGCTCGCCCGGCATACGTCAACATACTTGGTCAGCAGACCATGGCGTATGCGGCCCAAGCGTCCACGCAGATGGTCGCTGGGTTTGACAAGACCTATGACACGCACACCTTACCCGGGGCGGGAAGGCTGTACGTGTCATAGCCGTGTCGACCCGCCCCTTTAGGAACTCCTGATGCTGGACTCACTCCTCGTACCTACCGCTATCGTTGCGCTGGCCGAAATCGGCGACAAGACGCAATTGCTCGCGCTTATCCTGGCCGCTCGCTTTCGCAAACCCTGGCCGATCATCGCCGGCATCATTGCCGCAACACTCGCCAACCACGCAGCCGCCGGGGCCGTAGGGGCCTGGGTCAGCGGTTTTTTCTCCAATGCGGTGTTGCACTGGGTATTGGCGGCAAGCTTCACGGCCACGGCGCTGTGGACCCTGGTCCCGGACAAACTGGACGATGAGGAAGCGAACACGGCCCGCAAGTTCGGCCCGTTCCTGACCACGCTGATTGCATTCTTCCTGGCGGAAATCGGCGACAAGACGCAGATCGCCACGGTGATGCTCGCCGCGCAATACCCGGAGTTGTGGCTGGTGATCATCGGCACCACTTTGGGCATGTTGATTGCCAACGTGCCGGTGGTCCTGGCGGGCAATTTCGCCGCCGAGAAGCTGCCCCTGGCCCTGATCCGCCGCCTGGCCGCCTCGGCATTCTTCGTCCTGGCGATCGTGGCGGTGTACAAGGCGATGCAGAGTAGTGGATGGGTTTGACCTTCTGTCACACCTTGGGCAGAGGATAACGGTGGGAGCATAGCGTGCTCGCGATAAACGACGACGCGGCCTGATTGACGTCTGCCTCGCCCCTGTCGCGAGCAAGTTCTGCTCCCACAACGATGCTTACTTCTTGGCCTGCTGATACAGCGGCATCACCTTCGGAATCGCCGCCTGCAACGAAGCGATACGGCTGCTCGACGACGGGTGGGTGCTCATGAACTCTGGTGGCGCGCCTTCCGAGGCCTTGGCCATCTTGTTCCACAAGGTGATCGCCGCGTTCGGGTCGTAGCCGGCGCGGGCGGCCAGTTCGAGACCGATGAGGTCGGCTTCGTTCTCGTTGCCGCGGCTGTTGGGCAAGGTCATGCCGTAGTTGGCGACGGTGTCGGCCAGCGCCAGGCTGTCCTGGCCCAGGCCGAACAAGGCGCCAGCGCCCTGCTTGGCCATCTCGATGCCATAGGCCTTGGACATCGCTTCGCGCCCGTGCTCGCGCAGGGCGTGGGCGATTTCGTGGCCCATGATCGCGGCGATTTCAGCGTCGGTCAGCTTCAACTTGTCGATCAGACCGGTGTAGAACATGATCTTGCCGCCAGGACCGCAATTGGCGTTGAGCTCATCGCTCTTAATCAGGTTCACTTCCCATTTCCACTGCGCCGAATCCGGGCGGAACACAGGCGCCTGGACAATCAAGCGGTCGGCAATGACCTGGATGCGCTTGGCATCCTTACTGGTCTTGTCCAGCACGCCCTGGGCGCTCGCCTCACCCATCGTCTTCTGGTAGGACTGGGCGTACATCTGGTTGACCTCATCGGTCGACAGCATGCTGAACATGTACTGCTTGCGTTCCACCCCCACGGCTCCGCCGCTGGTGGTATTGACCGACTGGCAACCGGCGAGCAGCAGAGCCGCGCTCAGAGCACTCACCATCAATGTCTTGTTCATATAAAAGAAGCTCCCTGGAAACGTGGGCGTATCCTAGGCCTTGATTTGTATCAGCGCCAGATACACAACGAGCGATTAGCGTTTTTTTCGGACAGACCCCACACGAGCCATTTACGACACTCACGCAGCTAAAACAGTCAGCCGACGAACAGCGCCTCATGCCGCGCCACAGAAATGCCGATAACTGATCCAGACGTCATTTACGCGTCCGGAGCCTTTATGAAATTCAGATCGATCCAGTTTTCCGTGGCAGCCCTGGCCGGTGCCATTGTGCTCAGCGTGGTGGCCGCCCTTGTGCTGTACGCGCTGTTTGCCGGCGCGCGCACCCAGGACATGGTGCAACAGCGGACCAAGGCACAGTTCGAACAACTCATCGAACAACGCCTCAGGGCCCTGGCCCGTACCCAGGCCAGCCTGATCCAGCGGGAACTGGAAGCCCCGTTGCTGCTCGCCCGTGGCCTGGCCACCAGCAACGCCTTGATGGGCATGAACGGCACGGACGGCAACCCGCAACTGAAGGTGCCCCGCGAGCAAATGATCAGCCTGTTGCGCGAAACCGTGGTGCGCAACCCGAAGATCCTCGGCGCCTACATCGCCTGGGAGCCGAACGCCATCGACCACGACGATGCCAATTATGTGAACAGCCAGGTGGTGGGCATGGAAACCAACGGGCGTTTCCTGCCGTGGTGGTTCCGTAACCAGGACGGCTCCCTGGGCCTGGAAAAACTCGCCGATGTAACCGACCAGAAACTGCTTTCCACCGGCATCCGCGCCAGTGAGTACTACCTGTGCTCCCGGGACAGCAAGAAAGCCTGCGTGATCGACCCGGCGCCCTATCGCGTTGGCAGCACGATGACCATGCTCGCCTCGTTCATCGAACCGATCATGATCGATGGCAAGTTCCAGGGCATCGTCGGCGCCGACCTGTCAGTGAACTTCATCCAGGACATGCTCGTGGCCGCCGATGGCAAGTTGTACGACGGCGCCGGGGAAATGGCCTTGCTCTCCAGCAACAACCGACTGGTGGCCTTCACCAAGGACCCGAGCAAACTCGGGGAAAAGGCCAGTGACCTACTGGACGCCAGTGCTCTGGATAACCTCGCCAGGCTGAGCATTGGCGAAGTGCGCTACGACATCGACGAAGAACACGGGCATATCGAGGTGTACATGCCGTTCGGCATCGGCGAGACCAACGCTCGCTGGACGCTGATGTTGCAGCTGCCGCTGAACGCGGTCATGGCCGACTTGCAGGCGCTGCAGAAAGACCTCGACCAACAGCGCCAGACCGACATCTTCGGCATGGCAATGGTGGGCCTGGTGATTGCCGGCATCGGTCTGCTGGTGATCTGGCTGGTGGGCCACGGCATTGCCAGGCCGCTCAAGCAAATGGTGGCGATGCTCGATGACATCGCCCAGGGCGAGGGCGACCTGACCCGTCGCCTGGTCAGCGACCGCGCCGATGAATTGGGGGCGATCGCCAGGGGCTTCAACACCTTCCTGAGCAAGTTGCAGGGCATGATCACTCAGGTGGTGACGTCGGTGCAGAGCGTCAGCGATTCGTCGGAGCACACCGCCGATATCGCGATCCGCACCAACCAGGGCGTGCACAAGCAGATGTCGGAGATCGATCAGGTCGCCACGGCCGTGCACGAAATGACTGCCACCGCCCAGGACGTGGCCCGTAACGCGACCCAAGCCGCCCAAGCCGCCAGCCATGCAGACCAGGCTGCCAGCCAGGGCATGCAGATCGTGCGGGACACCTCCACCTCCATTGGTGCCCTGGCCGTGGAAATCGGCAAGGCGGTGGGTGTGGTGCAGACCCTGGCCAAGGACAGCGAGAACATCAACGCGATCCTCACCGCCATCCGCGGGATCGCCGAGCAGACCAACCTGCTGGCTCTCAACGCGGCCATCGAAGCCGCCCGGGCCGGTGAACAGGGCCGTGGTTTCGCGGTGGTCGCCGATGAAGTGCGCAACCTGGCGCAAAAGACGCAACAGGCGACCGAAGAAATCCAGACGATGATCCAACAGTTACAACAAGGCACCCGGGACGTGGTGCGGGTGATGGAAGACAGCCAGCACCGTACCGACGAAAGCGTGCAGCATGCGGCGAAAGCGGCCCAGGCCCTGGAAACGATCACCCAGGCCGTGTCGGTGATCAACGACATGAACACCCAGATCGCCAGCGCTGCCGAAGAACAAAGCGCCGTAGCCGATGACATCAATCGTAACGTGATCAACATCGGGCAAGTAGCGAACGAGGTAGCCAGCGGCGCCGACGAGTCCAGTGCGGCCAGCGCCGGATTGACCAAATTGGCGGAGCAGCAGCGGCGGTTGATCAATCAGTTCAGGGTCTGATCCAAAGGCCCCATCGCGAGCAAGCTCGCACAGGGGGATGTGCACTGGAACGCCGATTTTGTGAACGCCACAAAACAACTGTGGGAGCGGGCTTGCCCGCGAAGGCGTCAGTCCAGCCAACATTGAGGTGACTGACACTACGCCTTCGCGAGCAAGCTTTGCTCCCACAGGTTCAATGCAGGGGTTTAGAGTTCGCCAAGGGCTTCGATCAGCGCTTGGTTCTGCTCCGGTGTACCGATGCTGATCCGCAGGAACTGGGCAATCCGCTCCTGTTTGAAGTGCCGCACGATCACACCCTGCTCCCGCAGTTTCGCTGCCAACCCTGCCGCATCGTGCCGGGGGTGGCGGGCGAAGATGAAATTGGCCGCCGAGGGCAGCACTTCAAAGCCCTTGGCTTGCAGTTGGGCCACGACCCATTCACGGTGCTCAATGACCAACTGGCAGGTCCGGTCGAAATGCTCGCGATCATCGAACGCCGCCGCGCCGCCGACATTCGCCAAGCGATCCAACGGGTAGGAGTTGAAGCTGTTCTTGATCCGCTCCAGCGCTTCGATCAGGTCCGGATGGCCCACCGCCAAGCCCACGCGCAGCCCCGCCAGGGAGCGGGACTTGGACAGGGTCTGGGTCACCAGCAGGTTCGGATAGCGATCCACCAGGCTGATGGCCGTCTCGCCGCCGAAGTCGATATAGGCCTCGTCGACCACCACCACCGAGTCTGGGCTGGCCTTGAGGATCTGCTCGACCGCCTCCAGCGCCAGCAGGCAGCCGGTCGGCGCATTCGGGTTGGGGAAAATGATCCCGCCATTGGGTTTGGCGTAGTCTGCCGGGTCGATCCGGAACTGCTCATCCAACGGCACCGCATCGAACTGGATGCCGTACAGCCCGCAATATACGGGGTAGAAGCTGTAGCTGATGTCCGGGAACAACAGCGGCCGGTCGTGCTGCAACAGGCCGTGAAAAATATGCGCCAGTACTTCATCCGAACCGTTACCCAGGAACACCTGATTGCTCTGCACGCCGTAATAGCGGGCCACGGCGCTTTTCAGCAGGTCGCTGTTGGGATCTGGGTACAGGCGTAGATTATCGCTCAGCTCGCCCTGCATCGCCGCCAGGGCCTTGGGCGATGGGCCGTAGGGGTTCTCGTTGGTGTTGAGCTTGACCAACCGGGTCAGCTTCGGCTGTTCACCCGGCACGTAGGGCACCAGGTTCTTGACGAACGGGCTCCAGAATTTACTCATTTCAGTTCCCCTGCCCTTCGATGGATGGCTCGTCAAGAATGCGGTACTCGGCACTGCGCGCGTGAGCGCTCAGCGATTCGCCACGGGCCAGCACCGAAGCAGTCTTGCCCAGTTCGGATGCGCCCTGCTCGGAGCAGAAGATGATCGACGAACGTTTCTGGAAGTCATACACCCCCAGCGGCGACGAGAAGCGCGCGGTGCCGGAAGTCGGCAGCACGTGGTTGGGGCCTGCGCAATAGTCACCCAGGGCCTCACTGGTGTGGCGCCCCATGAAGATCGCACCGGCGTGACGAATCTGCGGCAACCAGGCCTGCGGGTCGGCGACCGACAGTTCCAGGTGTTCCGGTGCGATGCGGTTGGCGACTTCGATGGCCTGGGCCATGTCATCGACCTTGATCAGCGCACCACGACCATTGATCGAAGTGTTGATGATCTCGGCGCGGTCCATGGTCGGCAGCAGCTTGTCGATGCTGGCGGCGACCTTGTCGAGGAACTCGGCGTCCGGGCTGACCAGGATCGCTTGGGCATCTTCGTCGTGCTCGGCCTGGGAAAACAGGTCCATGGCGATCCAGTCCGGGTCGGTCTGGCCGTCGCACACCACAAGGATTTCCGAGGGGCCGGCGATCATGTCGATACCGACCTGGCCAAACACGTGGCGCTTGGCGGTGGCGACATAGATATTGCCCGGCCCGACCACTTTGTCGACCCGCGGCACGCTTTCGGTGCCATAAGCCAACGCAGCCACGGCCTGCGCACCGCCGATGGTGAACACTCGGTCCACGCCAGCGATGCAGGCGGCGGCCAGCACCAGTTCGTTGATTTCACCGCGCGGGGTCGGGACGACCATGACCACTTCGGTCACGCCGGCGACCTTGGCCGGAATGGCATTCATCAGCACCGAGGACGGATAGGACGCCTTGCCACCCGGCACGTATAGGCCAGCGCGGTCCAGCGGCGTGACCTTCTGGCCCAGCACCGTGCCGTCGGCTTCGGTGTAGCTCCAGGAATCCTGTTTCTGCCTTTCGTGATAGTCGCGCACCCGGGACGCGGCTTTTTCCAGGGCTTCGCGCTGGGGGGCGGTGATCCGGGTCAGGGCCAGTTCCAGGCGCTCGCGCGGCAGGATCAGGTCGGCCATGGACGCCACTTGCAGGCCGTCGAACTTCTGGGTGAATTCCACCAGGGCCGCATCGCCACGCTCGCGCACAGCCTTGATGATATCCAGCACCCGCTGATTGACCGAATCGTCAGACACGCTTTCCCAGCTCAGCAGATGATCCAGATGATGTGCAAAATCCGGGTCGGCAGCGTTGAGTCGGCGAATCGAAGTGGGAGCGGTCATAGCGAGGGCCTCATTAATGGCAAATGCTCAGGCGCCCTAAGCTACCAGTCCATTCGCGTGGGCACCTGAGAAAATTGGCTATGACACGGATAGACGGGCGCGACTCAAGGTCGCGCAGGTGAATCAGCCGCGGTGTCGCGATTCCACTGCCTTGCGCAGGGTATCGATCAGAGCCTGGATACGGGCGTGCTGCATTTTCATCGAAGCCTTGTTGACGATCAGCCGGGAGGTGATGTCAGCGATGAAATCCTGGGGCTCCAGACCATTGGCCCGCAGGGTGTTGCCAGTGTCGACCACGTCGATGATCTTGTCCGCCAGGCCGATCAGCGGCGCCAGTTCCATCGAACCGTACAACTTGATGATATCGACCTGACGGCCCTGCTCGGCGTAATAACGCTTGGCAACGTTGACGAACTTGGTCGCCACGCGCAAACGCCCCTTGGGCTCCGACGCGCCTACTTTACCCGCGGTCATCAGCTTGCAGCGGGCAATCTGCAGGTCCAGGGGCTCGTACAGGCCCTGGCCGCCGTATTCCATCAGCACGTCTTTGCCGGCAACGCCCAGGTCGGCGGCGCCATGTTCCACGTAGGTCGGCACATCGGTGGCACGCACGATCAGCAAGCGCACATCGGCCTGGGTCGTGGGGATGATCAGCTTGCGGCTCTTGTCCGGATTCTCGGTCGGCACGATGCCCGCTTCAGCCAGAAGCGGCAGGGTGTCGTCAAGGATGCGGCCCTTGGACAGTGCGATGGTCAACATGGGAAACGTCAGTCCTTATCAAGGTACTCATGCCCGGTCGCAAGCGGCGCCGGACACACATCGAGGGCGCAAACACCCTCGACCTGAAACGAAATCAACGGGCACGTCCTTGTGCCCATGCAGCCGGAACTAGCCCGGTACGCGGCGGATCTTGGCGCCGAGCATCTGCAGTTTTTCCTCGATGCACTCGTAGCCACGGTCGATGTGGTAGATGCGGTCGATCAGGGTATCACCTTCGGCAACCAGGGCCGAGATCACCAGGCTGGCCGAGGCCCGCAGATCGGTAGCCATCACTGGCGCGCCCTTGAGCTTCTCGGTCCCCGTGACGATGGCCGTGTTGCCTTCGACCTGGATCTTGGCGCCCATGCGGTGCAGTTCGTAGACATGCATGAAGCGGTTTTCGAAGATCGTCTCGATCACCGCGCCCGTGCCTTCGGCAATGGCGTTGAGGGAGATGAACTGCGCCTGCATGTCGGTCGGGAACGCCGGATACGGTGCGGTCCGCACGTTGACGGCTTTTGGCCGCTTGCCGTGCATGTTCACTTCGATCCAGTCTTCGCCGCAGGTGACTTCGGCACCGGCTTCCTTGAGTTTCTCAAGGACGGCTTCAAGGATGGTCGGATCGGTGTCCTTGACCTTGACGCGGCCACCGGTGACGGCAGCGGCCACCAGATAGGTACCGGTTTCGATCCGGTCCGGCATCACTCTGTAGGTGGCCGAATGCAGGCGCTCGACGCCATCGATGGTGATGGTGTCGGTGCCGGCACCGCTGATCTTGGCGCCCATGGCGATCAGGAAGTTCGCCAAGTCGACCACTTCAGGCTCACGCGCGGCGTTTTGCAGCACGCTGCGGCCCCTGGCCAGTGCGGCGGCCATCATGATGTTCTCGGTACCGGTCACGCTGACGGTATCGAAGAAGAAGTGTGCGCCGCGCAAGCCCCCTTCCGGCGCCTTGGCCTTGATGTAGCCGCCTTCGACGTCGATCACCGCGCCCATGGCTTCAAGGCCGCGAATGTGCAGGTCCACCGGACGCGAGCCAATGGCACAACCGCCAGGCAAGGCAACTTCGGCTTCACCGAAACGGGCGACCATCGGGCCCAACACCAGGATCGACGCACGCATGGTCTTCACCAACTCGTACGGGGCGACCAGGGTCTTGATGGTGCGCGGGTCGATCTCGACGCTGAGCTTCTCGTCGATCACCGGCTCAATGCCCATGCGACCGAACAGCTCGATCATCGTGGTGATGTCGTGCAGGTGCGGCAGGTTGGCCACGGTCACCGGGCCATCGCACAGCAGAGTCGCGGCCAGGATCGGCAGGGCGGAGTTCTTTGCCCCGGAAATACGGATTTCGCCATCAAGACGAACGCCGCCGGTAATAATCAGTTTATCCATAAGAATCTCGAGGCCCTTGGGCTCAGGTGCGCTCGGCCCAGGCCGCGCTGCTGAAAAATTTCATCGTGACCGCGTGGATGCTGCCATCGGCGATCCATGGGTTCAAATGGGCATAGATGCTCTGCTGACGCTTCACTGGGCTCAACGCCGCCAGTTCATCGCTGATCACGTTCAACTGGAAGTTGCAGCCTTCGCCTTCAACTTCCACCTGCGTACCAGGCAGCTTTCCTTCTAGGAAGCTCTTCACTTCTACAGCCTGCATGCTCAACCTCAATCGGCGCCCTGTGCGCGCGGGTCGCACATCATACAAAAAAGCCCCGTGCCTGCGAACCCCGCGAAGCAGGACTCTGACGGGGGGACTTTTCCAACGATGTGGGTCAGGGGTGCGCCAACAACTCGGTCAGCTCGCTGACCTGGGCTATTTCACGCATGTCTTCGGGCATCCCACGGATGCTCCACATTTTGCCGGCAGCCTTGGCGTCCCGCATGAAGCACAGCAGCAGCGACAAGCCGACACTGCTGGACTTCTGCACCGCCGAACAGTCAATGACCACCTCGGCGGCACTGACGGACTTGATCAGCGCCTGACCCTGCTTGCGCAGAGCCGGGCCGGTGCGGTAATCCAGCACGCCACTGAGCATCAGCGTGCCAGCCTCATCCAGACGAACGGCCGACTCACTCACCGACTCGATCATTGTGCCTGCTTCTCTTTGGCGTCTTCGGCCACGTCCTTGGCCTTGGCGACCTCACCGGCCCAACCGTTGATGGTTTTGTCCAGGTCGTTGCCATTGCGCTGCATCGCGTCGGCGAACTGATCACGGAACAGCTTGCCGATGTTGATGCCATTGATGATCACGTTGCGCACCTTCCACTCGTCGTTGATTTTCTCGAGTGTGTAGGAGACTGGGTAGATCGCGCCGTTGTTGCCCTTGACCTGCATATCGACGCTGGTGCGGTTGCCGTTTTCGTCCTTGGCCGGCGAAACCGTGATGCCCTGGTTGTTGTACTCAAGCAAGGCGTTGCCATAGAACTGCATCAGGCTGCGCTTGAAGTTCTCCTGGAAGCGGATCATCTGCGCCGGGCTCGCCTTACGCGAGTACTTGACGGTCATGATGCTCTTGGAGATGCCCTCGGCGTCCACCACGGGGCCGACGATGCCGTTCAGCGCATCATAGAACGCGCTGGGGTCCTGCTTGTATTTCTCTTTGTTGGCCGAAAGGTCTGCCAACAACCGGCTCGTCGTGTCCTGGATGATGTCATGGGCCGAAGGCGCAGCCACGGCGTTAGCCATCAGCGGCAGCGCCGCGAGCAACACCAACAGGCCACGTCGCAAGATAGAGATCATTCAAAAGCTCCTCATTTGGCGTCTTTGCTAACGGTATTGAGCAGGAATTTACCGATCAGGTCCTCAAGCACCAAGGAAGACTGCGTGTCGTGGATGACGCCACCGTCCTTGAGCACGGCATCGTCCCCACCCACGCTGATGCCAATGTATTTCTCCCCCAGCAGCCCAGCCGTGAGGATAGATGCAGTGGAATCAGTCGGCAGGTTATCCACACGCTTTTCCAACTGCAGCGTCACCCGACCGGTGAAATCCTCGCGATTCAGATCGATTGCCGTGACCTTGCCGATGGTGACACCGGCCATGGTCACCTTTGCTCTGACCGTCAAACCGGCGATATTGTCAAAATTGGCATAAAGTTTATAAGTATCGGTGCTTGCCGTCGGCGCCAATCCACTGACCCGCAGGGCCAGCAGCAGCAAAGCCAGGATGCCAGCCAGCAAGAAAAGGCCGACACCGATTTCCAGGGTGCGGTTTTGCATCAGAAATCTCCAAACATCAAGGCGGTCAGAATAAAGTCAAGGCCCAGGACCGCCAGCGAGGCGTACACCACGGTCTTGGTTGTGGCTCGGCTGATCCCCTCAGACGTGGGCTCACAGTCATAGCCTTGAAACACGGCGATCCAGGTCACGACGAAAGCGAATACGACACTTTTGATCACGCCATTGAGGACATCATCGAGGAAGTCGACGCTGTTTTGCATGTTCGACCAGTAGGAGCCCTCATAGACCCCCAGCCAGTCGACAGCCACCCATGAGCCGCCCCAAATCCCCACGACGCTGAAAATCATCGCCAGCACCGGCAGGGAAATGAAACCGGCCCACAGGCGCGGGGCAATGATGTACTTGAGCGGGTCGACACCGATCATTTCCAGGCTGGACAACTGCTCGGTGGACTTCATGTTACCGATTTCGGCCGTCAGCGCCGAACCGGCACGCCCGGCGAACAGCAGCGCGGTCACCACGGGGCCGAGCTCACGCAGCAGCGTCAACGCAACCATCTGCCCGACAGCCTGCTCCGAACCGTAGCTGGACAAAATGCTGAAGCCTTGCAGCGCCAGCACCATGCCAATGAAGATCCCGGAGACCACGATGATCACCAGGGACATCACGCCCACCGAGTGCAACTGCTTGACCAGCAGGCCAAAACCGCCGCCCGTCGAGTTGCGACCGAGCAAGGCGTGCATCAGGAACAGCGAGGAACGGCCCAGTACCGCCACCACATCGATGCCGGAGTGGCCAAACAGGCGAATTCTTTCCAACAGTGATTTCTTGCGCATCAGCGCTTCCCCAGCAGATCGGTACGGTAATCCGTGGCCGGGAAATGGAACGCCACCGGCCCGTCCGGATCACCCTTCATGAATTGGCGAATGCGCGGGTTGTCCGAGTCCTTCAGCTCCTGGGGCGTGCCCTGACCCAGTACCTGGCTATCGCCAACCACATAGATGTAGTCGGCAATGCTGGCGGTTTCGGCCAGGTCATGGGAGACCACGATGCTGGTGATGCCCAGCGCATCATTGAGCAGGCGGATCAGGCGCACGAGCACACCCATGGCAATCGGGTCCTGCCCGACGAAGGGCTCGTCGTACATGAGGATCTTCGGATCGAGGGCAATCGCCCGCGCCAACGCGACCCGACGCTTCATGCCGCCGGACAGCTCGTCGGGCATCAGGTCGAGGGCGCCACGCAGCCCAACGGCCTGCAACTTGAGCAGGACGATGTCACGGATCATCTCTTCCGGCAGGTCGGTATGGACCCGCAGCGGGAACGCCACATTCTCGAACACGTCGAGATCGGTAAACAGCGCACCACTCTGGAACAGCACCCCCATGTGCTTGCGCGCATCGAACAGGTCGCCGCGAGACAACTCGGGAAGATTCTGGCCATTGACCCAGACTTCGCCGGCGCTGGGGCGCAGTTGTGCCCCCATCAGCCGCAGCAGCGTGGTCTTGCCACACCCGGAAGGCCCCATGATGCCGGTGACCTTGCCGCGCGGAATGCGAATATCGATGTCATTGAAAATGCTGCGCGTCCCTCGCTTGAAGGACAGTCCCTTCAGCTCGACCGCGTAGGCGTTGTCGGCACTCATCTAAACTCCTTGCGATGCAGCCTCACATTCGAATGCCCAGGGCAGCCGACAAGCGGCGGTACCGCCGGGCACACAAACCGGCGGCGAACTATATCACTGCAACAGCCAAGCGCCCAAGGCCAACGCCCCGCCTGTTAAGCCTGGCTTAAGGTAAAAAGCCATATTTTATGTCGAACCTTGCGGCCCCTCGAACAAAGCATGACGAACTTACGTGAGGGAATTGTTCATTGCCGCTATAATCGCCGCCTTTTCATCGGGCTATACGATTTCTGACATGAGCCAATCCAGCGACCTGATTCAATCGGCACAACGTACCATCCGCCTCGAGCTTGAAGCCGTGCAAGGCTTGGTGCCCCATATCGACGCTGATTTCGTACGCGCCTGCGAGATGGTTCTGGCCGCCAAAGGCCGCGTGGTCGTGGTAGGCATGGGCAAGTCCGGGCACATCGGCAACAAGATCGCCGCCACCCTCGCCAGCACCGGCACCACGGCCTTTTTTGTCCATCCGGCCGAAGCCAGCCACGGGGACATGGGCATGATCACCCGGGACGACGTCATCCTGGCCCTGTCCAACTCCGGTTCCACCCATGAAATCATCACACTGCTGCCGCTGATCAAGCGCCTGGGCATCCAGTTGATCAGCATGACCGGTAACCCGGACTCGCCGCTGGCCAAGGCCGCCGAAGTCAACCTCAATGTTCATGTCGAACACGAAGCCTGCCCGCTGAACCTGGCACCGACCTCTTCCACCACCGCGGCCCTGGTCATGGGCGACGCCCTGGCCGTGGCGCTGCTGGAAGCCCGGGGCTTCACCGCGGAAGATTTCGCCTTTTCCCATCCGGGTGGCGCCCTCGGCCGTCGCCTGCTGCTGAAAGTTGAAAATGTGATGCACGCGGACCAGGCGTTGCCGCAAGTGCTGCGCGGCACGCTGCTCAAAGACGCACTCATGGAGATGACCCGCAAGGGCCTGGGCATGACGGTGGTCCTGGAGGCCGACGGCAAGCTCGCCGGGATCTTCACCGACGGCGACCTGCGCCGCACCCTGGACCGCACCATCGATATCCACAGTGCCACCATCGAGCAAGTCATGACGCCCCACGGCAAGACCGCCCGCGCCGAGATGCTCGCCGCCGAGGCCCTGAAAATCATGGAAGACCACAAAATCAGCGCCCTGGTGGTCGTCGACGACGAAGACCGTCCGGTGGGCGCCTTGAACATGCACGATTTGCTGCGTGCGGGAGTCATGTAAATGAACACAGACCTGTTGCAACGCGGTCAAGCCATCAAGTTGGCGGTATTCGACGTCGACGGCGTGCTGACCGACGGTCGCCTGTACTTCCTTGAAGACGGCAGCGAGTTCAAGACGTTCAACACCCTCGACGGCCAAGGCATCAAAATGCTGATGGCCGCCGGCGTGCAGACCGCTATCATCAGCGGCCGCAAGACCCCGGTGGTCGAACGGCGCGCGAAGAACCTCGGCATCGCGCACCTTTACCAGGGGCGCGAAGACAAACTGGTGGTGCTGGACGAGCTTCTGGGTCAACTCAACCTAAGCTATGAACAGGTAGCCTACCTCGGTGACGACCTGCCAGACCTGCCGGTGATTCGCCGGGTCGGCCTGGGCATGGCGGTCGCCAATGCGGCCAGCTTCGTCCGCGAGCACGCCCACGGCGTCACCACGGCGCGAGGCGGCGAAGGTGCGGCCCGCGAATTCTGTGAACTGATCCTGCGCGCCCAGGGCCACCTTGAAGCGGCCAACGCCGCGTACCTGTGAGCCATTTATGCTGAGCAAGAAAATTCGCACCATCGTGGTGTTCGGCTGTATCGCGGCGATTTTCGCGGCGGTGGGCTACTGGAACATCAGCCCCGAACGGTTTCTCGACCGGCCTGCCGCCCAGATCGAGGAAAAGATCGACTGGTACGCGACCAACACGCATACCCTGCAGTACCTGCCCGACGGCAAAGTGCAATATGAGATGACGTCCGACAAGGTCGACCACGTCAAGGCCACTGACATTACGCTGGTCACCAAGCCCGACCTGAACATGTTCCGCGGCACCGAGTTTCCTTGGCATGTGCAGAGCGAGCACGCCGAAGTCAATTCCGGCGGCACCGAAGTCGAACTGATCGACTCGGTGCGCATCGCCCGAACCGACGAGAAAAACCGTACAACCATCATCACCAGCACGCGCATGACCGTGTTCCCACAGCAAGAATATGCGCAGACCGAGCAACCCGTTAGAATCGACGGCGCCGGGGGTGTATCGACCGGCACGGGAATGAAAGCGTATTTGAAGGAAAGCAGGATACACCTGCTATCGAACGTAAGAGGACAGTATGAAGCTCGCTAAAACCCTCCCTATTTTGCTCAGTCTGGGCGCAGCACTGGGAAGCGCGAGCGCCTGGGCTCTTCCCGACGACCGTAACCAGCCTATCCGCATCCAGGCCGACGATGCCCAGCTCGACGACAAGAATGGCGTCGCCACCTATAAAGGCGACGTGATCATCACCCAGGGCTCGATGAAGGTCACCGGCAATACCGTGACCATCACCCGCACCTCGTCCGGCGACATCGACGTAGTAACCTCGGTGGGCAACCTGGCCTATTTCGAACAGATGCAAACCGCAGGCGATACCAAACCTGTACAGGGCTACGGGGTAACCATCCAGTACCACGCCGCCAAGGATCGCGTAGTCCTGATCGACCGCGCCAAGGTCATCGACAAGGACAACAACGTGACCCAAGGCGAGAAAATCGTCTACGACACCAACAAGAAACTCGCCAGCGCCGGTCGCGCCACCGGCAGCAAGGTGACCGAGTCGCGTCCGCGGATCGACATGGTGATCCAACCGAAAAAGAAAACCGACGAGCAGAAGGCCCAGTAATGGCAACTCTGAAAGCTCAGCACCTGGCCAAGAGCTACAAGAGCCGTCAAGTCGTGCGTGATGTCAGTCTGTCCATCGACAGCGGCCAGATCGTCGGCCTGCTCGGCCCCAACGGCGCGGGCAAGACCACCTGCTTCTACATGATCGTCGGCCTGGTCCAGGCCGACCAGGGTCGCGTGCTGATCGACGACCTGGACGTCAGCCACCAGCCGATGCACGGCCGGGCGAAGGCAGGTATCGGCTATTTACCGCAAGAAGCGTCGATCTTCCGCAAACTTTCGGTTGCCGACAACATCATGGCGATCCTCGAGACCCGCAAGGAACTCGACAAGGCCGGTCGTCGCCAGGAGCTGGAAAGCCTGTTGCAGGAATTCCACATCAACCACATTCGCGACAACCTGGGCATGAGCCTGTCCGGTGGCGAGCGGCGTCGCGTGGAAATCGCCCGCGCCCTGGCCACCGCACCGAAGTTCATCCTGCTCGACGAACCGTTCGCCGGCGTGGACCCCATTTCGGTGGGCGACATCAAGCAGATCATCCATCACCTCAAGGCCAAGGGGATCGGCGTACTGATCACCGACCACAACGTGCGCGAGACGCTGGATATCTGCGAAACCGCCTACATTGTCAATGACGGCCAGCTGATCGCCGAAGGTGACTCCGCAGCGATCCTGGCCAATGACCTGGTCAAGGAAGTGTACCTGGGCCATGAGTTCCGCCTGTAAGCACAAGTGTCTGGCGAATTGCCCGAGCGTCGTTTAATTTTATTATGGCGACGCTCTAGGCAAACACTTCAGTTTCAGGCATATAATTTGCTTAAGTTTGGCGCTTCGGCGCCCTGTAGTGGATGGCGCATGTGCGCCGGCGAATAAGGTGTTAAGCCCCTGCCATGAAACCATCGCTAGTCTTGAGAATGGGCCAGCAGCTGACGATGACACCGCAGCTGCAACAGGCCATCCGCCTGCTCCAATTGTCGACCCTGGACCTGCAACAGGAAATCCAGGAGGCCCTGGAGTCCAATCCGATGCTCGAACGCCAGGAAGAAGGCGACGACTTCGACAACACCGACCCGCTGGCCGACAACGTCGAGCAGAAGACCAATACCGAAATCCCGGAACCGGCCTACCAGGAAGCCGCCCCGACGGTGGACAACCTCGAGGACGGCGAATGGAACGAACGCATCCCCAACGAACTGCCCGTGGACACGGCCTGGGAAGACGTCTACCAGACCAGCGCCAGCAGCCTGCCAAGCAGCGATGACGACGAGTGGGACTTCACCACCCGCACCTCCGTTGGCGAAAGCCTGCAAAGCCACCTGCTGTGGCAGCTGAACCTGGCGCCGATGTCAGACACCGATCGCCTGATCGCTGTGACCCTGATCGATTGCATCAACAACCAGGGCTACCTGGACGAGACCCTCGAAGAAATCCTGGAAGCCTTCGACCCCGAGCTCGACATCGAGCTGGACGAGATCGAAGCCGTCCTTCATCGCATCCAGCAGTTCGAACCGGCCGGCATCGGCGCCCGCAACCTGGGCGAGTGCCTGTTGCTGCAACTGCGCCAGTTGTCCGCCAAGACACCGTGGTTGGTCGAAGCCAAGCGGCTGGTCACCGATTACATCGACCTGCTGGGCGGCCGCGACTACAGCCAACTGATGCGTCGCATGAAGCTCAAGGAAGATGAGCTGCGCCAGGTCATCGAGCTGGTGCAGAGCCTCAACCCACGCCCTGGCTCGCAGATCGAATCCGCCGAACCTGAATACGTGGTCCCCGACGTGATCGTGCGCAAGCACAATGATCGCTGGCTCGTGGAGCTCAACCAGGAGTCGGTACCCAAGCTGCGGGTCAACGCCCAGTACGCCGGTTTTGTAAAGCGCGCCGACACCAGCGCCGACAACACCTTCATGCGGAATCAGCTGCAGGAAGCGCGCTGGTTCATCAAGAGCCTGCAAAGCCGCAACGAAACCCTGATGAAAGTGGCCACCCAGATCGTCGAGCATCAGCGCGGCTTCCTGGAGTACGGCGATGAAGCAATGAAACCGTTAGTCCTGCATGACATTGCCGAGGCAGTGGGCATGCACGAGTCGACGATTTCCCGGGTAACCACCCAGAAATTCATGCATACCCCTCGGGGCATCTATGAATTGAAATACTTTTTCTCCAGCCACGTCAGCACCTCCGAAGGCGGCGAATGCTCGTCCACGGCCATCCGCGCGATCATCAAAAAACTGGTGGCTGCGGAAAATCAGAAAAAGCCGTTGAGTGACAGCAAGATCGCTGGTTTACTGGAGGCACAAGGCATTCAGGTGGCCCGCCGCACCGTCGCCAAATACCGCGAATCCCTCGGGATCGCGCCTTCGAGCGAACGCAAGCGGTTGATGTAACGAGCCACGCCACAGCGTTCCAGTGGCAGGCATTTCTGCCTGCCGCTTTATGCACTGGCAACGAAGGAGAAGCTGTATGCAAGTCAACATCAGTGGACACCAACTGGAAGTGACCGACCCCCTGCGCACCTACATCGGCGAAAAACTCGACCGATTGGAGAGGCATTTCGACAAGATCACCAACGTGCAAGTCACGATGAACGTCGAGAAACTGCTGCAGAAAATCGAAGCCACGCTGCATATCCCCGGCGGAGAAGTGGTTGCCAACGCAGAGCACACAGACATGTATGCCGCGATTGACCTGCTGACCGACAAGCTGGATCGCCAACTCAAAAAGCATAAGGAAAAGACCCAGAGCCTCCTCCAGGGCGCAACCGGTCGTTAACCCCCCCAATCCATGATCCGACTAGAAACCATCCTGACCCCCGGCCGTTCCCAGGTGAACGCGCCGGGCGGCAGTAAAAAGAAAGCCCTCGAACACATTGCCAACCTGATCCACCGCGAGGTGCCGGATCTGGAAATGCAGGACGTCTTCGAGGCCCTTGTTGCCCGTGAAAAACTCGGTTCCACCGGTTTTGGCAACGGCATCGCCATTCCCCACTGCCGTCTCAAGGGTTGTGCCGCGCCGATCAGCGCGCTGTTGCACCTTGAAACCGCTATAGATTTCGACGCCATCGACGGCGCCCCGGTCGACCTGCTGTTTGTATTGCTGGTACCGGAAGCGGCGACCGATGCGCACCTCGAGCTGCTGCGCCAGATCGCTAGCATGCTGGACCGCAAGGAAGTGCGCGAAAAACTGCGCAGCGCACCGAGCAACGAAGCGTTGTACCAGGTTGTCCTGGACGAGCAGAACGGTCATTAAAAATGCGCATGATCATTGTCAGTGGCCGCTCCGGCTCCGGTAAAAGTACAGCCCTCGCCGTGCTTGAGGACAGCGGCTACTATTGCATCGACAATTTGCCCGCCGGCCTGCTGCCGGAACTGGCCGAGCGTGCCCTGATCCACACCGAGCTGGCGCAGCCACTGGTGGCGGTGTCCATCGATGCGCGTAACCTGCCAAGCCACCTGTCGCGTTTTCCTGAACTGCTCAAGGAAGTGCGCAGCCGGCATATCCAGTGTGACGTGCTGTACCTGGATGCCGATGAAGAAACACTGCTCAAGCGTTTTTCCGAAACCCGCCGGCGCCACCCACTGAGCAATGCCAACCGCTCCCTGGCCGAAGCCATCGAGGATGAAAGCCAGCTATTGGGGCCAATCGCTGACCTGGCAGACCTGAAGGTCAACACCACGCACCTGAACCTGTATCAGTTGCGCGACACGATCAAGCTGCGCCTGCTCAACCAACCCGAGCCGGGTACAGCGTTCCTGGTGGAGTCGTTCGGTTTCAAGCGTGGCATGCCCGTAGACGCCGACCTGGTGTTCGATGTGCGCTGCCTGCCCAATCCTTATTGGAAACCGGAATTGCGCGAGCAGTCCGGGCTCGACCAGCCGGTGATCGACTACCTGGCCGCCCAGCCGGATGTCGAGGAAATGTATCAGGACATCTCCAGCTACCTGCTCAAATGGCTGCCCCGCTTTGCCGCGAGCAACCGCGCCTATGTCACGATCGCCATCGGTTGTACCGGCGGCCATCACCGCTCCGTCTACCTGACCGAACGTCTGGGGCAACTCCTGCAACAATCCCTGAAGAACGTCCAGGTTCGCCACCGCGACCTCAGCTAAAGGATTCACATCGCGATGCCTGCTCAGGAAATTGAAATCATCAACAAGCTGGGTTTGCATGCCCGAGCGTCGGCCAAGTTCGTCGGAGTCGCGGGCCAGTTCAAGGACACCACCATCAGGGTTGGCCGGACACCCGAAACCGCAATTGACGGTAAAAGCATTATGGCGATGATGATGCTCGCTGCCGGCAAGGGCACCAGGATCCACCTGCACACCGAAGGTGAAGAGGCGCAGGAAGCGCTGGACGCCCTGGTGGACCTGATCAACAGATACTTCGACGAAGGCGAATAACTGCCCCAAACCCGAGGCGAGCAGCTCCCGCGGGACTGCATGTCGGAGTTGCCGAAGGCTGCGATCTTTTGATCTTGATCTTTCACTCCTGACTCAATGGGGGGTGGAAGGATCGCAGCCTCGTTGCACTCGACAGCTCCTACACAACTCCAACGGCGCAGCCAAGCGAAGCGCCCTCGCCCCTTAAGCTCCAGACCCCGCGTTTTTTTTGCATCACGCCAACGCCGTATCCAACACCATCATCAGGCAAAAACCCACCAGCAGCCCCAGGCTCGCCAGTTTCTCGTGACCATTGCGGCGAGATTCGGGAATGACTTCGTGAGTCACCACCAGCAACATCGCCCCGGCCGCCGACGCAAGGCCCAGAGGCAAGAGCATCTCGGCCAGGCTCACCAACCAGGCGCACAGCAGCGCGAACACGGGTTCGACCAGCCCTGACGCCGCGCCAATCAAGAACGCCTTGGCCCGCGACATCCCCGCCGTAGCCAGCACCAGCGCGATCACCAGCCCTTCGGGTACATCCTGCAAGGCGATGCCCATCGCCAGGCTATCGGCATCCGGCATGCCGCCGCCCGCCGACACCCCCACTGCCATGCCTTCGGGAATGTTGTGGGCAATGATGGCAAACACAAACAACCAGATCCGCGCCGCAATGATCGGGCGACCTGGCACCGCGACCCGCCTTTCGGGGCTGGCCGAGACCTTGCGGTCCACCAGATACAGCCCGAATGCTCCCAATAGAATGCCGAAACTGATAAGACCGCTGGCCGCCCAAGGCGTTAACCCCAATTGTTCGGCTGCGGCAATGCCTGGCACGATCAGCGAAAACGCCGTCGCCGCGAGCATCACCCCGGCACCGAAGCCCAGCAGTGAATCGCTAACCACCTGGGGCATGCGCCGGATGACCAACACCGGCACCGCCCCCAGCGCGGTGCCCAAGGCGCAGAGCCCGCCGCCCTCGAGCGCGCGCAACAACCTGGGGTCCAGGTCCAACCAAGCCAGGCCCTGCGCCGCCAACAACGTCATCCCGGCCAACAGCAACAGCGATCCCAAGGCATAGCGGAACATCCGTCCGCTTCCAATCGCCAGTGTTTGAGTATCCATAGTCAGCCTTGAGTTGCTTTCACGAAGGACTCGAAGCCAACGCAACCTGGTAGCGCCGGGCGACCTCAGGCCAGTTGATCACGTTGTAGAAGGCACTGATGTATTCCGGACGACGGTTCTGGTAGCGCAGATAATAGGCGTGCTCCCAGACGTCCAGGCCAAGAATCGGTGTGTTGCCATTCATCAGCGGGCTGTCCTGGTTGCCGCTGCTTTCCACCACCAGGGTCTTTTGCGGGGTCACGCTCAACCAGGCCCAGCCACTGCCGAAACGGGTCAGCGCCGCTTTGGTGAAGGCTTCCTTGAAACCCTCGATACCGCCCAACTGCGCTTCGATTGCCGCCGCCAAGGCGCCATCGGGCTGGCCGCCGCCCCGGGGTGTCATCACTTCCCAGAACAGCGAATGGTTGGCATGACCGCCGCCCTGGTTGATCACCGCGGCCTGCAGGCTTGCCGGCAACTGCTCAACACTGGACACCAGTTTTTCGACGGGCCACCCGGCGTATTCGGTGCCGTCCACCGCTGCGTTGAGGTTATTGATGTAGGTCTGGTGATGCTTGGTGTAGTGGATCTCCATGGTTTGCGCATCAATGTGCGGCTCCAGGGCGTCATAGGTGTAGGGCAATGCAGGTAAGGTAAAAGCCATTTTCAATGAACTCCATGATGAAGAGGGGCATTGCGCTGCCGGGGCGTAGCGGCAGTGCAGTGCAGCAGGCGCTGGGTGCGTGGGTACTCACCGTGCTCGCTGATGAAATTCAGCAGTTCGACATAGGTCTTGTGGCTCTGACGCAGCGCGGCGGTGCGCAGGGCCGGCGCCAAGCGTTCGTCCTGCATCGCCTGCAACAACCTTTGGTGGATCGCACACAGATACTCGGCGCTCTCCTCCGGCTGGTTCAGGCGCAAGTGCAGGTCCGCCAGGTTGTGATGGGAGACGACACACGCGGCCACGGCTTCGTCGGCATCCGCCCAACGCTCGAACAACACCTGGGCCAGCGCCAGGGCTTGCAGGTAGGCTTCGCGGGCGTCTACCAACTCACCCAGCATGAAACAGCGATTGGCCCGTTCGATCGTACGTTTCCAGTGTTCCATGATGAGTCCTCCACACAGGTGCCGGGATTACACGCCGCCAGCGGTGAGCTTCTCCGGGTCCAGCAGGACTTCGAGTTCGCGGCGGGTCAGGTCGGTATGCTCCAGGGCGACATCGATGACCGGCCGGCCTTGCTGATAAGCCTTCTTGGCGATTTCAGCGGCCTTCTGGTAACCAATGATCGGATTCAGCGCGGTTACCAGGATCGGGTTGCGCGACAACGCTTCCTTGAGCTGAGCCTCGTTGACCCTGAAGCTGGCGATGGCCTTGTCCGCCAGCAAGCGGCTGGCAGTGGACATCAAGGCGATGCTGCTCAGCAGGTTCTGGGCGATGATCGGCAGCATCACGTTCAATTCGAAGTTTCCCGATTGACCGGCGATAGTAATCACCGTGTCGTTGCCAATCACTTGGGCCGCCACCATCGCGGTCGCTTCAGGAATGACCGGGTTGACCTTGCCGGGCATGATCGAGGAGCCCGGTTGCAAGCCTTCGAGCTCGATCTCGCCCAGGCCTGCCAGCGGCCCGGAATTCATCCAGCGCAGGTCGTTGGCGATTTTCATCAGCGACACGGCAGTGGTCTTGAGCTGCCCGGAAACCGCTACGGCGGTGTCCTGGGAGCCGATCAGCGCGAACAAATTCTTGCCCGGGGTGAATTGCACCTGGGTCAATTGCGTCAGTTGTTGGCTGAACAGCTCGGCGAAACGTGGATGGGCATTGACCCCGGTGCCGACCGCCGTCCCGCCCTGGGCCAGGGATTGCAGGCTCGGCAGCACATCCTCCAAGTGGTCGATATTGGCCTTGAGCTGTTGCGCCCAACCGTCAAGCACCTGGCTCAGGCGCACCGGCATGGCATCCATCAGATGGGTGCGACCCGTCTTGATGAATGGGTGAACCTCTGCGGCCTTGCGCTCGATCACCTGCACCAGGCGCAACAGCGCCGGCAGCAGTTGCTCACGCAAGGCCAGCGCAGCGCTGACATGAATGCTGGTGGGGATGATGTCGTTGCTGCTCTGGCCGCAATTGACGTGGTCGTTCGGATTGACCGTTTCCCCCAGCAGGCGACTGGCGAGGGTCGCGATCACTTCGTTGGCGTTCATGTTGGAGCTGGTGCCGGAGCCGGTCTGGAAGATGTCCACCGGAAAATGGTCCATGAAGCGGCCTTCGAGCAATCCCAGAGACGCATCGACGATGGCCTTGCCCTGGGCCGCGCTGATTTGTTCCAGCTCTACGTTGGCCCGGGCGGCGGCAGCCTTGGCCAGGATCAGGGCGCGGATGAACTGCGCCGGCATACACTGTCCGCTGACCGGAAAGTTGTTCACGGCGCGCTGGGTCTGGGCGCCATAGAGAGCATCCACCGGGACTTGCAGCTCGCCCATACTGTCGCGTTCGATACGGGTATTACTCATCGGGAGATCCTTGCACCAGTTCAATATGAGGAATCGACGGTTCCAAGGCGCAGGTCGCCAGCGCCCAGGCATGACCCTGCCAGCGCTTGAGGCGGCAGCGGCACAGTGATTGTTGTTCGAGCTCACGCAGAGGGCGCCAGGCCTGGTCGAGGCAGAGATTGCGCCAATGCCAGGGCAGCGCGACATCCGAGGCGGTGTCGAGCAGCAGCCGGAACGCGGTCTCGGAGATCATCCATGGCGAAGTGGCGGTGCAGCAGGCCAGATAGCGGCCCTCAGCCAGGTAGTGCTCGATCAACCGCGGCTCGTCCGGGTTCATCGCGCAACGGATCTGGCGGCTCATCCAGCGCCAGTTTTCAAGGCAGGGTTGTTCGTGCAAGGCAGAACTCATGACCGGGGCTCACTCGGTGAATGAGACTTATTATTAGATGATAATAATAACCAACACAACCACGAAGCAGCACAAATTCATCGTCGCGGTAGCGATTGCTCCCTCGGCACAGGGGTTTGTGAACACAAAAAAAGCGCGTCACCCGCGAGGATGACGCGCTTTTTCATGGCGACTGAGGTCAGCTACCCGCCACCGTCATTCGCTCGATCAGCACCGAACCGGTGCGGATGTTGCTGCGCAGTTCCAGATCGTTGCCCACCGCTACGATCTGCTTGAACATGTCGCGCATGTTCCCGGCGATGGTCACTTCCTGGACCGGGAACTGGATCTCGCCGTTCTCGACCCAGAAACCCGCCGCGCCGCGGGAATAGTCCCCGGTGACCATGTTCAGTCCGTGGCCCATCAGTTCGGTCACCAGCAGGCCCCGGCCCATGCGCCGCAGCAAGGCCGCCTGGTCTTCTTCACCATGGGTCACGAACAGGTTATGCACGCCACCGGCATTGGCGGTGCTCGGCATGCCGAGCTTGCGACCCGAATAGGTGCCGAGGATGTAGGACACCAACTCGCCGTTTTCCACGAACGGCTTGGCGTAAGTGGCCAGGCCGTCGCCGTCGAACGCCGAGCTGCCCATGGCCTGCATCAGGTGCGGACGCTCGTCGATAGTCATCCATTCCGGAAACAGTTTCTGGCCCAACGCGCCCTCGAGGAACGACGACTTGCGGTACAGGTTGCCGCCGGACACCGCCGACAGGAAGCTGCCGAACAGGCCGCCGGCCAGCTCGGCCGAAAACAGCACCGGAACCTCACAGGTTGGTACCGGCCGCGCGCCCAGGCGACTGGCCGCCCGTTGCGCGGCTTTCTGGCCAATACTTACCGGGTCCGCCAGCAAGGTGCCCTGGCGGTTCACGTCGTACCAGTAATCGCGCTGCATCTGGCCGTTGGCTTCGGCGATCATCACGCAACTGAGGCTGTGGCGGGTCGATGCATAACCGCCGATGAAACCGTGGCTGTTGCCATAGACCCGGCAGCCCTGGTGGGTATTGAGCGTCGTACCGTCGGCGTTCTTGATCCGGCTGTCAGCCTCGAATGCCGCGGCTTCGCAACGCAGTGCCTGTTCGATCGCCTGCTCGGGGGTGATGTCCCAGGCGTGGAACAGGTCGAAGTCCCGCTGTTCCTTGCACATCAGCGCGGCATCAGCCAGGCCCGAGGCTTCGTCTTCGGAGGTGTGCTTGGCAATCGCCAGTGCCGCGGCGACGGTCTCGCGAATGGCCTCCGGACCGCTTGCCGAAGTGCTGGCCGACCCCTTGCGCTGGCCCACGTACAAGGTGATGCCAAAGCCCTGGTCGCGATTGAACTCGACAGTTTCCACCTCGCGCTGGCGCACCGACGTCGACAGCCCCTGCTCCAGGGACACCGCTACTTCACAGGCACTGGCGCCCTGGCGCTTGGCCTCGGCAAGGATCTGCTCAACTTGCTCCTGCAGTGCCGGCAATGCTTGCGGGCCGACGCTTTGAACTGCACTCATGGTGTTCTCCACTAAAATTCTCTTTTCGGTGATGGCCATCGAGCGACCGGGCCGGACAAGCGGCCCCCGACTGGTTATCATGGCGGCGTTTCTTTGCGGACTGCCACCATGGTTGATTCTTACGACGACTCCCTCTACGAGGGTGAAAAAAGCAAATCCCAGGTCAAACGCGAGCTGCATGCTCTGGTTGACCTCGGCGAGCGCCTGACAACACTCAAGCCTGACTTGCTGGCCAAACTGCCTTTGACCGACGCCCTGCGTCGGGCCCTGGCCGATGCGCCCAAGCACACCGCGAATATCGCGCGTAAACGGCACCTGCAATTCATCGGCAAACTGATGCGCGATCAGGACACTGACGCCATCCTGGTCCTGCTCGATCAACTCGATGCCTCCACCCGGCAGTACAACGAACGTTTCCACAACCTGGAGCGCTGGCGCGATCGCTTGATCGCAGGCGACGACGGCACCCTGGAAAAATTCGTCATCGACTACCCGGAGGCCGATCGTCAGCAATTGCGCTCCCTGATCCGTCAGGCCCAGCACGAACTGGCGCAGAACAAGCCACCGGCCTCGAGCCGTAAAATCTTCAAGTACATCCGTGAGCTGGACGAAACCCAACGCGGCCTGCGCTGAGTTCCATCCGCTCTGTAGGAGCTGCCGCAGGCTGCGATCTTTTGATCTTTTGATCTTTTGATCTTTTGATCTTTTGATCTTTCGCTTGAGATTCAAGTGGCAGGGGAAAGATCGCAGCCTCGTTGCACTCGACAGCTCCTACACAGCTCCTGCACGGCTCCTACACAGCTTCTACAGGGTTCCTACAGAGATCGTGTACATGCTTATGCGCCCGTGCCACCCACGGTAATCGCATCGATCTTCAGGGTCGGCTGGCCGACGCCCACCGGCACCGATTGCCCGTCCTTGCCGCACGTGCCCACACCGCTGTCCAGCGCCAGGTCGTTACCGACCATCGACACCTTGCTCATCGCCTCCGGCCCATTGCCGATCAGGGTCGCGCCCTTGACCGGTGCGGTGATCTTGCCGTCTTCGATCAGGTAGGCCTCACTGGTGGAGAACACAAACTTACCGCTGGTGATGTCCACCTGGCCGCCGCCGAGGTTGGCGCAATAGATGCCTTTTTTCACCGAGGCGATGATTTCCGCCGGATCGCTCTGGCCACCGAGCATGTAGGTGTTGGTCATGCGCGGCATCGGCAGGTGCGCGTAGGACTCACGGCGACCGTTGCCGGTACGGGCCACGCCCATCAGCCGGGCGTTGAGTTTGTCCTGCATGTAGCCCTTCAGCACGCCGTTCTCGATCAGTGTGGTGCATTCGGTCGGGGTGCCTTCATCGTCGACGCTCAGGGAGCCGCGACGCCCGGCCAGGGTGCCGTCATCGACAATGGTGCAGAGTTTCGAGGCGACCATTTCCCCCATGCGCCCGCTATAGGCCGAACTGCCCTTGCGGTTGAAATCGCCTTCCAGGCCGTGGCCGACTGCTTCGTGCAGCAGCACGCCGGACCAACCGGACCCCAGCACCACCGGCAACGTACCTGCCGGGGCCGGAATGGCCTCCAGGTTGACCAGCGCCTGACGCAGCGCTTCGCGGGCGTAGCCCATGGCGCGGTCTTCGCTGAGGAAATAACGGTAGTCGGTGCGCCCGCCGCCGCCATGGCCGCCGCGCTCACGGCGACCATTCTGCTCGACGATCACGCTGACGTTGAACCGCACCAGCGGCCGCACGTCCGCCGCCAGGCCGCCGTCGGTGGAAGCCACCAGGATCCGTTCCCAGACCCCGGCCATGCTGACCGACACTTGCTGGATGCGCGGGTCGAGGGCACGGGTGGCAACGTCGATGCGCTTGAGCAGCTCGACTTTTTCGGCGCGGCTCATGACTTCCAGCGGGTTATCCGGCGTATACAACTGTGCCACGTCCTGGCTGCTGAACGCCTGGACCGTGCCGTTCTGCCCGGCGCGGGAGATCGAGCGGGCCGCACGGGCAGCAGCGCCAAGGGCTTCGAGGGTGATGGCGTTGCTGTAGGCAAAACCGGTCTTTTCCCCGGACTGGGCGCGCACGCCCACGCCCTGGTCGAGGTTGAAACTGCCTTCCTTGACGATGCCGTCTTCCAGCGACCAGGACTCGGAGATCTGCCCCTGGAAATACAGGTCGGCCGCATCGATGCCCGGGCCGGCCAGGTCGCCCAGCACGCCTTGCAGGCTTTCGAGGGTCACGCCGCCGGGGGCTAGAAGGTGTTCACTGACTGAGGACAACAACCCGCTCATATGATTTACGCCTTGAATTCGTCGTCTTGGACAGGCCGCTGTCGAGCGCCCTGCGAGAAAAAGCGCCGATGGCTGGCCACCGGCATGCGCGCCCGGATGGACGCCTGTTCGCTGCTGTCGCGCTCGGCCAGCAGCACGGCCTCACCTTGATCCTGTTGCGCCAGCACACGGCCCCATGGGTCGACAATCGCGGCGTGGCCAAAGGTTTCCCGCGGCCCCGGATGCACGCCGCCCTGGGCGGCCGCCAGCACGTAGCACTGGGTCTCGATAGCCCGGGCGCGGATCAGCACCTCCCAATGGGCCGCACCGGTTACCGCGGTAAACGCCGACGGCGCCGCGATCAGTTCGGCCCCGGCAGCCCGCAGCTCGCTGTAGAGCTCCGGGAACCGCAAGTCATAACAGACCGTCAGGCCCACCCGACCCACGGGGGTATCGGCAACCACCACGTTGGCGCCATAAGCATAGTCATCCGACTCGCGATAGCGCCCGCGATTGTCCGCCACATCGACATCGAACAGGTGCAGCTTATCGTAGCGCGCCACGATCTGGCCTTGATCGTCGACCAGCAACGAACAGGCATGGGACCTGGCCTCGGGCTGGTCCACCGGTGGCAACGGCAATGTGCCGGCCACAATCCATAACTTGAGGTCTCGCGCGACCTGTTTCAACCAGGGCAGGATAGGTCCCTGACCAAAGGCTTCGGCTCGACCGATATCGGCAATGTCCCGCCGTCCCATCGCGGCAAAATTCTCCGGCAGCACGGCCAGCCTGGCGCCGCCTGCGGCAGCCTGCTCCAGCAGCACATGGGCGCGGGCCAGGTTGGCGAGCACATCGCGTTGGCTGACCATTTGAATCACTGCGACTGGCATGAAGCTTCCCTCTTTTTATCCTCGCCGGAGGCGGCTGTGGGAGCGAAGCTTGCTCGCGATGAGGCAGGTACATCCAACATACAGGCTGGCTGAAACACCGCAATCGCGAGCAAGCTTTGCCCCCACAGGCCCGCTCCCACAAGGGAGTTGGCGTCGAACTGTCAAAACGGCTTGTCGAAGGTAATCTTCGGCTCTTTCCACGGCCCCTTGACGTCGTATCTTACGCTGGCAAAGCGCGCTACACGGTCACCGATCAGTTTGTCGATCAGAAACAGCGCCCCACCCACCGCCGGTGCGCCAACGATCAGCGCGGCGATCGGCAGGTTGTTGGTCACCGGCAGCGTCACCAGCAGCTTGGCATCGACTCGGTCGGCCACCATGTCCAGCGTGCCATTGAGTTCCAGGTTGCTCGACGGCCCGGTCAGGGTAATGGGTTCGCGGGTCACGTACACACCGTCGCTCGCCACCAGCAGCCCTTTGACCCGGTCGTAACTCAGGCCCTTGCTGAACAGGTCGGAGAAGTCCAGGCGCAAGCGGCGGCCGATGGAGTTGAAGTTCAACAGGCCAAATACCCGTAGCGCCTGGGCGCTACCTTCCACTTCGACAAACTGGCCCTTGCTCAGTGACG
Organism: Pseudomonas sp. RL_105y_Pfl2_101; assembly: GCF_963970585.1. NCBI lineage: Bacteria > Pseudomonadati > Pseudomonadota > Gammaproteobacteria > Pseudomonadales > Pseudomonadaceae > Pseudomonas > Pseudomonas sp. RL_105y_Pfl2_101. The sequence goes on from NZ_CAXAPG010000021.1 coordinate 67,302, forward strand.
CGTCGAGGCTGCCAGAAAAGCGCTTGGTGGCAACCCACGCCGGCGAGCCGGGCCAGCGGCCGTCGACATCCAGGCGGAATGTCTGACTGGTCACGCTCCGGGCATAACCCCAGCCCTTGAGCACGTCACCCAGGTTCTTGCCGCCAATACGGCCGTTGTACCAACTGCTGGTGGAGCCGGGCGAACCCTCCCAACCACCACTGCCGTTCAACACCATGCCCTTGAGGCCCATGTCCAGATTGCTCAGCGCGATGCCCTTGGCGGTCGGTCGCACTTTCAACGACCACGCACCGATGAGATCAGGGCCCTGAAACAGTTGGTCGATGGCAATATCCATGGCCGGGATTTTGCCAGGATCGACCGACGCCAAAGGGTCCGGAGCGTTTTCATCCGCCTGGACCGTCGGATCTGTGGCCGGCAAGCGCACATAATCAAGCTTGATACCAATCGGGGTGGCCTTCGCATCCGGCAGGCTTACATCGCCCTTGGCCTGCTGACTGTTAAGCCGCAAGGCCCAGGCGTTCGGCTTGCGGTCCAGTTGCACCGACGCCTGGTCCAGGGTGGTGCCCATGGCCGTGAGCTTGCCAACGGTCAGATTGACGCTGCTCAGCAGTTGCTTGGCACTGCCGCCCGGATCCTGACCGACGTACTTGTTCACCAGGTCCTGCCAAGGACTCACGTCCAGTTCCGACAGCGTGCCGCGCAGTCGCAGCCCCTTGGCCCCAGGCAGAACGGCATCGCCGGCACCCAGCAACAATTCGCCGCGACCGTCGGCTAATTTGCCGCTCGGCGCGGCGTAAGTGAACCTGGCCAGGTTGCCATAATCGACCCAATAACGCCGCTCCGGCCCTTGCAGGGTCATTCGAAACACCGTGTCGCGTCCGACATTGGCGGCCATACCAAAGGGTGCCGGCAGGTCCAGTGCCACGCCCTTGAGGTTGGAACTGACTGACAACTGGCTGTCGGCGCCGTCGAGGATCACTTGCAACTGGTAGGGCACGACACCAGATACCGGCAACGGCTGGGTGACATTCAACCAACTGGTGAGTTTCTTGACCTCTACCTGCCCGGACGCGGCGACCCGGGTGTTGAGTGCTCCGGCGCGGCCCTCGGCGAAAATCTGCGCGGTCACGGGCCGGTCGAACGCCCGGGCACTGATGCCCTTGCCGCTCAGCCCCTTGTTGCTGTCGAAGCGGAAATCGCCCTTGAGCTGGGTCAGTTCCAGCAGCGGTTCGCTGAGTTTGAGACGGGCCTTGTCGGTGGCGAAGTCCACCAGAATCTTCGGTTGCTCGGCTTTGACCAGGGGGATGTCGAGCTTCACGCTGCCTTGCAGATCGCCCTCGCCTTCCCAGCCGGCGAAAGTCTCGGCGGTCCCGATCGGCGCGGTCTGGAGGATTTTCAGACCGTCGCCCAGCCCACCGGCGAACCCGCCGTCCAGCAGCAGATGAGAACTCTGCCCGCTGGGTACATGGGGAATGCTCACCGAAACATCCTTGACCTGGGTATCGAGCAATTGGCCTTGACTGGCGAAGATGCGTACGCCGCTGTCTTCGACGAAGACATCGCCGCTGACCTTGCTGACCGAAGGCCAGCCCGGCTGGAACGCCAGTTCGGCGTCATGCACCTTGAAAAACAGGCTGATACTGCGTGCCGCGTCCTCAGCACCGTGATTGAGCGAGCCTTGATACTGGAAAAAGCCCTCATCCACCGCACCCTTGACGATGGCCGTGCGCAGCCACTCATCCAGCGCCGGGCTGAGGACCGCCGGCAGGTACTTGGCGGTGTAGCGTCCGTCACCGTCCACCAGGCCGACCCGCAGGTCCATGTAGTCTTCCTGGCTGTGGTCGAAATGCAGACGGATCAGGAAGTCGCCGGCAATCCGGCCCTCCTCGCCCAGCACCTTCAAATACGGCGCGATCAGGGTGAAGCCTTGCTTGTCGAGCTTCCAGGTTAGCCGGGCGTTGGCCTGCAGGTACTGCCAGGGCTTGGCGAAAATCGGGTCCAGGTGCAGGGAAAAATCCTTGCTGTCCATGCGCAGCTCGCCGCCACCGAGGTCGCCGCTCAGGCTCCCCGATACATTGCGCGCAGCCGGGGCGCCGCGATAGGCATCAAAGCCCACGGTGTCCAGGTTGGTGGCGAAGCTGATTTTCTGGTCACCGGTGTTCTGCGGCCGGTAGTCCAGCAGCACGTTGCGCAGGGCACCGGTCACCTTGAGACGGTCGATGGTCGTCGCCAGGCCTTCGGGCAACGGTGCCAGGGCATTGAGTAAAGGCGTGAGCGGGGTCAAGTCGAGACGGTCGGCTTGCAGGTGCCAGCGCTCCTCGGCCTGTTCGGTGGCGGCACTCTGTTGCAGTTGCAGGCGTGATTCCCAGCGGGTTTCACCCAGGTTCATCGCCAGGGAATCGAAGGTCGCGGTAAACCCCTGGTCGCCACGCTGAAAATAGCCATTGAGCGCCAGGTTATGGATCTGCACCGGCTTGCGCTCGGCGTAAGCACCCAGGATGTCAGGAGCGTTCAAGCGCATGACCGCGCTTTGCAGCGTACCGCCGCCCCAACTCAGCCAGAACTCGCCACCGGCCTTGATCCGGGAAAAATTCCATTGCTGGGTCAGGCGTTTCGGCAGCCATTGTGACCAGTCGCTTTGCGGCAGGCTCAGGTACGCCTCGACCTGGCCATTCTTCCAATTACTGGCGCGGATACGGGTGCGCAGGTTGATCGCCACGGGCTGCCCGTCAGGCAGGGTCAAGCGGACCTCCAGCCGCTGGCGGGTGGCGCCGATGCGCAGGCTCAAACCGACGTAGGTGAGGGTCAGCGGTGGTTGCTCAAGGGGCTGCAAGGTCACTTGGCTATCGAGCACCGAGAGCTTGGAAACCACCTGCAGGCGCTCGAGCAGTTGCTGCGGATCGAGGGGCTGGTCCTCCTTCACCGGCAGGCCTTCCAGGGCCCACTTGCCGTCGGCGCCCTCCTTGAGGCTGATCTTCAGGCCGCTGACTTCCAAGTGGGCGATGCGCACCTGCCGCGCCAGCAGGCTGTCCCAAAGGTCTGGCACGGCTCGCACCTGATCCAGGTGCAAGGCGTTGGAGCCTTCACCGACCACCACGTCGCGCGCCGCCAGGATTGGCGACAGGGCGCTCCAACTACCGTCGAGGCTGCCGATGTGCACAGGCATGCCCAAGGCGGCGGCGGTCCGGGTCTCGACCTCGGCGCGATATTCGGCCACCAGCGGGATCAGCTCACGACCGAGGCTGACGTACAACGCCAGCAACACCAGCAGCAGCGCGCACAGCCCCAGCCCCCAGCGGGTCAGCGTCGCCGTCATGCGTGTCAGACGCTCCATGTCAGTAGGCTCCCCTGGCAAAGACAATCAAATCCGCGGGCCCGCCGCTTCCCAAGCTCTTCAGAGCAACACCACGTCGTATTGTTCCTGGGAATACATGGTTTCCACCTGAAAGCGAATCGTGCGTCCGATAAACGCTTCCAGCTCCGCGACATTGCCTGACTCCTCGTCGAGCAGGCGATCCACCACTTTCTGGTTCGCCAACACTCTATAGCCAGTCGCCTGATAGGCGCGCGCCTCGCGGAGGATTTCCCGGAAGATTTCGTAACACACGGTTTCCGGGGTCTTGAGCTTGCCGCGGCCCTGGCAACTGCTGCACGGCTCGCACAGCACCTGTTCGAGGCTTTCGCGGGTGCGTTTGCGGGTCATCTGCACCAGGCCCAGCTCGGTGATACCGATGATGTTGGTCTTGGCGTGGTCGCGTTCGAGTTGTTTTTCCAGGGTCCGCAGCACCTGCCGCTGATGCTCTTCATCCTCCATGTCGATGAAGTCGATGATGATGATCCCGCCCAGGTTGCGCAGGCGCAGTTGCCGGGCAATGGCCGTGGCGGCTTCCAGGTTGGTCTTGAAGATGGTTTCTTCCAGGTTGCGATGGCCGACGAACGCCCCGGTGTTGACGTCGATGGTACTCATGGCTTCGGCCGGATCGACCACCAGGTAACCACCGGACTTGAGCGGCACCTTGCGCTCCAGGGCTTTCTGAATTTCGTCCTCGACGCCATACAGGTCGAAAATCGGCCGCTCGCCGGGGTAATGCTCGAGACGGTCGGCGATTTCGGGCATCAGTTCGGCCACGAACTGGGTGGTTTTCTGGAAGGTTTCCCGGGAGTCGATGCGGATCTTCTCGATCTTGGGGCTGACCAGATCGCGCAAAGTTCGCAGCGCCAGGCCCAGGTCTTCGTAGATCACACTGGGGGTGGCAATAGTCTTGATCTGCGCGGCTATCTGGTCCCAAAGCCTGCGCAGGTAGCGGATGTCCATGAGGATCTCATCGGCACCGGCCCCCTCGGCGGCGGTGCGCAGGATGAACCCACCGACTTCCTTGATGCCTTCTTTTTCCACACAGTCGCTGACCACCTGCTTGAGGCGCTCGCGCTCGGCTTCGTCTTCGATCTTCAGGGAAATGCCAACGTGGGCGGTACGCGGCATGTACACCAGGTAGCGCGACGGAATCGACAGCTGCGTGGTCAGGCGCGCGCCCTTGGAGCCGATGGGGTCCTTGGTGACCTGCACCACCAAGCTCTGGCCTTCATGCACCAGCGCGCTGATGCTCTCCACGGCCGGCCCTTCACGCATGGAAATTTCCGAAGCATGGATGAACGCCGCGCGGTCCAGGCCGATGTCGACGAATGCCGCCTGCATGCCCGGCAGCACCCGCACCACCTTGCCTTTGTAGATATTGCCGACAATGCCACGCTTTTGCGTACGCTCGACGTGGACCTCTTGCAGCACACCGTTTTCAACCACCGCCACGCGCGATTCCATCGGTGTGATGTTGATCAGGATCTCTTCACTCATGGCAGGGTCTCGTTCAGGCATATTCACGATTATGGCCGCATCAAGTCAGACGGCGCTCAGCGCGCGCTCAAGGTTTGCCAACAGGGTATGCCGAAATGGCCCAACAGTTCTGCGGTTTCGCACAGCGGCAGGCCAACCACGGCGGAATAACTGCCTTCAAGCCCGGCCACGAACACCGCGCCCAGTCCTTGAATACCATAGCCGCCGGCCTTGTCCCGGGGTTCTCCGCTGGCCCAATAGGCCGCCGCCTCCTGTTCCGTGATCGAACGAAAGCGCACCCGGCTGCGCACAACGCGGGATTGGCAACGCTGCCCATCCAGTATGGCAATGGCGGTCAATACTTCATGCTCGCGAGCGGACAGGCTCAAGAGCATCGTCATGGAATCGGCCTGGTCCACGGGCTTACCGAGAATTCGTCCGTCCAGTACCACAGCCGTATCGGCGCCCAACACGCAGACATCGAAGCCGGCGTCCAAGGCTCGCCGCCCCGCCTCGGCCTTGCCACGCGCCAGGCGCTCGACATAGGCCGCAGGGGTTTCGTGGTCCAGGGGCGTTTCGTCGATGTCTGCGCCGATGGCGGTAAAGGGCACGCCGATCTGCGTGAGCAGTTCACGCCGACGCGGCGAGCCTGAGGCGAGGTAAAGCGGTTTCATCAAGACATCTCCCTAACGCGGCCGGCTTTTGTGGCCAGAGATTGCTCCCGCCGGGCTGCGCCGTAGGAACTGTGTAGGCGCTGACGAGCGAAGCGAGGCTGCGATCTTGTCCCAGACAATTGAGTCGCAAGCGAAAGATCAAAATCAAAAGATCGCAGGCTTCGCCAGCGCCTACAGAACCCTCTGGCCACAGGGATGTGAGTCATCAAAAAGTGTAGATATCCTGAGCGAATCAGTTGATTTTGAAACGCAGGCGCAGGCCACGCAAACCGAAGCTGACCCATGGCCAGAGCAAGGCACTGACCAGGGCTGGCAAGATCAGCGCCAGGGTCGGCTGGCGATTGCCGGTCAGCGCGCTGAGCCACAGTTGCACCAGTTGCGCCAGGCCGAAGATCACCAGGATCACCAGGCACTGCTGCCACATGGGGAACATCCGCAGGCGTTGTTGCAACGACAGCACCAGGAAGGTGATCAGCGTCAGAATCAGCGCGTTCTGCCCCAGCAACGTGCCATACAGCACGTCCTCGGCCAGGCCCAGGCACCAGGCGGTGACCATGCCGACCTTGTGCGGCAAGGCCAGTGCCCAGAAGGCCAGCAACAGGGCCAGCCACAGTGGGCGCAGGATTTCCATGAACTGCGGCAGCGGCGAAACACTGAGCAACAGGCCGATGGCGAAGGTCAGCCAGACCATCCAGCCGTTACCGGATTGGGTACTGCTCATTCTTCTCGTGCTCCCCTGGAGGCTGGCGCGGTGGCCGGCGTGGCGGCTGGCGGTTTGACGGCGGGCCGGGCTGGCTGAGCTGGCTGCGCGGCGGACACGTTTCTGGCCGACCGGGTCGGTTTCACGGCAGGCGCGGCGGGTGCGGTGGCCGGGGTTGCCGCTGGCGTGGTGGCCGGAGCCGCCGTCGCCGGTGCAGGCACTGGTGGTTTTGGCACCGTGACCGGGACAGGCGCAGGCGTTGCTGTCGCAGCCGACTCGCCGCCCTGGCGGTCCTGGGCTTCCTGGGCCACGGCGGCATCGTTGGCACGCTCTTCGGGCGTGCGGTTGTCGCTAAATACCAGCAGCAGATAGCGGCTGCGATTCAATGCGGCCGTCGGCACCGCGCGAACGATGGCAAACGGCTGACCGGAGTCATGGATGACTTCCTTGACCGTAGCCACCGGATAACCGGCCGGGAAGCGCTGGCCAAGACCGGAGCTGACCAGCAGGTCGCCTTCCTTGATATCGGCGGTATCGGCCACGTGCCGCAGTTCCAGGCGTTCCGGATTGCCGGTGCCGCTGGCAATCGCGCGCAAGCCGTTGCGATTGACCTGCACAGGAATGCTGTGGGTGGTGTCGGTCAGCAGCAACACCCGGGAGGTGTAGGGCATCAACTCCACCACCTGGCCCATCAGGCCCCGGGCATCAAGCACCGGCTGGCCGAGGACGACGCCGTCGCGCTCCCCTTTGTTGATGATGATGCGGTGGGTGAAGGGGTTGGGGTCCATGCCGATCAATTCGGCCACTTCGACCTTCTCGTTGACCAGCGCAGAAGAATTGAGCAACTCACGCAGCCGCACGTTCTGCTCGGTGAGGGCCGCCAGCTTTTGCATGCGCCCCTGCAACAGCAAGTTTTCGGTCATGAGTTTTTCGTTTTCGGCGACCAGTTCGGTCCGGCTGCCAAACTGGCTGGCCACACCTTGCCACAAGCGCTGCGGCAGGTCGGTGATCCAGTAGGACTCCATCAACACCAGCGACATCTGGCTGCGCACTGGCTTGAGCAGCGTGAAGCGGGCATCGACCACCATCAGCGCGACCGAGAGCACGGTCAACACCAGCAGGCGTACACCCAATGAGGGGCCTTTAGCGAAAAGCGGTTTAATAGGCCGCTCCTCCCAGGCAAATGTTTTCTTTATTCATACGGCATCAAACCGGCCTGGATACGAATGACAGAAGATAAACGCCAACGGGCAGCACTGCAAAGTGCTGCCCGGGAGCGAACAACATAGACGTTCCAGCCAACTTATTCGCTGGAGAGCAGGTCCATGGTGTGCTTGTCCATCATTTCCAACGCACGGCCACCGCCGCGGGCAACGCAGGTCAACGGGTCTTCGGCAACGATCACCGGCAGCCCGGTTTCCTGGGCCAGCAGCTTGTCGAGGTCACGCAGCAGCGCGCCACCACCGGTCAGCACCAGGCCGCGCTCGGCGATGTCCGACGCCAGCTCCGGCGGCGATTGCTCCAGGGCGCTCTTGACGGCCTGGACGATGGTCGCCAGCGACTCTTGCAGCGCTTCGAGCACTTCGTTGGAGTTGAGCGTAAAGGCCCGTGGAACGCCTTCGGCCAGGTTGCGACCGCGCACGTCGACTTCACGCACTTCACCACCCGGATAGGCCGTGCCGATTTCCTGCTTGATACGCTCGGCGGTGGATTCGCCGATCAGGCTGCCGTAATTGCGACGCACATAAGTGATGATCGCTTCGTCGAAACGGTCGCCGCCCACACGTACGGATTCGGCGTAGACCACACCGTTGAGGGAGATCAGCGCGATTTCAGTGGTACCACCACCGATGTCGACGACCATCGAGCCGCGGGCTTCTTCCACCGGCAAGCCGGCACCGATGGCAGCAGCCATTGGCTCTTCGATCAGGAACACTTCACGGGCACCGGCGCCGAGGGCCGATTCACGGATAGCGCGTCGCTCTACCTGGGTGGACTTGCATGGAACGCAGATCAGCACACGAGGGCTGGGCTGCAGGAAGCTGTTTTCGTGAACCTTGTTGATGAAGTACTGCAGCATCTTTTCGCAGACGCTAAAATCGGCGATCACGCCGTCTTTCATTGGGCGAATGGCCGCGATGTTGCCCGGTGTACGGCCCAGCATGCGCTTGGCTTCCGTACCGACAGCCACGACACTTTTCTGGTTACCGTGGGTGCGGATGGCCACGACCGAGGGTTCATTCAGAACGATACCGCGCTCGCGCACGTAAATAAGGGTGTTGGCAGTGCCCAGGTCAATGGAAAGATCGCTGGAAAACATGCCACGCAGTTTCTTGAACATGGGAAAGGGACCCTAGGCAACGCGTGGGTAAAAAAGTGCGGCAAACTCTAACAACGACAGGGATTTTGGGCAAGGCGCCAATATGTTAAATTGGCCGCTTTTCTGTGCACCAAACCCCACAATCGCGGCCAATGCCCTGTTTCGCGAATGCGTTCCTTTTTTTGCCGAGTGACTATTGTCGCCAGGCAAGGCGCCGCGAAGAGTCATAGCCCGCGATGGCGAGAAGCGGCAACGCAGCATGACGGCAATAGACGCTGTCAAAAAGGAACAGTATTTGTGATACAGGGCACTGGACCGTAGAAATGCGGTAGTGTTCCGACAATCTAACACACGGGCAGACTACGTCCGTTTTGTTTTCCACTGGAGAATCCCATGGCGCTTGAACGCTCCGACGTGGAAAAAATCGCTCATCTGGCCTGTCTGGGCCTTAATGAAGCCGATCTTCCACACATCACTTCTGCCCTGAACAGCATTCTGGGGCTGGTCGACGAGATGCAGGCGGTCGATACCGACGGTATCGAACCGCTGGCCCACCCGCTGGAAGCCAGCCAGCGCCTGCGCGCCGACATCGTGACCGAGTCCAATCACCGCGAGGCCTACCAGTCCATCGCACCAGCGGTCGAAAACGGCCTGTACCTGGTTCCGAAAGTCATCGACTAAAGGGAAAGAGCCTCTCATGCATCACATGACCCTGGCCGAGATCGCCCGCGGACTCGCCGATAAAAAGTTTTCTTCCGAAGAGCTGACCCAGGTCCTGCTGGCGCGCATCGCCCAGCTTGATCCGCAGCTCAACAGCTTCATCAGCCTCACCCAAGAGCTGGCCCTGAGCCAGGCCAAGGCCGCCGACGCCCGGCGCGCCAACGGCGAAACCGGTACCCTGCTCGGTGCGCCGATTGCCCACAAGGACTTGTTCTGCACCCAGGGCATCCGCACCAGTTGCGGCTCGAAGATGCTCGACAACTTCAAGGCCCCGTACGATGCCACCGTGGTCGCCAAGCTGGCCGCCGCCGGCGCCGTGACGTTGGGCAAGACCAACATGGACGAATTCGCCATGGGCTCGGCCAACGAGTCGAGCTACTACGGCGCAGTGAAAAACCCGTGGAACCTGGAGCACGTACCGGGCGGCTCCTCCGGTGGCTCCGCCGCCGCCGTGGCTGCGCGCCTGTTGCCGGCCGCCACCGCCACCGACACCGGCGGCTCGATTCGCCAACCGGCGGCGTTCACCAACCTCACGGGCCTCAAGCCGACCTACGGCCGCGTCTCGCGCTGGGGCATGATCGCCTACGCCTCCAGCCTCGACCAGGGTGGCCCACTGGCCCGCACCGCAGAAGACTGCGCGATCCTGCTGCAAGGCATGGCCGGCTTCGACCCGAACGACTCCACCAGCATCGATGAGCCAGTTCCGGACTACAGCGCCAGCCTCAACAGCTCGCTGCAAGGCCTGCGCATCGGCGTGCCGAAGGAGTACTTCAGCGCCGGCCTCGACCCACGTATCGCTGAGCGGGTCCACAACAGCGTCAAAGAGCTGGAGAAGCTCGGCGCGGTCATCAAGGAAATCAGCCTGCCGAACATGCAGCACGCGATTCCCGCGTACTACGTGATCGCCCCGGCGGAAGCGTCCTCGAACCTCTCGCGTTTCGACGGTGTGCGCTTCGGCTATCGCTGCGAGAACCCGGAAAACCTGATCGACCTGTACAAGCGCTCCCGTGGCGAAGGCTTCGGTGCCGAAGTGCAGCGCCGGATCATGGTCGGCGCCTACGCGTTGTCCGCCGGCTACTACGATGCCTACTACCTCAAGGCGCAGAAAATCCGCCGCCTGGTAAAGAACGACTTCATGGCCGCCTTCAACGAGGTCGACATCATCCTCGGCCCGACCACGCCAAACCCGGCCTGGAAACTCGGCGCCAAGAACAGTGACCCAGTCGCCGAGTACCTGGAAGACGTCTACACCATCACCGCCAACCTCGCCGGCTTGCCGGGCCTGTCCATGCCGGCCGGTTTCGTCGATGGCCTGCCGGTGGGCGTGCAGTTGCTCGCGCCGTATTTCCAGGAAGGCCGCCTGCTCAACGTGGCTCACCAGTATCAGTTACACACTGACTGGCACACCCGCACCCCTCAGGGGTTTTGAAACTGCTGCGCTCGGTAATGCTGCGTTGAAAACTGGCTCGAAATGCTCATTGACTAAAGTCAACTCCGCTTTCTCGCCAGTTTTCGCCTTGCCTTACCTTCGCTCGCGACGTTTCAAAATCCCCTGATAAGACTTCTGAGGAGAAACACATGCAATGGGAAGTCGTGATCGGGCTGGAGATTCATACACAGCTCACCACCCGGTCGAAAATCTTTTCCGGTAGTTCCACCACATTCGGCTCCGAGCCCAACACCCAGGCCAGCCTGGTCGACCTGGGCATGCCCGGTGTACTGCCGGTACTCAACGCCGAAGCGGTGCGCATGGCGGTGATGTTCGGCCTGGCGATTGACGCCGAGATCGGCCAACACAACGTGTTCGCCCGCAAGAACTACTTCTACCCGGATCTGCCCAAGGGCTACCAGATCAGCCAGATGGAATTGCCGATCGTTGGCAAGGGCCACCTGGACATCGCCCTGGAAGACGGCACGGTCAAGCGCGTCGGCATCACCCGTGCGCACCTGGAAGAAGACGCCGGCAAGAGCCTGCACGAAGAATTCAACGGTGCCTCCGGTATCGACCTGAACCGCGCCGGCACGCCGCTGCTGGAAATCGTCTCCGAGCCGGACATGCGCAGCGCCAAGGAAGCCGTGGCCTACGTCAAGGCGATCCACGCATTGGTGCGCTACCTGGGCATCTGCGACGGCAACATGGCCGAAGGCTCGCTGCGCTGCGACTGCAACGTGTCGATCCGCCCCAAAGGCCAGGTCGAATTCGGCACCCGCTGCGAGATCAAGAACGTCAACTCGTTCCGCTTCATCGAGAAGGCGATCAACAGCGAGATCCAGCGCCAGATCGAACTGATCGAAGACGGTGGCAAGGTCATCCAGCAGACCCGCCTGTACGACCCGAACAAGGACGAGACCCGTCCGATGCGCAGCAAGGAAGAAGCCAACGACTACCGTTACTTCCCCGACCCGGACCTGCTGCCGGTGGTCATCGAGAACACGTTCCTCGACGAAGTACGCGCCACCCTGCCGGAACTGCCACCGCAAAAACGCGAGCGCTTCCAGGCGCAATTCGGGCTGTCGAGCTATGACGCCAACGTCCTGGCCACCAGCCGCGAACAAGCCGATTACTTCGAGAAAGTCGTAAGCATCGGCGGCGACGCCAAGCTGGCGGCCAACTGGGTGATGGTCGAGCTGGGCAGCCTGTTGAACAAGCAGGGCCTGGAAATCGATGAGTCGCCGGTCTCGGCCGAGCAACTGGGCGGCATGCTGGTGCGGATCAAGGACAACACCATTTCCGGCAAGATCGCCAAGATGGTGTTTGAAGCCATGGCCAATGGTGAAGGCAGCGCCGACGAGATCATCGAGAAGCGCGGCTTGAAGCAGGTCACCGACAGCGGCGCCATTTGCGCCGTGCTCGATGAAATGCTCGCGGCCAACGCCGAGCAGGTCGAACAGTACCGTGCGGCAGACGAAGCCAAGCGCGGCAAGATGTTCGGCTTCTTCGTCGGCCAGGCCATGAAAGCCTCCAAGGGCAAGGCCAACCCGCAACAGGTCAACGAACTGCTCAAAAGCAAGCTCGAGGGCTGATTGCCATGGAGCCAGATATCACGCCTGGCTCCCTTCGCCCTTGCGGGAGCGAGCCTGTGGGAGCAAAACTTGCTCGCGATGAAGACACCTCGATCCCTCAGTGGACCGCGTTATCGTTCGTCGCGAGCAAGTTTTGCTCCCACAGGCTTTGCCCCCACTGCTCGCTCCCACATTTGTATTTGGAAAACCCTACATGAAGCGTCTCCTCGGCGCCTGCGCGCTACTGTCCCTGTTGGCCGGTTGCGCCAGCCAGAGCGGGACGGTCGATCCACACGGCTACGACCAGGCCGGCGTCGCCTCCTATTACGGTGCCCGGCACCATGGCAAGCGCACCGCCAGCGGCGAGCGTTTCAACCAGAATGGCCTGACCGCCGCCCATCGCCGGTTGCCGTTCGGCACCCGGGTGAAAGTCACCAACCTGAAAAACAACGACAGTGTGGTGGTCCGCATCAATGACCGCGGCCCGTATACTCGTGGCCGTTTGATCGACGTGTCCCGCGAAGCCGCCGAGCGACTGGGCATGTTGCGCAGCGGCACCGCACGGGTGCGGGTGCAAGCCCTCGACGACTGATAGACGGAGCCCGGCCATTTCCCTACTCACCGCCCTACCGCTGCTCAGCCTGATCGAATTGTTCGGCGCCCTGCTGTTGCTGATCGGCGGTGCCGAACTGCTGGTGCGCGCCGCCGTGGGCCTGGCGGCACGCTTGCAGGTACGACCGCTGATCATCGGCCTGACCGTCGTCGCGTTCGGCAGCAGCGCCCCACAAATGGCCGTCAGCCTGCAGGCGACCCTGGCGCAAAACGCCGACATCGCCGTGGGCAGCGTGATCGGCAGCAGCATCTTCAACATCCTCGTCACCCTCGGGCTGTCGGCGCTGATCATTCCGTTGCGCGTCTCACGCCAACTGGTGCGCCTGGACATCCCGTTGATGATCGGTGCCAGCCTGCTGGTGTTCGTGCTGGCCTGGAATGAGGAACTGACCCGGTTGGACGGCGTATGGCTGCTGGTGGCCCTGGTGGTGTACCTGGGTCTGTTGCTACGCCAATCGCGACACTCGGGGCGGCCGCACGCCCTGCGTATCACCGTGGCCCAGGGATCCTGGCCCAAGAGCCTGTCGATGATCGTGCTGGGCTTGGCCATGCTGGTTTTCGCCGGGCACCTGCTGCTGGCCGCAGCGGTGGAAGTGGCGACGGACCTGGGGCTCTCGGAACGCATCATCGGCCTGACCATTGTCGCCGTCAGCACCTCGCTGCCGGAGCTGGCCACCTCGTTGATCGCCGCCCTGCGCGGCCAGCGGGACATTGCGGTCGGCAACGTCATCGGCAGTAACCTGTTCAACCTGCTCGGGGTATTGGGCATAACCGCCCTCGCCGCCCCCACGCCACTGTCGGTCTCACCGAACGCCCTGGACTTCGACCTGCCGGTGATGCTCGGCGTGGCGGTGCTGTGCTTGCCGGTGTTCTATTCCGGGTATCGTGTCACCCGCGCCGAAGGCCTGCTGTTACTGGGTTTGTACCTGGCCTATGGGCTGCACGTGATCTCCTTCACCACCGGCATGCCCCTGGCCGGCCAACTGGAACGGCTGATGCTGTTCTATGTGCTGCCGACCCTGCTCGCGTTTTTGCTGTTCACCTCCCTGCGCGCCTGGCGCCGTCAACATCACAAGAGGGATTTGCCATGACCGACACTCCAAAGACCGGCCTGGACATGCGTCGCCAGGTCATGGGCGACGCGTTCGTCGACCGCGCCCTGGGCAACGCCACCGAATTCACCCAGCCATTGCAGGATTTCGTCAATGAGCATGCCTGGGGCAGCGTCTGGAGCCGCGAAGGCCTGCCGCTGAAGACCCGCAGCCTGATCACCCTGGCCGCCCTCACCGCCCTCAAGTGCCCCCAGGAACTCAAAGGCCACGTGCGTGGCGCGCTGAACAACGGCTGTACGGTGGAAGAGATTCGCGAGGCATTGCTGCATTGCGCGGTGTACGCGGGCGTGCCGGCGGCGATCGATGCATTTCGGGCGGCGCAGGAAGTGATCGATAGCTACCAGAAGCCGGAGTAAAAGCCTGAGTCTTGCAGTGTTAGGTCAGCCCTCTTCGCGAGTAAGCCCGCTCCCACATTGACGGCGTTCTTCCATGGAAACGCGGTCGAATGTGGGGCTTGCTCGCGAATGGATCGAAAGAACGCTGCAAATCTGAAGCTAGATCCACCCACCCCACTGCAACACAAAAATCCCCAAATTGGTGGTGATCGCCGCCATCAGCGTGGTGATCACGATGATCGCCGCCGCCAGTTCATGGTTGCCGTCGGCCGCCCGGGCCATGACGTAACTGGCGGCGGCGGTGGGGCTGCCGAAGTACAGGAACAGGATCCCCAGTTCCGTCCCGCGAAACCCCCAAAGCCAGGCGCCCAGGGTGGCCAGCAGCGGCAGGCCGATCATTTTCACCAGACTCGAACTCAAGGCCATCTTGCCGCTCTTACGCAGGGCCGCCAGCGACAACGTGCCACCGATGCAGATCAACGCCAGGGGCAAGGTCATCTGGGCAAGGTATTTGGCCGAGGTTTCGAACCAGTTCGGCAGGCCTACCTGCCAATAGGCCAACGGCGCGGCTACGACCACACTGATGATCAGCGGGTTGCTGACCACGCTTTTGCAGATACTCCAGGGATCGGACTTGATCACCGGGCTGTAGACCGCCAGCACAATGGTCGACAGAGTGTTGTAGAACAGGATCACCAGCGCCGCAAGAATCGCCCCCAGGGAAATCCCGTAGTCGCCGTACATGCTCGCTGCCAGTGCCAGGCCGATCACGCCGTTGTTGCCGCGAAAGGCGCCTTGGGTATAGATGCCACGGTCCTCACGCGGGCAACGCCAGATCGCCCAGCCCCAGGCCACGGCAAAGCACACCAGGGTGGCAATGGAAAAATAGATCAACAGGTCCGGCTGCAATGCCGCGTGGAGATCGGCATGCAGGATACCGAGGAACAACAGCGCCGGCATGGTGACGTTGAACACCAGGGACGAGGCCATGTGGATGAAATTGTCGTTGATCCAATAGATGCGCTTGAGCAACGTCCCCAGAAACAACATGGCAAACACCGGCGCGGTGATGTTCAGGGTTTCGAGGAAAATTGCCAGCATGCCGGGGACCTTGAGAGGGGTGTCGTTAGGTGGCTAATGATAAGCCACTTTCCCACTGATCGTTCCCACGCTCTGCGTGGGAATGCAGCCAAGGACGCTCCGCGTTCCAAGAATCGAACGCGGAGCGTCCGTTGAGGCATTCCCACGCGGAGCGTGGGAACGATCAATCGCTACCCCCCAAGGCCAGGATCAGGTAATCGGCGCAGGGTTGAACAAGGTGATGTCGTTGTACAGCTTGTGCCGCTCGGCCCAGGTCTGTTTCTTGCCGCTGGCCACGTCCAGGTAGTAGTGGAACAGCTCCCAGCCCAACTCTTCGATAGTCGCGCGTCCGGTGGCGATCCGGCCGGCGTCGATGTCGATCAGGTCCGGCCAGCGCTGGGCCAGTTCGGTGCGGGTCGAGACCTTCACCACCGGAGCCATGGCCAAGCCGTACGGCGTGCCGCGACCGGTGGTGAACACGTGCAGGTTCATCCCCGCCGCCAGTTGCAGCGTGCCGCAGACAAAGTCACTGGCCGGCGTGGCGCAGAAGATCAGGCCTTTTTGCTTGAAGCGCTCGCCTGGGCCGAGCACGCCATTGATCGCGCTGCTGCCGGACTTGACGATCGAGCCCAGGGATTTTTCGACAATGTTCGACAGCCCGCCCTTCTTGTTGCCCGGCGTGGTATTGGCGCTACGATCGGCTTCGCCCTTGGCCAGGTAACGGTCGTACCAGTCCATTTCGCGCACCAGTTCCTGAGCCACTTCCTGGGTTTGTGCCCGAGAGGTCAGCAGGTAGATCGCATCGCGCACTTCGGTGACTTCGGAGAACATCACCGTCGCCCCGGCCCGCAGCAGCAGGTCCGAGGCGAAGCCCAGCGCCGGGTTGGCAGTGATGCCGGAAAACGCATCGCTGCCACCACATTGCATGCCCAGGATCAGCTCCGAAGCCGGTACGGTTTGACGGCGGCGCTGGTCGAGTTTCTTCAGGCGGGTCTCGGCCAGTTCCATGATCTGTTCGATCATCTCGGTGAAACCGTGACTGGCATCCTGCAAGCGATACAACCAAGGCTCGCTGAGGTCCACCGAGCTGTCGTTCTCATGCATCACCTGCCCGGCCTGCAATTTCTCGCAGCCCAGGCTGATCACCAGTGCTTCGCCCCCCAGGTTCGGGTTGCGCGCCAGGTTGCGTACGGTGCGGATCGGTATGTAGGCGTCGGTGGCAGTGATCGCCACGCCACAGCCATAGCTGTGGGTCAGCGCCACCACGTCATCGACGTTGGGGTACTTGGGCAGCAACTCGTCCTTGATGCGCTTGACCGCATGGTCCAGCACCCCGGTCACGCACTGCACCGTGGTGGTGATGCCCAGGATATTGCGCGTGCCGACGGTACCGTCGGCGTTGCGGTAGCCCTCGAAGGTGTAACCCTCCAGCGGCGCATCGGCCAGCGGTACATCGGTGGACAGCGGCAGGCTGTTCAGCGGCGGTGCGGTGGGCATGCGCAACTGGTCCTCCTTGACCCAACTGCCACGGGGAATCGGTTGCAGCGCGTAGCCAATGACCTGACCGTAGCGAATCACCTCGCCGCCCTGGGGAATATCCTGCAGCGTGACCTTGTGGCTCTGCGGTACAAAGTCGACGGTGACCAGGCCGTCCGGGAACTCGGTCCCGGACGGTACGCCCTGGTCATTGACGACGATCACCACATTGTCCCGCTCATGCAGGCGGATATAACGCGGCGAATCGGCATGTTCAATCAGTTGCATGGACGCCGCTCCTTCAGGATTTAGCTTCAGACAGGCTGGAAAATTGATCACCCTTGGCCGTGGGTTCTTTGAGCACGACACGTTTGATCGGCCCCACGATGACCAGGTAGCTGAACACCGCCACCAGCGCGTTGCAGCCGACAAACACCAGCGCCCACTTGAACGAGCCGGTAGCGTTGATGATGTAGCCGATGACGATTGGTGTGGTGATCGATGCCAGGTTACCGAAGGTGTTGAACAGGCCACCGCTCAAACCGGCGATCTGTTTTGGCGAAGTATCGGAGACCACGGCCCAGCCCAGTGCGCCGACGCCTTTACCGAAGAAGGCCAGGGCCATGAAGCCCACCACCATCCATTCGATGTCCACGTAGTTGCACGCCACGATGCTGCTGGACACCAGCAGGCCAGCGATGATCGGCGCCTTGCGGGCGAAAGTCAGCGAGTGGCCCTTGCGCAGCAGGTAGTCGGAAATCACCCCGCCCAGCACGCCGCCGATGAAACCGCAGATCGCCGGCAGGGACGCGATGAAACCAGCCTTGAGGATGGTCATGCCGCGCTCCTGCACCAGGTACACCGGGAACCAGGTCAGGAAGAAGTAGGTGATGCCGTTGATGCAGTACTGGCCCAGATACACGCCGAGCATCATGCGGTTGGTCAGCAGTTGGCGGATGTAATCCCACTTCGGACCGTCGGTGTTCTTATCCTTGCCCTTATCCTGGTCCATGTCGACCATCGCCCCATTAGCGGCGATGTAATTGAACTCGGCCTCGTTGATCATCGGGTGCTGACGCGGGCTGTGGATAATTTTCAGCCAGACCAGCGAGAACACGATACCGACCACGCCCATCACGATGAACACGTGCTGCCAGCCGAAGCGGTAGACAATCCAGCCCATCAGCGGTGCAAACAACACCGTCGCGAAATACTGGGCCGAGTTGAAAATCGCCGAAGCGGTGCCGCGTTCAGCGGTGGGGAACCAGGCCGCGACGATGCGGGCGTTGCCTGGGAAGGAAGGCGCCTCGGCCAGCCCAACCAGAAAACGCAACATGAACAGCGCCACCACGGCGGTGGAGACACCGAACTCACCGACATAGCCTTGCAGCACGGTGAACAGCGACCAAGTGAAGATGCTCAAAGCATAGATTTTTTTTGACCCGAACCGGTCAAGCAGCCAGCCGCCCGGAATCTGCCCGGCCACGTAGGCCCAGCCGAAGGCGGAGAAGATATAACCGAGGGTAACGGCATCGATGCCGAGGTCTTTCTGCAGGCTGGAGCCGGCGATAGCGATGGTTGCGCGGTCGGCGTAATTGATCGTCGTCACCAAAAACAGCATGAGCAGGATCAAACAGCGGACGCGAGTCGGCTTGGTTTCTTGCATGTAAATCTACTTCCACTCATTATTTTTATACGGGTCAGCGCGGTGTTACGCCCTGTAGGAGCTGTCGAGTGCAGCTCCTACAAGGGTGTTGCGCTGTATCAGGAGCCGATGTAGGAAGTCTTCACCACGGTGTAGAACTCTTGCGCGTAGCGACCTTGCTCACGCGAACCATAGGACGAGCCTTTGCGCCCGCCGAATGGCACGTGATAATCCACGCCGGCGGTCGGTAGGTTGACCATCACCATGCCTGCCTGGGAATGGCGCTTGAAGTGGTTGGCATACTTCAGCGACGTGGTGGCGATACCAGCCGACAGACCGAACTCGGTGTCGTTGGCCATCGCCAGTGCCGCCTCGTAGTCAGCCACGCGCACCACGTTGGCCACCGGGCCGAAGATCTCTTCGCGGCTGATGCGCATCGAGGCTTCGCTGTCGGCGAACAGGGTCGGCGCCAGGAAGTAACCTTCAGTGTCGCACGTCACCAAACCACCACCGCTGACCAGCCGTGCACCTTCGCTCTGGCCGATATCAATGTACTTCAAGTCCTGGCTGAGCTGAGCTTCGGAAACCACCGGGCCGATATCAGTGCCCGCCTTCAATGCATGACCCACCTTGATCGACTGCATGCGCTCGGCCATGGCCTCGACGAACGTGTCATGGATACCGGCGGTGACGATCAGGCGACTTGAAGCCGTGCAACGCTGCCCGGTGGAGTAGAACGCGCTCTGCACCGCCAGTTCGACAGCCTGCTTGAGGTCGGCGTCATCGAGGATGATCTGCGGGTTCTTGCCGCCCATCTCCAACTGCACCTTGGCCTGGCGCGACACGCAGTTGACGGCGATCTGCCGCCCCACGCCCACCGAACCGGTAAAGCTGATGCCGTCGACTTTCGGGCTATTGACCAGCACTTCGCCAACCACACGGCCGCTGCCCATCACCAGATTGAACGCACCCGCCGGGAAACCGGCACGGGAAATGATCTCGGCCAGGGCCCAGGCACAGCCCGGCACCAGCTCGGCGGGCTTGATCACCACGCAGTTGCCGTAGGCCAGGGCCGGGGCGATTTTCCACGCCGGAATGGCGATCGGGAAATTCCACGGCGTGATCAGGCCGACCACGCCGAGGGCTTCGCGGGTAACTTCAACATTGACGCCTGGGCGCACCGACGGTACGTAATCGCCCGACAGGCGCAGGCATTCACCGGCGAAGAATTTGAAAATGTTGCCGGCGCGGGTCACTTCGCCAATGGCTTCGGGCAGGGTCTTGCCCTCTTCCCGGGCCAGCAGTTGGCCGAGCTCTTCACGGCGGGCGAGGATCTCGCTGCCGACTTTGTCTAGCGCATCATGACGGGCCTGAATGCCCGAGGTCGACCAGGCCGGGAAGGCGACGCGGGCGGCTTCGATGGCGGCATTGACTTGCGCTGCGTCAGCCTTGGCGTACTCACCGATGACATCGGACAAATCAGACGGGTTGATGTTGGTGCAGTAGTCAGCACCGGCCACCCACTGACCATTGATGTAGTTATCGAAACGCTTTGAATCTGCCACGGAGCTACTCCTTCTACAAAAGCGGTCTAGGAACGCAGAACGTCCCTGGCTGCGCTTCCACGCGATGCGTGGGAACGATCAAGCCTTACGCAAAAAGCCGCTGATTGCTCAGCGGCCTTATCGGGTCTGTTACTGCTTGCCTTGCTTGTCGATCAGCGCGGCCAGGGCTTCGTATTCTTCGGGCAACAGGTCGGTCAGCGGCGTGCGCACAGGGCCCGCGTCATAACCAACGATCTTCGCGCCAGCCTTGACGATGCTCACCGCGTAACCGGCCTTGCGGTTGCGGATGTCCAGGTACGGCAGGAAGAAGTCGTCGATGATCTTGCCGACAGTCTCGTGATCGTCACGGGCAATGGCGTGGTAGAAATCCATCGCGGTTTTCGGGATGAAGTTGAACACCGCCGAAGAGTAGACCGGCACGCCCAGGGCCTTGTAGGCCGCGGCGTAGACTTCAGCGGTCGGCAGGCCGCCCAGGTAGCTGAAACGATCGCCGAGGCGGCGACGGATCGACACCATCAGCTCGATATCGCCCAGGCCATCCTTGTAGCCGATCAGGTTCGGGCAGCGCTCGGCCAGTTGCTCCAGCAACGTGGCGTTCAGGCGGCAGACGTTGCGGTTGTACACCACCACGCCGATTTTCACCGATTTGCACACCGCTTCAACGTGGGCGGCAACGCCGTCCTGGCTGGCTTCGGTCAGGTAATGCGGCAGCAGCAACAGGCCCTTGGCACCCAGGCGCTCGGCTTCTTGGGCGTATTCGATGGCCTGGCGAGTGGCACCGCCAACACCGGCAAGGATTGGCACGCTGGTGGCGCAGGTATCGACGGCGGTCTTGATGACTTGGGAATACTCGCTGGCGGCCAGGGAGAAGAATTCACCGGTGCCGCCCGCAGCGAACAATGCAGAGGCGCCATACGGGGCCAGCCACTCGAGGCGCTTGATGTAGCTGTCGCGATTGAAATCGCCAAGGGCTGTGAAATCGGTGACCGGGAACGACAGCAGGCCCGACGAGAGGATGGACTTCAGTTCTTGTGGATTCATTATTCGAACACCCTGGACGCAAATGATGTGTTGTAGGAAACGGTTCAGCTTCATGCGAAGTTGTAGGTCATCGTACAACTTAAAATATGAACGTCAACTGCATTTCGTCTTTTGTCGGGTGTCGGGGTTGAGGCGTTTGTCGCAAAACCTTGTAAATCGGGCTTTTGAGCCGGAGGGAAAAGACTGACGAAACTTGCCGAACGAGCACTAGGACCGCTCATCGCGACTGTCAACTCTGTCAGTAGCCGCCGTTATGGCAAGGGGGCATAACCCAGGCATGGCTGTGCTGTGCACGGCCGTAGTCCCTTTCACAATCTTTTAAGTGAGTCGCCCGTACGCGACGATCAGGGCTGCCTCACAGGGAGTGACATCATGGCGAAGAGCTATGCGAAACCGACGCTCAAGGGTTTTCCAACCACAGGGGAAGTCACGATCAACTTGTCACAGGTAGAGACGTTGACCGTGAAGATTCCGGATGCAGATTTCGACCCCTACTCAAACGCCCGACTGACTCTGGGCGTCGGCTCGACGTCTCCAACTCCGGTAGGCGCGTTTACACCGCTGACCGAGGGCGAGGAAGGTACGCCCTGCAAGGATGTGACAATGACGCTAACCAATGCCGACTTGACAGCTTACATCGGCAAATTGGTTGAGCTTCGTTATGAGGTTAGCTACGAGAGCTGGGATCCCGATACATCCGAGCCGCAAATGTTGCGGGTCAAGGCGTAGTAGCCATCTCCGTGCGTTTGTCGGCTGGTAAGCGAGCAGCAACGCAGTATCTGTGTGACTCACCTCATCTCAACTGACAGCAGCTAGCCCTGTGCCTGCGCCTCTTCATGGGCCTGGCGCAGCCTTTCACGGCTGTTGGTCAGGTGCAGACGCATGGCCGCGCGGGCCGCCTCGGAGTCCTGGCGGGCGATGGCGTCGTAGATCTCCTCGTGCTCACGGCTCAGACGATTCATGTAGCGCTGCTGGTCATCGTGGGCCAAACGCGCCGAGTTCACCCGGGTACGTGGAATGATGCTGGTGCCCAGGTGAGTCATGATGTCAGTGAAGTAGCGATTGCCGGTGGACAGGGCGATTTCCAGGTGGAAGGCGAAGTCCGAGGCCACCGCATCGCTGGCGTGGGCGGCGCTTTCGTTCAAGGCGTCGAGGGCGGCGCGCATCGCGGCCAGTTGCTCGTCGCTGCGTCGCTGCGCCGCAAGCCCAGCGGATTCCACCTCCAGGCTGATGCGCAATTCCAGGATCGCCAGCACGTCACGCAAAGTGACCACCGTGGCCGGGTCGATGCGAAAACCGCTTGGGCTCGGCGTGTCCAGCACGAAAGTGCCAATGCCATGGCGCGTTTCCACCTGGCCGGCCGCCTGCAAGCGGGAAATCGCCTCGCGCACCACGGTACGGCTGACACCATGGGCTTCCATGATCGCTGACTCGGTGGGCAATTTATCGCCACGCTTGAGCAGGCCGTCGCGAATCTGCTCGGTCAACACCGTCACCAGCTCCTGCGCCAGGCTGCGACGCTTGCGGGGAAAGCGTGGTACTTCGATCGGGTTTTCCATGGGGCTGTGTCTCGGTAAACGGCTGAATGGCATCATCATAGCGCAACGTGGTTGTACGATCACCGTGGGTGCATCAATGAGTCTTGTGCAGGGGCCGGGTCGCCTCCATCGCGAGCAGGCTCGCTCCCACACTGAATCGGTTGTAGACGAAAACATCCGACTCACCACAAACCCTTGTGAAAGCAAGCTTGCTCGCGCTGGCGGCGGGTCAGCCACATCCATATCAACTGATACACCGCTATCGCGAGCAAGCCCGCTCCCACAGGTTTTGTGGTGCTCAGGCGGTCACTGCACGCTCCAGGAGTTGGCCATTTTCGATACGCACATGTCGTGGATGGAACCGTTTCAAACTGCTTCGGTGGCCAACGCTGACGATGCTCAGGCCCGGCAACTGGTCAATCAGCGCCTGGTACAGGGTCGCCTCGTCTTCTTCATCCATCGCCGACGTGGCTTCGTCCATGTACAACCATTGCGGTGCATAAAGCAATGCGCGGGCAAAGGCCAAGCGTTGCTGCTCGCCGGGCGAGAGCATGCGCTGCCAGTGGTTGCTTTCATCCAGCCGTGCAATCAGGTGGGGCAGGCGGCAGGTGTCTAGCACCTGGGCATAACGTTCGGTGGGATAGATATCGCCGGCCTGTGGATAACTCAATACCTCACGCAGGCTGCCAATCGGCAGATAAGGCTTCTGCGGCAGGAACAGGTAACGCGCCGCCGGAAGCCGGATCGTCCCGTGCCCTGCCGGCCATAAATGCCCCATCGCCCGCAGCAGTGTCGACTTGCCACTGCCCGAACGACCACTGAGCATCACCCGTTCGCCCGGCTCCACAGTCATGTCGGCGTTGTTGAGCAGATGGCGAGCGTCGGCCAGGTCCAGTCCCAGGTTGCGCACCTTCAACGCATCGCCCTGGTTTTGCACGTCAATGGCCGGCACGCGGTCTTCGTTGTCGCTCATGGCCTGGCGAAAGCTCAGTAGACGATCACAGGTGGCGCGCCACGCAGCGAGCTCGGCATAAGCGCTGATGAACCAGCTGAAGTTCTCTTGCACATTGCCGAAGGCCGAGTTGATCTGCATGAGCTCGCCCAACTGGATCTTGCCGGTGAAGTAGCGCGGCGCGGCGACAATGAACGGGAAAATAATCGCGATCTGGCCGTAGCCGGAGGTGAAGAACGTCAGGCGCTTGGACACCCGCATGATGTCCCAGAAGTTATGCCAGACCAGGCCGAAACGCCCGCTCAGGCGACGGTTCTCGTTCGGCTCGCCGTTGTACAGTGCAATGCTCTCGGCGTTTTCGCGTACCCGTACCATGGAGAAACGCAGGTCGGCTTCGAAGCGTTGCTGGTTGTTGTTCAGACCGATCAGACGTCGGCCGATCAGGTGCGTCAGCCAACTGCCCACCGCCGCATACACCAGCGCGCACCAGAACATGTAGCCCGGGATGGTGTAGCCGAACACTTCGAGGCTGCCTGATACGCCCCACAAAATGATCGAGAACGACACCAGGCTGACCACGGTGCGCAGCAATCCCAAGCCCAGGCTCAGGGTATTGGTGGTAAAACTGTTGAGGTCTTCGGAAATCCGCTGGTCCGGGTTGTCGGTATAACCGCCCTGCTCCAGTCGGTAATAGTTCTTGTCACTGAGCCAACGGGCGAAATGCTGCTCAGTGAGCCAGGCCCGCCAGCGGATGGTGAGCATCTGCGTGAGGTACAAGCGGTAGACAGCGCCCAGGATCGCCACCGCCGCGATGCCGCAGAAATACAGGATCAACTGCCAGAACGCCGCGCTGTCCTTCGCTTGCAGGGCGTTGTAGAAATCCTTGTACCAACTGTTGATCCACACCGAGATTGCCACGCTGAACAGTGACAGTGCGATCACGGCGATCAACAGCGTCCAGGCCTTGCCCTTCTCCTCACTGCGCCAGTACGGCGTGGTCATTTGCCAGACACGGCGGAAAAACTGCCCGCGCACCGCGTCATTGACCGCGGAATATTCAGCGTTCTGATTCATGGTTAAGGCTCAATAGGGAAAAAACTCGGGCCGATCATAAAACAACGGCCCGATGTGTCGCGAGGGTGGACAACACCTGTTCAGCGCAGGTTCAGCGGCGCACGGGCCGCTTCTGCAATTTGCGCTGCAAAGTCCGCCGGTGCATGCCCAAGGCGCGGGCCGTGGCGGAGATATTGCCTTCGTGCTCGGTCAGCACCCGCTGGATGTGCTCCCATTGCAGGCGATCCACCGACATGGGGTTTTCCGGCACCAGGGTGTCAAGGTCAGCGTGCTCGGACAACAGCGCCGCCAGTACATCATCGGCGTCCGCCGGTTTGCACAGGTAATTGCAGGCACCGCGCTTGATGGCTTCGACCGCCGTGGCGATGCTCGAATAACCGGTGAGGATCACCACGCGCATCTCCGGGTCCAGCTCCAACAGCTTGGGCAGCAGCACCAGGCCCGAGTCGCCGTCCATTTTCAGGTCCAGGGCGGCGTAGTCCGGCAGGTCGGCCTGGGCGATGATCAGGCCTTCCTCGGCAGAACCTGCGGTGCTGACGCGAAAACCGCGACGGGACATGGCCCGGGCCATGACGCGGGTAAACGTGGCGTCGTCATCTACCAGCAACAGGTGCGGCAGTTCTTCGCCGTCGACTTGGATCTCGTCACTCATGTTCGTCTCCTCGGTCGGCATGGGGCAGGCGCAGCTCGGTGAGCGTGCCGCCTTCCTCATGGGGGTAGAGTTTCACCGAGCCGCCGGCGCGTGTCACGCTGGCTTTGCTCAAAAACAGGCCCAGGCCGAAACCTTTGCCCTTGGTGGTATAGAACGGCTTACCGATCTGCTCGGCAATCGCCAGCGGTACACCGGCGCCGTGGTCGCGAATACTGATGGTCAGTTCATCGGCATTCCAGTCCAGCGCCACTTCCAGGCCTTCGGGGCAGGCATCGGCGGCGTTGTTCAACAGGTTCAGCAACGCCTGGGTCAGGTCCGGCGGCGGCGCCATGCGCGGCACTACGCCCTTGCCCAGGCACTGGAAGCGATAACTGGCTTCGGGGCGCATCAGGTGCCAGCGGTTCAGAGCATCGTCGAGCCAGAAGGTGACCGCCTGCATGTCGATGTCCAGCCGGCGATTGGCCTCGGCGGCGCGCACCAAGTATTGCAGGGTTTCCTTGCAGAGCTTGACTTGGTCCTGGAGCACACTGAGGTCGTCCTGCAGCGCCGGGTCGTGGTGATCCTGGCGCATCTCCTTGAGCAGCACGCTCATGGTCGCCAGCGGTGTACCCAACTCATGAGCGGCGCCAGCGGCCTGGGTCGCCACGGCCAACAACTGCTCGTCGCGCAGGCCCTCTTCGCGGCGAATGGCCCGCAGTTCTTCCTGGCGGCGCAGCTCCTCGGCCATGCGCGCGGCAAAAAAAGTGATGACCCCCGCGGCCAGGGCGAAACTCAGCCACATGCCGTAGATCTGCAGGTTTTCCCGGGCGATGGGGAACGTTTCCAGCGGGTAGAAGCGCGCCAGCAGCAAGGTGTACAGCGCCAGGGCGATGCCAGAAAGAATCAGCGAAAATCGCCACGGCAACGTCACGGCGGCGATGGTCAGTGGCACCAGGTAATAAGAGACGAAGGGGTTGGTGGAGCCGCCGGAGAAATACAGCAGCGCGCTATGGATAAACAAATCGCCGGCCAGCTGCACGGCATACTCCAGCTCGGTCACCGGCCATGAGGCACGCAGGCGAATCGCCGTCAGCGCACAGAGCACGCTGGAACAGACCAGGGTGATCGCCAGTTGCAGCCAGGGCAGCGGCAGCAGGTCGAACCAATAGGCGAGCCCCACGGAACCGGCCTGGGCCGCCAGGACCAGGATGCGGATGAACGTCAGGCGCCAGAGGTTCTGGCGAGAGGCGGAAGTCAGTTGCAAAGGGGCGAGCATGAGCTCTCCTGATGAGCGCTCCAGGCGAATCGCACGGAGTATAACCAAGGCGCGGCTTGCAGCGGCAGATATGCGGCAAAGCGCCACAGCCCCGGATGCTTGCTCCCTCGCCACAAAAGCTCCACCGACCTTCGCATCTGTATAGAAGTTGTAACTGTGCGAACCCACTCATAAAAGCTAGAGTCTTATCGTTCACGCAGGCCCGGAACCAACCCCTGCGCATCATTCCAAGGAGCTTTCATGCACACGTTCAGTCGCCCCGCTGCCCTGCTCGCCCTCAGCCTCGGCACCGTCGCCAGCCTGCCGGCCCTGGCCGCCGATGAGCTTCACTACAACCAGATCTCCCTGCGCGCCGAAGTCAGCCAGGAAGTGGCCCGCGACCTGATGATCGTCACCCTCTACACCGAGGAACAGAACACCGACCCGGCCAAACTCGCCGCCGCCGTCAGCACCACGCTGAACAAAGCCATCGGCCAGGCCAAGCAGGTCAAGGACATCAACCTGCGCCAAGGCAGCCGCAACAGCTACCCGGTCTACGACAACAAAGGCGGGAAAATCACCGGCTGGCGCGAGCGCGCCGAACTGCGCCTGGAAAGCGCCGACTTCGCCGCCCTGTCCAAACTCACTGGCGAACTGCTGGGCGACCTGAAAATGGCCGGCATGGACTTCGCCATCGCCACCGCCACCCGCAAAAGCAGCGAAGATGCCCTGCTCAAGGACGCCGTCAACGCCTTCAAGGCCCGCGCCCAACTGGCCACCGACGCCCTGGGCGGCAAGGGTTACAAAATCGTCAACCTGAACTTCAATACCAATGGTTATCCACAACCGTACATGCGCCCGCAGATGATGATGAAAGCGGCGTCGATGGATGCAGGGTCGGTTACGCCTGAAGTGGAAGCGGGCACCAGCCAGGTGTCGATGACGGCGGAAGGGATGGTTGAGGTGTTGATGCAGTAACCATTCGAGGGGGCGGGTCAATTGCACTCATGGCAATTGATCCGCCTGTTGTGGAAGGACCCCTTAGCCTGGCGACACGGTCCTTACATCACATTCTTATTTCAGCAAGGCAACGGCCGCTTTAGCGAGCTGGATGAACAATTCATCATCCTGCGCATCAAAATCGCCATCTCCGTCGGCATCTCCTTTTACGTCCACCTTGTCGTAGCGACCATTTTTCAACGAGGAGGACACAGAGGTTGAAAAATCAAGCTCCTTACCGCTGTAGAACTCAAATAGAACCTCAGGGCTACCGTCACGATCCAGGTCTTCGATAGATATGCGAATTTCTTTAGCGGCCATGATTACACCTCTTCCAATGAATTAAGCAATGACGGCATCGCTACAGAAGTGGAGCGCGCCTGGATCCAACCTACCTCCAGGTGCGCAGCGTCGCTACTGTCAGATCTGTCAGGTGTATGCCTGTACAGAGGCTCTCAAGGTGCTGGGCTCGCCGGCGCTTCCAACTGATCCAACGCCTTGTCAACCAGCAACTGGCACAACTCTACTAACTGATGAATCCCCAGCGCCACGCTGCGCCGCGTGCCCTCCACTTCAAAGGCCAGGTCCTCGGCCATGGCTTTTATCGAGGCCAGGGTTTCGGAGGTGCTGGTCAGTAGTGTGTCAGCGTCGGCTTTGGCGGTGACGGAGAACAGGCTGTCGATGCGCTGATCGGTGCTTGGCTCTGGAGCTTTTGGTTTGAGGTAATGATTGAGGGCGCGCTCGGCAGCGGCGCGGTCTTTGAGTAGGTCTTCGATGGCGTCGAAGCCGGAAAGGGGGTTGGTTTTGTTGAAGGGTGGGTCGGGGACTGACTTATCCATATGTAATACTCCTGTATAAAATTGGAACCATCCCTGTGTCGTTTCCACGCGACAATAGGTGGCAGCGGTACGCGGGGTGGAAATACCGGTTAACAGGACCCGGCCAGACCGAAGTCTGCCCACGCACAGCCGCCAAGACGCAGTTTGCAGACGAAATGAGACGTCGGCAACACGATGTTCAGCCATGCACTGTTAAAAGGTTCAGGTTTCCACACCCGGTCGCTGAATGGCAGCGACGTTCAAAGGTTAGAGAGCCCACTTCCGAGCGACAACCCTAAAAAGCTGTGGGATGTTTCCTTTCGGGGCCGGTGATCCTTCCGACAAAAATGAATGACTCATCACACCTCCTGGCGCTGCAACCCCCGTGACGAGGGAGATTGCTCCCGCTGGGCTGCGAAGCGGCCCCAAACCTGACACCTCGGTACGCCAGATGGATGCAGTCGCTGCTCTTGGGGCCGCTTCGCGCCCCAGCGGGAGCAATCTCCCTCGCCACGGGTTTGGTAGTCGGCGGGACATAGGCATATTGCTTCGACCTCTGCTGGGATCTTCTCAGAACGGACTCGTAAATATTTTTGACAGCTCAAAAAACAGCACGGGGAACTGTCCACGTTTTATGGAATGTGGACAGCGAAAGATTAGGTCTACTTGAAAAGTCAACATATTTTTCTTAGGCATGAAATGACCAACCTTCACACCAGGGCCTTCAGGCGACCTTCGCGAACAAATCCACACACAACTGATCGGGTACATCCGTGAAAAGATAGGCCGGCTACAAGGCCGCCTTCGCGAGCAGGCTCGCTCCCACAGTTTGATCGAAGTACAACCGGGAGAGACAGGTCGGCTGTCAGGCCGCCTCGCGAGCAAGCTTTGCTCCCACAGGTCCTGCTCAAACAGATCGGATGGGTGTACGACCGGGAGAACCAGGTCGGCTACTAGGCCGCCTCGTCGTGGACGTTGATC
>NZ_CAXAPG010000022.1:0-91587 GCF_963970585.1 Pseudomonas sp. RL_105y_Pfl2_101
GGCGCGTGCGCAGGATGTGCTCGACGATCTCCGGCACCGACTGGTACTGGTAGATGCGGAACTGTTTGCCCCGGCCCAGCAGGGCGAAACGCGGTTGCAGGGTGATTTCGTAGCGGGCTTCGTCGTGAGAACCGGACAGGCGCTTGAACTCGGTGACCGCACCGTGGAAGGTGCGCAGCGGCTTGATCACCGGCGGTTTGAAGCCCTTCGGTGTCGGCGGTGGCGGCAGCGGGTACAGGCTGAAATGCGCGCCCTGGTTGAGCAGGTCGGTGGCCGCCAGGTCGCGCTCGGTGCAGGTGAATTCGATGCGGTAATGGTAGGGGCGGCTCAGGTGTTCTTCGCCGGCGAAGGCCAGGACGTCGAGGTGGGCCTTGAGGTTGTAGACGCTCAGGGTGTGGCGGCTGTGGTCGAAGAAGATGGGGCGTTGGTTAGACATATTGCCGATCTCCCCAAGTGTTTCCCGCCGTTTGTCTAAGGTGGGGAGGTAACGGGGACAAAACCTTGTCAGCGTTGTTTTGATTGAAATCGACTTTGCGTTTTTCAGAACGGTTGGCAGGCATGACTTCCCTTGGTGCCTGCGTCTTTGCGCAGGGATTGGTTTTTCAAGGGTGGTCAGCGTGAATCAGCTCAAAGGATGGTTCCATCTTTTCGCATCGGGTTCGGCGACGTTTGGGACGCTTCCTATAGGGGAAGGGCGCAATTTCTTAGGAAACGGCCCACACGGCGCAAAAATGTCGCTATTGGAGCGCCTTGAGCAATGGGACAGTTTTAGTGATGCCCTACGTGAATCCCCGCGAAACACACGGGGATATCAGTCAGACGAGTTGTGGAGCAAGGGGTTGGTTAGCCGAAATTCGTAAGGTGATCTACACCACCAATGCGATCGAGTCGATCAACATGAGTCTGCGCAAAGTGATCAAAACCCGTGTATCTTTTCCGACCGATGAGGCGGCAACGAAGCTGTTTTATCTGGCACTGAACATCAGCAAGAAGTGGACAATGCCGATCCGGGACTGGAAAGCGGCCTTGCAAGGCTTGCCCGCGATGCAGGCGATGCGGTCCCTCAGAAATCGAGTCGCCTTCATCGCGGGCAAGCCTTGCTCCCACATAAGTCTCCTTGCCACAGGATCGGTGCTCATGGATCCAACGAAGTTGAACACGTCCTCCCTCCCGTTTCCCAGTAAACTCTCCCTCTTTTAGCCGCCCTTCTCTTCACCGCGGCCATCATCTGTTTCCTGGAGCTCACCTTGCGTCTGTTTCACACCTCCGACTGGCACCTGGGGCAAAACCTGCACGGTCAGGAACGCGATTTCGAACACGCCTGTTTCCTCGACTGGCTGCTGCGTCAACTGACCCACGAAAAACCCGACGTGCTGTTGATCGCCGGCGACATCTTCGACACCGTCAACCCGCCGGTCAAAGCCCAGGAGCGGCTGTACGATTTCATCGTCAGCGCCCATGAACATAACGCCAACCTGACCATCGTGATGATCGCCGGCAACCACGATTCCGGCTCGCGCATCGAGCTGCCTGCGCCGTTGATGCGACGCTTGCGCACCCACGCCCTGGGCCGGGTGTTGTGGCTGGACGACGGCCAATTGGACGTCGAGCGCCTGTTGTTGCCGTTGCCCGATGCCAAGGGCAAGGTCAAGGCGTGGTGCCTGGCCCTGCCGTTCCTGCGCCCTGCCGAAGTCACCGGTGCGCAACTGGGCGACGACTACCTGCGAGGCATCGGCCAAGTGCATGAGTGGCTGATCGCCGCGGCCAACAGCAAGCGCAAGAAAGGCCAGGCGCTGATCGCCATCAGTCATGCGCACATGGCCGGCGGTTCGGTGTCCGAGGATTCCGAACGCAGCCTGATCATCGGCAACGCCGAGGCCCTGCCCGCCAGCCTGTTCGGCCCGAGCATCAGCTACGTCGCCCTCGGCCATTTGCACAAGCCGCAGAAGGTCAACGGTGAAGAGCGTATCCGCTACAGCGGTTCGCCGATCCCGCTGTCATTCTCGGAGATCGGTTATCAGCATCAAATTCTCGACATCACTCTGGACGGCGAAACCCTGGTCAAGGTCGAGCCACGCCTGATTCCCCGGGCCGTCAACCTGCAACGCCTGGGCCCGCTGCCCCTGGCCGATCTCCTGGTGCAACTCAAGGACCTGCCCGACATCGACCTGCTGGCCGATGTCCAGCGCCAACCCTGGCTGGAAGTGCGGGTGTGCCTCGACGAACCGCAGCCGGACCTGCGTCACCAGGTTGAAACCGCGCTGCAAGGCAAGGCCGTACGCCTGGTGCGGATCGCCGCCGAGTACGCCGGCAACGGCAGCAAAGGCGGTGCCGATGACGGCAGCGCGCTGGTGGAGCTGGATCAACTCAGCCCCCAGGAGTTGTTCAGCCGCGCCTGGCAGGACACCTACGGCAACGAAGTGGACGAACAGACCCTCAAGGACTTTTCCGTGCTGTTGCAAGACGTGCAGATGGAGAGCGAGCAGCCATGAAGATCCTCGCGATCCGCCTCAAGAACCTGGCGTCCCTGGCCGGGCCGTTTGAAATCGATTTCACCGCCGAACCCTTGGCCAGCGCCGGCCTGTTCGCCATTACCGGCCCCACGGGCGCCGGCAAGAGCACGTTGCTCGACGCCTTGTGCCTGGCGCTGTTCGGCGCCGTGCCGCGCCTCAACAACACCGGACGCGACGCCAAGGTGCCGGACGTCGATGGCGACATTGCCACGGGCGACCCACGCACGCTGTTGCGCCGTGGCACGGGCGATGGCTTTGCCGAAGCGGATTTTCGCGGCATCGACGGACGCCGCTATCGGGCTCGCTGGGAAGCCAATCGTGCCCGGGAAAAAGCCGGTGGCAAGTTGCAAGCCAGCCGCCAGAGCCTGCGGGATTTGGACAACGATCAACTGCTGGCGAGCCAGAAAGGCGAATACAAGACCCAGCTCGAAGCGGCCCTGGGCCTGAACTTCGAACAGTTCACCCGTGCCGTGCTGCTGGCCCAGAGCGAGTTCAGCGCGTTTCTCAAGGCCGATGACAACGATCGCAGCGAACTGTTGGAAAAACTCACCGACACCGCCCTGTACACCCGCCTCGGTCGCCGGGCCTTCGACAAGGCCAAGCAAGCCAAGGACAGCCACCGGCAGTTGCACGACCAGGCCACCGGTGTCACGCCGCTGGCCCCCGAGGCCCGGGCCGAGCTGGACCAGCGTTTCAACGACGCCCAGCAACAACTCAAGGCCCAGCAGACCCAACTCAAGCAGTTGGAACAGCAACACACCTGGCTCAAGGACCTGCGCCAGTTGCAGGACGAACAGAGCGGCGCTGCCGAGCAACTGCAACAGGCCCAGACCGATTGGAACGCACTGGCTGACGAACGCCTGAAACTGACTCGCCTGGAACAACTGGCCCCCCAGCGGCATCAGTTCATTCGCCAGACGGAACTGCACCGACAGCTTGAGCCTTTGGCGGTGCAGATCCAGCAACTCACCCAGCAGCAGATCGACCTGCATGCACAACAGGCCGAGCTGGAAAAGGGCGTCGGCGAAGCGCAACTGGCGCTGACCGCCGCCCGGCAGCAAAGCACCGACAGTGCGCCGTTACTGCGTCAGGCCTTCGACGAGCAGAGCGCCCTCGCCCGTCTGGCCCAGGACACGCGCTTCGCTGCCGAACGCCAGGAACAGGCACAACAGGCCTGTGCCGAAGGCCAGCGCACGATCGACACTTTGCTCGAACAGCAAAAGCAGGTAGCCGAGCGTTTGCAGCGCATCGCTGGCGAGCTTGAACAAAGTACCCACCTTGCGCCGCTGAGCGACGCCTGGAACGCCTACCGCGATCGACTTCAGCAGTTGATGCTGATCGGCAATCGTCTGAACAAAGGTCAGGCCGAACTCGCCACGTTGGAGCACAGCGCCGCGCGCGCCGCCGAGGACCTGACCACCCGCCGGCAAGACCTCGAAGTCCTCTATAAAGAAGCGGGTGCCGAGCCGGAAGCGGTGGCCGAACAGATCCAGTTGCTCGGCAACCTGCTGCAAGACAACCGCAAGCAACTGCGGGCGTTCGAAGAGTTGACCCGACTGTGGGCCAGCCAGCAAGAATTGGACAAACGCGGCGCCGAGCTCGAGCAACGCCAGCAGGCGGCATTGCAGGAACGTGACCGGCTGGTGCGCGAAGGCGGCGAAGCCAAGGCCGAACTGACGATTGCCGAACAGACCCTGACCGTCACCCGTGAACTGCTGGAACGCCAGCGCCTGGCCCGCAGCGAAAGCGTCGAGCAATTGCGCGCGCAATTGCAGGACCAGCAACCTTGCCCGGTATGTGGCAGCGTCGAGCATCCTTATCATCAACCCGAAGCCCTGTTGCAAAGCCTGGGACGGCACGATGAAAACGAGGAGGCCAACGCCCGTAAAGCGGTCGAGCTGCTCAATGAAAAAGTCATCGACCTGCGCACACAATACAGCGGCGTCATCGCCCAGCTCAAAGAATTCAAACAGCAGCAGGAACAACTCACCGGCCAGCAACAGAGCCTGACGCCCAGCCTTGAAGGCCACCCGCTGTCAGCGCAACTGCTGGCCCAGGACTCGAACAAGCGCGACGCCTGGCTGGCCCAACAGAACAGTCAGCTGACCCTGCGTATCAGCCAGGACGAACAGCGGCAAACCGCCCTACTGACCCTGCAGCAAGACGCCGCGCGCATGGCACAGCGGCTACGTGAAGCCGAGGCAGCCAGCCAACAGGCGTCACAGCACCTGGGCAACCAGCAGCAGGAACTGTCCCGCGACCGTCAGCGCCTGGACGAGGAGCTGAGCCACTTCAGCACCCTGCTACCCGCTGACACCCTACAGGCCTTGCGCAGCGAGCCCGCCGCAACCTTCCTGCAACTGGATCAGCAGATCGCCCAGCGCCTGGAGCAACTGGAGCAGCAACGCGACGAACTGGGCGAACAGCTCCAGCGCCAGCAGACCCTGGAGAAAGAGCAGGACCGCCAGCAGACCCGCCTCCAGCAACTGGAAGCGGCCCGCCTGCAATTCAGCGCCCTGAGCGAGCAACAACAGGCCTGCCAAGAGAAACTCACGCAACTGCTCGGCGAGCACACCAGCGCCGAACAGTGGCAGCAACAACTCGACCAACGCCTGGAACAGACGCGGGATGCCGAGGCGACGGCCAATCAGCAGTTGCAGCAATTGCGCAACGACCTGGTGCAACTGGCCGCCGAACTCAAGGCCCGTCAGGAACAGGCGCAATCCCTGGACCACGAACGCCAGGCGCTGGCCGCCGGAATCGCGCAATGGCGCACCACCCATCCGGAACTGGACGATGCCGCCCTCGAGGCCCTGCTCGGCCTGGACGACCACCACATCAGCCCGTTGCGCCAGCGCTTGCTCAACAGCGAAAAAGCCATTGAGCAGGCCCGCGTCCTGCTCACCGAGCGCGAGCAGCGCCTGCAAAACCATCAGGCCCAACACAACGGCAACCTGGCGCCCGAGCAACTCGCCCAAGCCCTCACCGAACTGCAAGGCCAATTCGCCGCCAGCGAACAGCACTGCGCCGAACTGCGCGCCGAACAGGCCGAGGACCAGCGCCGGCAGAACGCCAACCAGGCCCTGGCCCAGCAGATCGAACAGGCCTATGTCGAATACCAGCGCTGGGCACGCCTCGATGCCCTGATCGGTTCGGCCACCGGCGACCGCTTCCGCAAGCTGGCCCAGGCCTACAACCTCGACTTGCTGGTGCACCACGCCAATGCCCAACTGCGGCAACTGGTACGCCGCTACCGGCTCAAGCGCGGCGGCAGCATGCTCGGGCTGCTGGTGATGGACACTGAAATGGGCGATGAACTGCGCTCGGTGCATTCGTTGTCCGGCGGCGAAACCTTCCTGGTCTCCCTCGCCTTGGCATTGGGCCTGGCCTCGATGGCGTCCAGCACACTGAAGATTGAATCGCTGTTCATCGACGAAGGCTTCGGCAGCCTCGACCCCGAATCGCTGCAACTGGCGATGGACGCCCTCGACGGCTTACAGGCCCAGGGCCGCAAGGTCGCGGTGATTTCCCACGTGCAGGAAATGCACGAGCGGATTCCGGTGCAGATCCAGGTCCGACGCCAGGGCAATGGGTTGAGCACCGTGGAGGTGAAATGAACCGCGCCACACTCTATTCCTTTCGCCGCTGCCCCTACGCGATGCGGGCGCGCATGGCCTTGCGCTACAGCGCGGTCGAGGTGGCAATTGTCGAAGTCAGCCTGAAGGCCAAGCCAACCGAGATGCTCGCACTCTCCAGCAAAGGCACGGTGCCGGTGCTGCAGGTCGATGGCCGGGTGATCGATGAAAGCCTGGAGATCATGCGCTGGGCCTTGGCCCGGCACGATCCGCAAGACTGGAGGCTACGGGACGACCCCGAAGGCCAGGCGCTGACGGCGGCGTTGATCGAGGAAAACGACCAGGTGTTCAAGCTGCACTTGAATCGCTACAAATACCCCGAGCGCCATCCCGAGTACCCGAAGGAACATTGCCGTAGCGAGGGTGAAGACTTTCTGCGCAGGCTGGAGGCCCTGCTTGAAACCCGGCCGTTCCTGGCGGCGAATCACCCGAGCCTGGCCGACGTGGCAGTGATGCCCTTCATACGCCAGTTCGCCCACGTTGATCGCGACTGGTTTGCCCAGGCGCCCTACCCTCGGCTACAGGACTGGTTGCAGAGGTTTCTGGATGGCGAGCTGTTCGTGGCGATCATGGCCAAGTAACCATTTGCACCCACCCCTGTGGCGAGGGGATTTCTGTGGGAGCAAGGCTTGCCCGCGATACAGGCGACTCGATTTCTGAAGGACCGCATCACCTTCATCGCGGGCAAGCCTTGCTCCCACAAAATATCAATAACTGGCCTGAGCCGATCAGTCACTCAGCAAGCTCAACAATCGCTCACGCGCCACTTCCAACTCGCCGGAATCCGGCTGGGCCGCGGAGACAATCGGGGTGGAATAGAGAAACAGCAGCATCACTGCCAGACGCATCGCCATGGTGTCGATCCTTATCGGCAAAGGAGTCAAATTGTCAGCGTCAAATTTAAACACATGGCCAAGTGACATTACAGCGGAATTTCTCTGGAAACGACGAAGCCTGCGATCTTTTCTCTTTCACCTGATGTTCAGTGAAGATGAAAAGATCGCAGGCTTCAGTCGTTGCGCGATCGTTCAGTGTTGGGTCTTGTGGTCCAGCGCTGCATAGAAGTTGGCGCTTTGTTGCAGGTATTTCTCGGTGTAGCTCTGGGTGCGGCTTTTCTTGTCGCTGATCTCGATGCTGGCACTGGCTGGCAATGCCACCGTGGCGGAGATGGCGGAAGCGGCGATCACGGAGAAGAGATTCAGGTTCATGGCGGTAGACCTCGGATTCAGTTGGCTGACTTGCCCGGTGGGGCCGTGAAGCAAACTTACGCGCCGAGGCGTCCTGCGTTGAAATGCTTTGCATCACTTGCGAATATCAGTCCCGTTGATACAACGGCGCAGGCCCCAAAAAACGGGGCCCGCGCTTTATTGAGAGACCATGAACTTCAAGTCGCTCGGCGCCTCCATCGGCATCTTCTGCACGGTCTTACCCAGCAGGCCGGTCTTCGGATCGCGCTCTAGTACCACGATCTGGTTGCTCTTCTGGTTGGCAATCAGCAGGAATTTCCCGCTCGGGTCGAGGCTGAATTCCCGTGGATGATCGCCTTCGACCGAGCGCCGCTGCAGCTCTTTGAGCGTGCCAGCGGCCGGGTCGATGGCGAACACCAGCACTTCGTTGGTGGTGCCACGGTTGCTGACGTAGAGGAACTTGCCATCCCTGGAAGCATGCAGCGCAGCCGCCGCTTTACCCGGCTGGGGTTTGCCGTCGGCCAGATCGACCAACTGGCGCTGCGTCAGGCGGCCGTCCTGGTAATCGAATACCGCGACCTGAGCGGTCATCTCCATCGTCAACCAGGCATGCTTGCCGTCGCCACTGAACAACAGATGGCGCGGCCCGCTGCCCGGCGGCAGTTGCACGAATGGCGGATCGGCAGGCGTCAGCGGCAGTTCGGGGTTGGCCTTGGGGTCGTAGCGGTAGACAAACACCTTGTCCGCCCCCAGGTCATTGGCGAACACGTATTTGCCGTCCGGTGACGGCACCGCGGAATGCACATGAGCCGATTTCTGCCGCTCGGGATTGACCCGACTGGGCTGGTGACTGCCCGACTGCACAACCGGAGCCAGCTTGCCGTTCGATTCCACTGGCAGCACCACCAAGGTGCCACCCGGGTTTTCCAGGACAGAATAATTACTGACCAACAAATGCTGGCCATCGTGGCTAAGGCTGGAGTGGGTCGGCTCATTACCCAGGGACTGCACCCGGTTGATCAGGCTCAATTCATGGGTCTTCGGGTCAATGGCGTAGCTACTGACCTTGCCCACCGGGTCTTTTTGGCCCGGCCCGTTTTCGTTGACCACGAACAGCCGGGTCATGTCCTTGGAAAGGGTCAGCCACGACGGGTTGTCTGTCTTGATCACTTGCAACGGGTTGGCATCGAGCTGGCCGGTACGACTGTCGAATTGCATCCGGTAGATGCCTTGGCTCTGGCCAGCGGTGTAGGAGCCCACCAGCAGCTGATGACGTTCATCGGTACCTGCCTGGACGCCCATGGCGCCCAGGCTGCCGGCCATCAACAACGGCCACAGACTACGCATCTTCATGTTCATCATCCTCATCGTCGTGGCCGCTGGTGGCTTCCACGCACTCCAAGTGGTGATCGCCTGAATCGCTGGTGATGATCCAGTGGTTCAGGGTTTTATCGAAGGTCGCGGCCTGCATCTGCGCCGGCGTGAAACGCCAGTGCTCAAGGGTGCGACCGTTCATGCACTCGACGTGCAACTGGTCCTGCTCGTCGAGGGAGAAATCGAACGCGTGCAGCCCATCGATAATCAGCATGTCGCTGGATTCGAGGGCGTGCAGCAGGGTGTCGGTTACGGCAGTCATGGCGATCAGTCGTTCATTGGGAAAGTCGTCATGATAACCCAATGTGGGCGTGGGCCTTGGGCCATGACTTCAGCAGCGAGTTTGACTGAGCTATCGCCATCGCGATGAGGCCGGCACATTCAACTTGAATGTAACGGCCTCATCAAGATCGTCAGAGCGCCTCGCGCCCCGGCACCCCATCCACCAACCGCAGGATCCCCAACGGGTTGGCGTTCTTCAGCGGTTCGGGCAACAGGCTGTCAGGATAGTTCTGGAAGCAGATCGGGCGCAGGAAGCGATCGATCGCCAGGGTGCCCACCGACGTACCGCGGGCATCGGACGTCGCCGGGTAAGGTCCGCCGTGCACCATCGAATCACACACTTCCACCCCGGTCGGATAACCGTTGAGCAAGATGCGGCCAACCTTCTGCTCCAGCAACGGCGTCAGTTCGCTGAAACGCTCGAAATCCGCCGGTTCGCCGATCATCGTCGCGGTCAGTTGCCCGTGCAGGCCGTTCAGCGCGGCAGTCAGCTGCGCCGGGTCCGCGACGTCGACAAACACCGTAGTCGGACCGAACACTTCTTCCTGCAGCGCCTCGTCACCGTTGATCAGCAGGCTGGCGTCAGCCTTGAATAACTGCGGCTGGGCCTGGTTGCCCTGCTGCTCGCGCCCGGCCAAATGTTCGATGCCCGGGTGCGCCAACAGTTTCTGCAGGCCCTTGCCGTAGCTTTGCAGCGTACCGGCGTTGAGCATGGTCTGGGGCGCCTGGTCGCCGATCAGCGCGACCACTTGCTGGGTGAAGGCAGTGAACTGCGGCGAGCGAATACCGATCACCAGACCCGGATTGGTACAGAACTGACCGCAGCCCTGTACCACCGAGGCGGTCAAGTCTCGCGCGACGCTTTCGGAGCGGGTTTCCAGCGCTTGCGGCAACACGATCACCGGGTTGATGCTCGACATCTCGGCAAACACCGGGATCGGTTGCGGCCGCGCGGCCGCCATGTCGCACAGGGCCCGCCCGCCCTTGAGGGAACCGGTGAAGCCCACGGCCTGGATCGCCGGGTGCTTGACCAGCCATTCGCCAACGCCACCGCCGTAAATCATGTTGAACACACCGGCCGGCATCGCGGTCTTTTCCGCCGCACGGAGGATCGCATCCGCCACCTGCTCGGCGGTCGCCATGTGGCCGCTGTGGGCCTTGAACACCACCGGGCAACCGGCCGCCAGGGCTGAAGCCGTGTCGCCACCGGCGGTGGAAAATGCCAGGGGGAAGTTACTGGCGCCGAACACCGCCACCGGCCCCAGGCCAATGCGGTATTGACGCAGGTCCGGACGGGGTAACGGCGTGCGCTCAGGCAACGCCCGGTCGATGCGTGCACCGTAGAAATCGCCACGGCGCAGGACCTTGGCGAACAGACGCATCTGGCCGCTGGTACGACCGCGCTCGCCCTGGATCCGTGCCGCCGGCAACGCGGTTTCACGGCAGACCACGGCCACGAACGCATCACCCAACGCGTCCAGCTCATCGGCAATGGCCTCGAGGAACTCGGCCCGGCGCACGGCACTCAGGCTGCGGTAGGCCGGGTAAGCCGCTGCGGCAGCCTTGGCGGCGGTGTCGACTTCTTCTGCCGTGGCCTGGACGAATTCATGGGGCAAGGCCTCGCCGGTGCTGGCGTCGACGCTCTGCAAGCGAGTCTGGCCGGCTGCGCTGCGCGCCCCGCCGATGTAGTTGTGGCCAAGGATCTGGTTCATCGCAAGTCTCCTTTAAAGTGTGCCGATAGTACCCGGGTTGAACACCGCGTCCGCAGGGGCAATGCCGTTGACCAGCGGCGCGCCGAATTCAGCTTGGCTGACTTCGAACACATCCCCCGGTTGCGTGCGGATGCCATCGGCAAACGACAGGGTCGCGGTGCCGAAGAAGTGAACGTGGACGTCCCCCGGACGCAGGAACTGACTGT
Source organism: Pseudomonas sp. RL_105y_Pfl2_101 (assembly GCF_963970585.1). Classification (NCBI taxonomy): domain Bacteria; kingdom Pseudomonadati; phylum Pseudomonadota; class Gammaproteobacteria; order Pseudomonadales; family Pseudomonadaceae; genus Pseudomonas; species Pseudomonas sp. RL_105y_Pfl2_101. Next base: position 10,910 of record NZ_CAXAPG010000022.1, read on the forward strand.
ACTTGAAATGGTGGAATTCCAGGTTTTCGAGGCTGTGGCACATGTTCGCCTCGCCGCTGAGGAACTCGTTCTGCCACAGCACTTCGCCGTTGCGCAAGATACGACTGGTCCCGGACAAATGTTGAGGCAGTTCACCCACGCGAAGTTCCGGGCCAAAACTGCAACTGCGCAATTTCGAATGGGCCAGGTACAGGTAGTTCTTGCGCTCCATCACGTGGTCGGAAAACTCGTTGCCCACGGCAAAGCCCAGGCGATACGGCTTGCCGTCGTGGCCGATGACATACAGGCCGCTGATTTCCGGTTCTTCGCCGGCGTCTTCGGCAAAGGGCGGCAGCGGGAACGGATGGCCCGGGCGGACCACGATGCTGCCGTCGCCCTTGTAGAACCATTCCGGTTGCACACCGGCCTGCCCGGCCTGGGGCTTGCCGCCCTCCACGCCCCACTTGAAGATGCGCATGGTGTCGGTCATGGCCGCTTCGTCGCCGGCCTGCTGGTGCATCTTGTCCCGGGCCGAGGCGCTGCCCAGGTGGGTCAGGCCAGTGCCGCTGACCAGCAGGTGCGCCGGGTCCGGGTGGTCCAGTGGCGCCAGGATGCGCAGGTCACTGAGCAACCGGGCGTAATCATGGTTCGCCCCCAGGCCCAGGCCGTTGACCTGCTGCTCAAGCTTCACGCCCGCTTCGATAGCCGCCAGCGCCAAGTCGCGCACGGTACGCGCGCCCTGCACTTCGCGCACCTGATCGCCCTCGACCACACCGACACGGCGTTCGCCGTTTGGCAATTCGAACTGAACTAAACGCATGGGTTTTCTCCCTGTAAACAAAACTTGAATAGGCGTAGCAGGCTTTTGTTGTGTAGGAGCTGCCGAAGGCTCGGGCCGCGTTCGGACGATCTTTTGATCTTTCGCTCAGGACTCAATTGTCTGGAACAAGATCGCAGCCTCGTTGCACTCGACAGCGCCTACACGCAGTCGAGCGGGAGCAAGCTCCCTCGCCACAAAAGCGCTCTTCCACAATTGCAATAAGTTCAGGTACGCGTCGCCCCCCGGGCGCTGGCGGCGAACGGGTCCGCTGGCAGCACATGCTTGCGCTCCAGCAGGCGATAGACCACACCGGTCAACGCCAGGCCGAACACCATCACACAGGACAGGAAATACAGCCCCGAGGCCAGGTTGCCGGTGTACTCCTTCAGCGTACCGATCACGAACGGGCCAATGTAGCCGCCCAGGTTGCCCACCGAGTTGATCAGCGCAATGCCCGCCGCCGCACTGGCGCCGGCAAAGAACCGCCCCGGCAAGGTCCAGAACACCGCCGTGCAGGAGAACAGCGCGAACGCCACCAGGCACAACGCCGCCAATTGCAGCACCGGCACCGACAACCAGGCGCTGAGGAACAGGCCGATGGCGCCCAGCACGTACAACACAGCCAAGTGACCGTAACGGTCATTCAAACGGTCGGAGCTGCGGGGAATGATCAGCAAACCGATGATGCCGAAGATGTACGGCACCGACGACACGAAGCCGGTCACCAGGTCGCTGCCGCCGAACTGCTTGATCAGCGTCGGCAACCAGAGACCGAGGCCGTAGATGCTCAAGGTCACCGGCAGGTAGAACAGCGCCAGCAACAAGACACGCTTGTCCTTCAGGGCATGCAGCGGGTTGCCGTGGCGGGTCTGACCGTATTCCTCCAGGTCTTTTTTCAGCTCACCGGTCAGCCAGTCCTTCTCAGCCTGGTCCATCCATTTCACTTGTTGCGGGCCATCCGGCAGGTAGCGCAGTACCGGCCAGGTCAGCAGCACCGCCGGCAGGCCGATGACAATGAACAGCCACTGCCAGCCGTGCAGGCCAAGGATGCCGTCCATGCCCAGCAAGCCGCCGGACACGGGGCCGGTGATCATCATCGCGATGGGTTGGGACAGAATGAACAGGCCCAGGATCTTGCCGCGATGGCGAACCGGGAACCACTGGGTGATGTAGTACAGCACGCCAGGGAAGAACCCGGCTTCGGCCGCGCCCAGCAAAAAGCGCATCACATAGAAGCTGTGTGGCCCTTGCACGAAGGCCATGCCGATAGTGATCGCGCCCCAGGTGATCATGATCCGGGCGAACCAGCGCCGGGCACCAAAGTGTTCCAGCATCAGGTTGCTGGGAATCTCCAGCAGGAAATAACCGATGAAAAACAGCCCCGCACCCAGGCCGTAGGCGGCGTCGCCAATACCGAGGTCGGCCCCCATGTGCAACTTGGCAAAGCCCACCGCAGAGCGGTCCACATAGGCAATCAGGTACAGCAGGATCAGGAAGGGAATCAGTTTCAGCGTGATGCGACGTATAAGCCGCAATTCCTGGCTCATGGGACCGGTCTCCGATTGTTGTTGTTATGGAACCTCGGGGGATTTCTCTCGCGAATGACCGCCAGGACAATCCCTCCATTTGAGTCGGACTATATAGTAATACTATTTACTCAACAATACTTCCAAACCGTGCAAATTGCGCTTATGTTACGCTTAATCTAGAACAATATAGTCATACAATAAGAGCATTGATCATGTCTGACAAGAAACCCTCCCTGCGCTCGGCCCAATGGTTTGGCACCGCCGACAAAAATGGCTTCATGTACCGCAGCTGGATGAAAAATCAGGGCATCGCCGACCATCAGTTCCATGGCAAGCCGATCATCGGCATCTGCAACACCTGGTCGGAGCTGACGCCGTGCAACGCGCACTTCCGGCAGATCGCCGAACACGTCAAGCGCGGCGTGATCGAGGCAGGGGGCTTCCCGGTGGAATTCCCGGTGTTCTCCAACGGCGAATCGAACCTGCGCCCCACCGCCATGCTGACCCGCAACCTGGCGAGCATGGACGTGGAAGAGGCGATTCGCGGTAACCCGATTGACGGCGTGCTGCTGCTCACCGGTTGCGACAAGACCACCCCCGCCCTGCTGATGGGCGCCGCCAGTTGTGACGTACCGGCCATCGTCGTTACTGGCGGGCCGATGCTCAACGGCAAGCACAAAGGTCAGGACATCGGCTCGGGTACCGTGGTCTGGCAATTGAGCGAACAGGTCAAGGCCGGCACCATCACCCTTGACGATTTCCTCGCGGCTGAGGGCGGCATGTCCCGCTCAGCCGGCACCTGCAACACCATGGGCACTGCCTCGACCATGGCCTGCATGGCCGAAGCCCTCGGTACCTCCCTGCCGCACAACGCGGCCATTCCGGCCGTGGACGCACGGCGCTATGTGCTGGCCCACATGTCCGGCATGCGCGCCGTGGAAATGGTTCGTGAAGACCTGAAACTGTCGAAGATCCTGACCAAGGAAGCTTTCGAAAACGCCATCCGTGTCAATGCGGCCATCGGCGGCTCAACCAACGCGGTGATCCACCTCAAGGCGATTGCCGGTCGCATCGGCGTGCAACTGGACCTGGACGACTGGACCCGCATGGGCCGCGGCATGCCGACTATCGTCGACCTCCAGCCGTCCGGGCGCTTCCTGATGGAAGAGTTCTACTACGCCGGCGGTCTACCCGCCGTGCTGCGTCGCCTCGGCGAAGCCAACCTGATTCCCCATCCGAACGCTTTGACCGTCAACGGCAAGAGCCTCGGCGAGAACACCAAGGACGCACCGATCTACGGCCAGGACGAAGTCATTCGCACCCTGGACAACCCAATCCGCGCCGACGGCGGTATCTGCGTGTTGCGCGGTAACCTGGCCCCCCTCGGCGCGGTGCTCAAACCCTCCGCCGCCACGCCTGAGCTGATGCAGCATCGCGGTCGCGCGGTGGTGTTCGAGAACTTCGACGAGTACAAGGCGCGGATCAATGATCCGGAACTGGATGTCGATGCCGGCTCGATCCTGGTGATGAAGAACTGCGGACCCAAGGGTTACCCAGGCATGGCCGAAGTGGGCAACATGGGCTTGCCGGCGAAATTGCTGGCCCAGGGGGTGACCGACATGGTGCGTATCTCCGATGCGCGCATGAGCGGCACCGCCTACGGCACCGTGGTGCTGCACGTGGCGCCCGAAGCCGCGGCCGGCGGGCCGCTGGCAGCCGTGAAGGAAGGTGACTGGATCGAACTGGACTGCGCCAGCGGCCGCCTGCACCTGGACATCCCCGACGCCGAACTCGCGGCGCGCCTGGCCGACCTCGCACCACCGCAACAACTGCTGGTGGGTGGTTATCGCCAGTTGTACATCGACCATGTGCTGCAAGCGGACCAGGGCTGTGACTTCGACTTCCTGGTCGGTTGCCGTGGCGCCGAGGTGCCACGCCACTCCCATTAACCCCTAAGAAAGTACTGTGTAAGAGCCGTGTAGGAGCTGTCGAGTGCAACGAGGCTGCGATCTTCCCCCAAACACTTGAATCTCAAGCGAAAGATCAAAAGGATCAAAAAGATCGCAGCCTTCGGCAGCCCCTACACATGTCCAGCGGGAGTAAGCGCTCCCTCGCCACAAAGATCACCAGGCCCAAGGGTTTGGCCTAATGAATATCCGCCGCGCCTGCTATCATGCGCAACACTCCCCTCGCACAGGATCGCGCCACGTCCCATGGACTACCGTAAACCCTCAGACCGCAAAAGCATGCACGCGCGCATCGTCCAGGAACTGGGCATTCAGATCGTTTCCGGGCGTTTCAAACCCGACGATAAACTGCCCGCCGAAGCCTTGTTGTGCGAAGAGTACGCGGTCAGCCGCCCGGTGCTGCGCGAAGCCACGCGGGTACTGGTCGCCAAGGGCCTGGTGTATTCGCGCCCGCGCGTGGGTACGGTGGTCAAGGCCCGGCGGGAATGGCACATGCTCGACCCCGATGTGCTGCATTGGCTGATGCAGAGCAGCCCGCAGAATGAATTCTTCAACCTGCTGACCAGCGTGCGCAGCATCATCGAACCGGCCGCTGCCGCCCTCGCCGCCCAGTTTGCCGACAAGGCCGACATCGCCGCCATCCGTCAGGCCTACCAGCGCATGGAGGCAGCCCCGACCCCCGAGGCCATGCTGCAACCGGACCTGGACTTCCACAGCCGCATCGCCGATGCGACCCACAACGACCTGCTCGCCAACCTCTGCAACATGTTGTCAGTGGCCATCGCCGAAGCCCTCAAACACTCCAACCGACGGCCCAACCTGCATGAGCTGGCGATGCCACGGCACAAGGCAATCCTCACCGCCATCGAGAACCGCGACGCCCTCGGCGCCCGCCATGCCACGCTGGTTCAACTGGACGATGCCCGCAGCGCGCTGAACGTGGTACTGGGCAGCGATCCCGACCAGGCCTGACATAACGCAGGCCCAACGGGTGGTATCTATATACCGCCCGCAGAGCAAGGGAATCCCGACACTTGACTCTCGCCGTCATCCCGACGGCCATGAGCTCAGGAAAAGGACTTCTTATGACCTCGCCCACACCGGCCGACAGCCCCTCCGAGTTGGCACAAAACGTCAGCCAGCAATTTGCCAGCCGCCCGACCTTCGAGCAGGTCGTGCAACAAATGCTTGAACAAGCCATCACGGCAAAATACCCCTCGCTGACCATCGACCTCTCCAAGACCCAATTGGCAACACCGAATGCAGCCGTTCGCGCCTGGAACTTCCAACCCTTCATGCCCCTTGTGCTCGACTACCTAGCCCTCAACACACCCGTGGATTTCGGTTCACGGGGCAGTCTTGACTGTTATCTTTCCGACTCGGTTCCACACCGCCTTTGGTCAGGCGATGAAAAGTTGGACATGCAGGTCATCAAAAAGCTGTTGCTTGAACTGCCCTGGACCCTACCGATCGGGCTGGAGGATGCACTGACCCGCTATTGGAACACCGACATCAGCACCCACGCCCAAACCGACACCGATATCCGCACCAGCCGCTGGCAATGGCTCAGCGACACCCTCAAAAACCTGCTGCATATCCGTGGGCTGCAACAGCCAGGCCTCACGGAACCAGCACGCGAGACCCTGGACCAGATCGTCCGCTGGCCGGACCGTGAGCAACGCTTCAGCCGCAATACGCCCCCCGTCTATGCCTACAGCCTGGAAAGTACCCTCACCCAGGGCGCCTCCAGCACCGTACTGCCCAGCAACGAGATCCTCCTGCTTCATTACACACGCTACGGGCTCATCATTCTGCTTTGCAGCCCCGGCAGCGCCGTGCAGTCCTTCGCATCGATGGACGCCTTCAATCGCCATTGGGGCGAACGGATCGCCAGCCGCTACATTGTCGACACCGTCACCTGCCAACGCTACGAGATCGGCGGTAATGCCTTCGACACCCAGGCCGCCCTGATATTGGAGCAGCAATTGGCCGACCTGAAGGCGGTGCAATTGCCCTCCCGGATTGGCCTGCAAGACCTCAAGACGCTCTACAACGAGTTAAGCGACCCGGCCCGCTATCTGCGCGACGCGCCACGCCTCACACCCGAAACATCGACACGACTCGAGCCGCTACTGCCCGAATGGTTGAAACAGGCGTCCCTGGCCGATCAAACAAGGTTCCAGCGCTACAGTCTGGCCCTGGCCAGTGCCAAAAAACGCGATCAAGGGCGAACCTCCCTCAGTGACCTCAAGACTTTTACGGCTGACGCTTTACTCACGCTGATGAGCAAAACCAATGACAGCAGCCCGGCCAAGGCTCACCCCAGCCAGTTCCAACCCGACGATGTGGCGCTGGTTTTCACCGTCTCCGCGGGGTATCCGGGGACCGTCGGCATCAGTGAGAAAAGAACGATGAGCCTGACTCAGCTGGCCATCGACAATCTCGTTGCACGCCCCAGTGGGCACCTGACACTCAGCCATCGCCTGGGTCTGGCGTTGCCTGCCTGGTTAACGCCGGACTTCATTACCCGCAAGGACGGGCTGATCGAACAGGCGGACATCGGCATGACCTATCCTCGTTATCTGCAACAGGAACTGTTGAGCGACTCGCCTCAAGCGCAGGAATACCAGCGAATGTTTGCCGAACAGCTCCCGGCGCAGTTGCCGCTCGAAGCACTGCAACAAACGCTCAACAACGAAAACGGCATGACCCGCCAAGGGTTGCGTCTCATTGAGGCCCTGCTGCAACCCGACGCGGCTGGTCGGCAGGTTGACGGCCGCCCCGTGGTCATTCGATACCTGGCCTTCCTGCGCAAGCCCCAGGCCCGGCCCGACATCGTGACCAACATGTTCATCGTCGAGGCACAGGACATCGAAACGGGTCCACACCTTTTGTACCGCCCCCTGTACGCACCGTCGCTGCTGGCGTTCCCGACGCGCCAGGCCCTGTTGCAGGCCGTCGCCGCCAAAGGGGATTTGCAAAACAGCATCCTGACCTGGATGTCCGACAGCGCACGCCCGGTGTATGCCAATGGTGGTTTCGCGGAGCCACACATTGTGCGTTTTTTCCAGGGTGACGAATTCAATCGTCCCGAAAAACCCGCTCCGGCGACACTCGCCACCCATGGCGCCAACGACGAACTGCTGCAATACCTGCACAAAGGCGAACTGATGCAGTACCTCTATGGCTGCAACGCCCAAGCGCTGGTCACCCAGGCCGACCGTCATTCAGTTTCCAACAGCGAAAGCCGCTGGGCGGTGTTTCTCCAGGGCGGCAGCCTGCTGTTCAATACGCTGCTGTTTCCGTTGCTGCGTGGCCCGGCCATGTCCGTCGCCTGGCTATGGAGCCTGATGGCCAGCGCCAGTCATAATATCCCGGCCCTGAGCAGTGAAGATCCGACGACACGGGAACTCGCCGCCGTCGACTTGCTGGTCAACCTTGCCATGCTGATGAGCCAATTTCCCTCCGCCCGTGCGCCCTCTCGTGCATCCGTGCCCAAATCGGTCAAGGAACAAGCGATGCGCTCCCCCGCACCGCGTGTTGTCGAGCAGCAGTGGCCCGCACCCGCCTCGCCGAGAATCTTGGAAGGGTCCGTTGCCTTGCCCGGCGAACAATCCGAAGTCGCCAGCAGGACCCTCGATCTCAGGTACTCCACTCCCCGTTTCAATTTGACGCCGGAGCAACGCACCCGCATAAGGCGCATGCAGGTACTGCACCCTGCGTCACTGCCTGAGCCGATTCAATATGGTCCTTTCAAGGGCTTGTACGTGATCGGCAACAAATGGCACGTATTCATGCAAGACAGCCTGTATCAGGTCAGCCCGGATCCGGACGGCAGCACCACGATTGTCGATCCGCTCGACCCCGCACGAACGGGTCCTGCGCTGCAATCAGACATTGACGGTAACTGGTCTATGGACCTGCGTTTACGCCTGCTGGGAGGCTCTCCCCCCAAACGCGTGGCGGACCAGCGTCGTCTCAATGCCCAAAGAGCCGCCGATTTGACCGGTGAGTTAACGGATTACCTCTCCCAGGAGTCCGGGCGGGGAAAAGCCCTGGACATCGCCCAGCAAGTGATGACGAGGCTCGAAGAAGCAAGCGCTTATACCGAGGAGCAGCGCGCACCCAAACGAAAGGTGTTTTATGACCTGCTCAACGAGCAGACCGACATCTATTTGAAACTGCTGGACAGTGCGCCCGAGCGCGCAAGGCTGGGCATTGGCTTGCCTTCTGCAAGCGTCCGCGGGCTGATGGAGAATGTCGTCAACAATGCCCGCAAGGCCTTCCTGATGGTGGAAATGGATCAACGGGCCCTCAATACCGCTCACCCGCAGTTTTTCGGAGCGTTTGTGGAAGAAGACGTGGCTCGCGACATGCAGCGCTACGTGGAGTTCCTCGAAGCCATGAGCGACATCAATGATCGCGCCATCCATTGGCTGCAACTCAAGGATGAGTACCTGGAGAAGCTATTGAACCTGGATTCGGTGGGGGCCCAAGCGTTCGACCGCCTGACCCGCGGCCGTCCGCAGAATGAAAGGAATGTCATAGGCACCAAGGCCCTGCAGTTGACCGCCCTGCCGATACTGGCCATCAAACACCCCGAAACCGACTTGCCCGATAGCCTGTATCGCATCGTCAAGCCATTGGCCGAGCAAGTACGCTCCCACGCCGACCTGCAACTGTATGACCTGAGCGCCTCTGAGCAGCTTGAGGTACTGACCAGCCTGACCGAGCATTATGGCGAAGCCCTCGACGCCTTGCAGGGCATGAAAACCCTTTATGCCGACGATATCAACGACGCCTATTTCGAGAAGCTGACCACGCTGCTTGACAGCCTGTACCAGGATGCGTCCGGCAAACTGGCGGCAGAAGTCAAACCCGAACCGACACCGCGCAAGCGCGCGCCCAAACGCCCCAAAGCACCTTCCGGAAGCCCTCAGAAAAAGGTGATCAAAACCCGAAAGAGTGGCGCTCTGATTGGTGACCTGAAACCTGCCGGCACCTCCTTGCCAATTGAAGTCGTCGAGTTGCGCTCCCAAGTCGACGATCAGGTGCTGGCCACCTATTCGCGTCACGACGACGTCTGGGACGTTGTCGACGTACGCCGACCGGCTCGAGCCCCCAGGACCCGATCGGTCAACGCGATCAAGGGCGATGCCCGAACTCTGCTGGAGGAGCTGGAAGAACGTCTTCGCCGCGCTGAAAGCTATAAAAAGCGTTGTCGTCATCCTCAGGAAATCGAGGAGATCATGAACAATGAGGCGAGTCGCTTCCGCTCGATCTCGGAAGAACTCGACAGGGCCTTCTCAGCCTCACAAACGCCACGCACGCCGGCCGATCAAGCGCTGGTCAGGCAGTTGACCGAGGCCATTTCCAGACTGACGTCCAGGGGCAGCGCCCTGCGTGTCGAATTGAGCCTGCACCTGCCGCCCACCGACGGCAACCTCCAGTACCTGTTCGAAAAGAACCTGATACAAGTCGCTCGACTGGGTGAGCGCAAAGCGTTGAAAGGAGCCCGCAAGGACCTCCTCCAGGAATATGCCATCAACAACCGTGACGGCTTCCCCCTCTGGTACGCGCATTTTCACTACGAAAAAATCGATACGCCGAAAGCCGACTACAGCGTCGCCCACCTGAAAACCAAGGCACAACGCCGGGAAGACTATCACTCGCTGCTCGCCAAGGCGGATAGCCCTTACGCGGTGGTGAATGTGCATCGAGGGAACATCGGCAAGCTCATGGCGCAGAGCAAGTTCTTGCCGTTGGCGCCCTGATTGTGCACCTCAAGCGGATGTGATTGTGGCTAGGAATGATCAGTGTCTGAGCGGCAAAAAAACCTGTGGGAGCTTGCTCGCGATTGCGCACTGACATTCAACACCTTCATTGACTGTCACACCGCTATCGCGAGCAAGCTCGCTCCCACATTGGGCAGATTCTACCGTCGATCAATGAGCAAACAACGAATTGCCCTTCTGCCCCGCCAGTTTCTCAGGCTTGATCAGGAACCGCGCCAACGCCGGCAGCAGCCACAGCGCACCGAACATGTTCCACAGCAACATGAACGTCAGCATCAAGCCCATGTCGGCCTGGAACTTGATGGCCGAGAAAATCCAGGTGCACACACCAATCGCCAGGCACAGGCCGGTGAACAGCACGGCTTTTCCGGTGGACTTCAGCGTCTGGTAGTAGGCTTCCTGCAACGGCAACCCGGCCCGCAGGAAACTTTCCAGGCGGCTATAAATATAGATTCCGTAGTCAACGCCGATGCCTACGCCCAACGCCACCACTGGCAGCGTCGCGACCTTCACGCCAATGCCCATGAACGCCATCAGGGCGTTGCCCAGCACCGAGGTCAACACCAGCGGCAACACGATGCACAGCGTCGCCGCCCAGGAACGGAAGGTGATCATGCACATGGTCGCCACGCAGATGTACACCAGGATCAGGATGGTCAGCTCCGATTCCTTGATCACTTCATTGGTGGCCGCTTCGATACCGGCGTTGCCGGCGGCAAGGATGAACTCCAGGCCATCGCGGTTGTTTTCCTTGGCGAAATCCTGCACCACCTTCACGGCGCGGTCCAGGGTCTCGGCCTTGTGGTCGTTGAGGAAAACCAATACCGGGGCCACGGAGCAGTTGTTGTTGTACAGGCCATCGGCCCGGGCAATGGAGTTGTTCAGCACGACAGGGTTGCGCGACAGGGTTTCCCATTTCAGGTTCCCCTCGTTCATGCCCTTGATCACTTGCTTGGACACGGTGACCAGGGAGATCGCCGACTGCACCCCCTCGGTGTTCTGCATTTTCCACATCAACTCGTCGATGGGTGCCATGGCCTCATAGCGTGAGCAGCCTTCAGCTTTGGTCTTGACCATCACCACCAGGACATCGGAGCTGGTGGAGTAGTTGCTGATAATGAAGTTGTTGTCCTGGTTGTAGCGCGAGTCTGGACGCAACTCCGGCGCGCCCTGGTCCAGGTCGCCGATTTTCAGGTTCTGGCTGTACCAGAGACCGCCACCGAAGGCGATAAGGGCCAGGACCACCGAGACCGGCGCGACCTTGGCGCTGGCAAACTTCGACAACAGACGCCAGAACGGGTGCTCACGCGTCGCGTCCTTCTTGCTACGCTCGATGGCACGCTTGCTGATGCCGACATAGGAAATCGCCACCGGCAACAGAATCAGGTTGGTGAACACAATCACCGCCACGCCGATGGAGGCACCGATGGCCAGTTCGCGGATCACGCCGATGTCGATGATCAGCAGGGTGATGAAGCCCACGGCGTCCGCCAGGATCGCGATCATCCCCGGCAGGAACAACTGCCGGAAGGTGCGCCGCGCCGCTGTCAGGGCGTTGTCCGCCTCGCTGGACTGCAAGGCAATGCCATTGATTTTCTGTACCCCGTGGGAAATGCCGATGGCAAAGATCAGGAACGGCACCAGCATCGAGTATGGATCCAGGCCGAAACCGGCCGCATGCATCAGCCCCAGCTGCCAGCCCACGGCCACCAGGGTGGTGGTCAACACCGCAACGGTGCTGCGCATGCAGTTGGTAAACCAGTACAGCAGGATCAGGGTGATGACGAAGGCCACGCCGAAGAACAGCACCACCATGATCAGCCCGTCGATCAGGTCGCCGACCTTCTTGGCGAAACCGACGATGTGGATCTGCACATTCGGGTTCTGGGCTTCGAACTTGTTGCGGATCTTGTCTTCAAGCTCGTGGGAAAACTTCCGATAGTCGAGGGCGAGCAATTTGCCTTGGTCCTGCGGGTCGGGATAGGACTCCAGCAGTGGGATGTCGATGATGCTCGACTTGAAGTCGTTGGCCACCAGGCGCCCGACCTGACCGGACTTGAGCACGTTGTTGCGCAGCAGGTCGAGGCTGTCGGCCGAACCGTTGTAGCTCTGGGGAATCACCTCTCCGCCGGCAAAGCCCTCCTCCGTCACTTCGGTCCAGCGCACGCTGGGGCTCCACAATGACTTGAGCCCGGAACGGTCGACACCGGAGATGTAGAACACCTCGTCGTGGATCTGGCGCAGGGTCTCCATGTAGTCCTTGGAGAAAATGTCGCCGTTGGTGGCTTCCACGGAAATGCGCACCGTGTTGCCCAGGTTCGCCAGGTCGTTGCGGTGCTCGAGCATCTTCTGGATGAAGGGGTGCTCGAGGGGGATCATTTTTTCGAAACTGGTGGAGGGCCGAATCAGCGTGGCCTGCCAGAACAGAAAGATACTGACCAGCAGGCAAATGCTGATCACTGCCGGGCGGTTATTGAAAATCAGGCGTTCGAGGAACGTCGCCTTGTCTTGGTGATGACTGCTCATGGGGTCCGCCTTCTTGTTTTTATGCCCGTCGTGCAGGCCTGACTCATTTGCTCAGTTCGGCGCCGGTGGAGGTGGTGGCGCGCACGCCGCCTTGCCCCGCCAGGATCAGGTTACCGTTGCCTGCCGCCGTGACGGCCGCCACGGAGATTCGGTCCGGGCGGTTGAACACGCTGAAGGTCTCGCCGTCGTCGGTACTGCGCACCACGCTGCCGCCATTGCCGACAATCACGATGGAACCGTCCGCCAGCAACGTGGCGCCCGACAGGCCGAATTCCAGGTTGCCCCGGGCGGCCTTGAGCTCGACCTGCTCCCAAGTGCCGCCAAAATCGGTGGAACGGTACAGGTTGCCGCGCAAGCCGTAGGCCAGCAGCGTAGAAGGTTGGGCGGTGCCGATGACCCCGAACAACGAGCCTTCATACGGGCCTTCGACCTTCTCCCAGGTCTGGCCCTCGTCGGCGGAGCGGAACATGCTGCCGGCCTCGCCGACAATGAACAGCCCGGCGTCTTTCACGGCCGCGATCGCGTTGAGGTGGAACTGGTCTTCGTTGTCGAGGCGGTCGCTGGCGTCTTCCCAGTGCTTGCCGCCGTCAGTGGTTTCCAACAGTGCGCCGTAGGCACCCACGGCGAAACCGTTGCTGAGGTCCTTGAACCAGACGTCCAGCAGGGGTGCTTCGCGGGTAAGGTCTTCGAATTGCTTGGTCCAGGTGCTGCCGGCGTCATCGCTGGCGAGGACCTGCGCATCATGCCCCACGGCCCAACCGTGCTTGTCGTCAACGAAAAAAACTGCGGTGAGCAGTTGGCGGGTCGGCACCTTGGCCTGGGTCCAGGACGTGCCCTGGTCATCGGAATAGACAATGTGCCCACGATCACCGACCGCCACCAGGCGCTGGCCGGCGTGGACCACATCGAGCATCAGGGTTTTGCTGGCCTTGGCCGATTCGACGGAATAGATGACATCGGACGTCGACGCTGCAACAGCCATCACCGGTGCCGACAACAGCGCAGAGCCCAGCAGCGAGAGCGCCGAAGCCAGCAACGCGACTCTGCGCAGCATCGGCGGCCGGCTGCGGCCCACAGCCATGACAGGCTCATTCATAGACCTTTCCCCCATTATTATTGTTATGGCTTGGTACGTTGCCAGTCCTGGAGCATAGTCCTGAAACCTGCAATCTAGAGCCACTTAGCAAGCGGAACCTATCCTATCGGGCTTTCGAAAGGTCTGACAATCGACGCCGCGTTATCTTTTGTTAACCACGGGGCTATTGGCCAAGGGTGAATCAGAAGACATTCGTGAGGGTGATGAATGTGGCGAGGGAGCAAGCTCCCTCGCCACAAAGGTAAGGCAGTGCCTGTTTATGCCAGGCTCTTGCTCACCACCTCGAACACATCGGCGGACAGCCCGCCGGACGCCTGGATGCGCTCCAGCTCGGCTTTCATCAGCGCCTGGCGGGCGCTGTCGTATTTGCGCCAGCGGGTCAGCGGGGCCAGTTGCCGGGAGGCGATCTGCGGGTTGAAGCCATTGAGCTGGATGACCAGGTCCGCCAGGAAGCGATAACCCGACCCGTCGGCCGCGTGGAAATTGATCAGGTTCTGCCCGGCAAACGCCCCCACCAGCGCCCGCACCTTGTTAGGGTTCTTGATGTTGAACGCCGAGTGCTCCATCAGCGCCTTGACCCGCGCCAGGCCACCCGGCAACGGGCTGCCGGCCTGGACGCTGAACCATTGGTCCATGACCAGCGGGTTACCCTTGAAGTTTTCCGCAAACACTTCCAGAGCCTTGGCCTTCTCGGCTTCGAACGGCGAGTTGACCAGCACCGCCAGCGCGGTCAGGCGCTCGGTCATGTTGTCGGCGGTGTCGAACTGCTCCAGGGTCGCGCTCAGCACCTCAGGCTTGTCGGTGAGCATCAGGTACGACAGGGCGATGTTCTGCAACGCGCGACGGGCAAAGTGCTCGGCCTCGGCCACGTAAGGCGTTTTCTTCGACAGGTCGCGGTTGGCTGCATAGCGCAGCCACAGGGCTTCAAACAGATTCTCGGCCAACTGCTGGCGGGCGAACTCACGGGCGGCATGGATCGCCTCGACGTCAGCCACTTCGCTGATTTCCGTCAGGTAGGCTTCGCTTGGCAGCGAGAGCATTTCGGCGACCATGGCCTGGTCCAGGGACTCGTCCGTCAGCACGCTGCGCAGCGCACTGACCAGGCGCGGATCCAGCGTCAGGCCGGCGCCCTGCTGATGCTGGGCGATCAATTCCTGCAACACCTGCACCGACAGCTGCTGGCCGGCATCCCAACGGTTGAAGCCGTCGCTGTCGTGTTGCATCAGGAACATCAACTGGTCGCGGTTGTACGGGAAGCTCAGTTTCACCGGTGCCGAGAAACCACGCAGCAACGAAGGCAGCGGTTGTTCGGCGACGTCGACGAAGGTGAAGGTCTGCTCGGCTTCGGTCACCGAGATCACCCGGGACGTGCCGTTTGCCACCGCCTCACCGGTCAGGCGCAACGGGATCCCGGCGCCCTGGCTGTCCAGCAGGCCCAGTTCCACAGGAATCACGAACGGCAGTTTTTCCATCTTGTCCGGAGTCGGCGGGCAACTCTGACGGAAGGTCAGGCTGTAGGTCTTGGCAGCGGCGTCGTAAGACTCGCTCACCGCCAGCCGTGGCGTACCGGCCTGGCTGTACCAGCGCTTGAACTGGGCCAGGTCGACGCCGTTGGCATCTTCCATGGCCTTGATGAAGTCGTCGCAGGTCACGGCCTGCCCGTCGTGGCGCTCGAAGTACAGGTCACTGCCCTTGCGGAAACCCTCAGGCCCCAGCAGGGTGTGGATCATGCCAACCACTTCCGAGCCCTTTTCGTACACGGTCAGGGTATAGAAGTTGGAGATCTCGATGAAACTGTCCGGCCGCACCGGATGGGCCATGGGGCCGGCGTCTTCGGCGAACTGGTGGGTACGCAGGTACGCCACGTCCTGGATGCGCTTGACCGTGGCGGAGTTCATGTCGGCCGAGAACCCGGCATCGCGGAACACGGTGAAACCTTCCTTGAGCGACAGTTGGAACCAGTCGCGACAGGTCACGCGGTTGCCCGACCAGTTATGGAAGTATTCGTGGGCAACGATCGCCTCGACCCGCTGGTGAGCGGCATCGGTGGCGGTTTCGGCGCGGGCCAGCACGGCGCTGGAGTTGAAGATGTTGAGGCCCTTGTTCTCCATGGCGCCCATGTTGAAATCGTTGACCGCGACAATCATGAAGATGTCCAGGTCGTACTCGCGCCCGTAGACCTCTTCGTCCCAGCGCATCGACTTCTTCAGGCTGGTCATGGCGTGCTGGCATTTGTCGATGTTTTCCGGCTCGACGTAGATGCGCAGCGCCACGGTGCGCTCGCTCAGGGTGGTGAAGGTGTCTTCGACGCACCACAGGTCGCCGGCCACCAGGGCAAACAGGTAGGCAGGCTTTTTGAACGGGTCTTCCCAGGTCGCCCAGTGCCGGCCGTCTTCACCGGGGCCGCTGGCAATCGGGTTGCCGTTGGACAGCAGCACCGGGTAGCTGTGCTGCTCGGCCACCACGGTGGTGGTGAACGTGCTCATCACATCCGGGCGGTCGAGGTAATAGGTGATTTTGCGGAAACCTTCGGCCTCGCACTGGGTGCAGAACATGCTGCCGGATTTGTACAAACCTTCCAGAGCGGTGTTGGTTTCCGGGTGGATCCGGACGGTGGTGTCGAGCGTGAAGGCCTGAGCCTTGGGGTGAACGGTCAGGTGGCTGTCGTCCACTTGATAATCGCCCTGCCCCAGGTCGGCGTCGTCGAGCTTGAGCGAGAGCAGTTCCAGATGCTGGCCATCGAGCACCAGCGGCGGCAGCCCGGCACCACGCTCGGGGTTGCGGCGCATCACCAGTTGCGCATGGACCAGGCTGTGGTCCTCGAACAACTCGAAGGTCAGGTGCGTCTCATCGATCAGGTACTCAGGGGCCTGATAGTCCTTCAGGTAAATCATCTTCGGTTGTTCGGTGCGCATGGGTCGAATCCTTCTACTGATGCACGGCGAGCTGGTAGGCCGTGTATTTACGAATGTTGATCACGCCGGTGTCGAAAATCAGGTATTGACCCTTGATCCCCAACAGCGTGCCTTCGGCGATCGGGTTCTTGTCCAGGTTGAAGCTGACGATCTTGGCCGGGTATTGCTCCACCGGATAACGGATCTCGATGGGCTCGACGTCCGCTATGGTCTGGATCGCTTGCAGGCCGAATCGTTCCTGCAAGCCCTGCAATCCCTGCGCGCAGCTTTCGAACAGCGAGTCGCGGATCGCCGGCAGGTCCACCGCCACGGCGTCGCCCTTGAGCAAGGCGCGCCAGTTGGTCTTGTCCGCCACTTGGCTGCGGAACAGGTCTTCGACAAACCCCGATTGCTGGCGGGTGGCAACCCGCAGGATCGGCAGCGCCTGGCTGGCACCCTGGTCAAGCCAACGGGTCGGCAATTGCGTGGCGCGGGTGATGCCGACTTTCACACCCGAGGAATTGGCCAGGTAGACCACATGATCGGTCATGCAGAACTGTTCGCCCCAGGCCGGGTCACGGCAGGTGCCCGCCTCGTAATGGCAACGCTCGGGGCTCATGATGCACAGGTCGCACTGGGCCAGTTTGGTCATGCAAGGGTAACAATAACCCTGGCTGAAGCTGGTCTTGGTCCGGCGCCCACAGTGGGTGCAGTGGATTGCACCGAGGTACTCCAGGCGCACCGTGCTGCCGATCAACGGGTTGACCGGCACCTCGAGATCGTCCAGGCGAAAGGCGTATTGAACAGTCGGCCCGTCAAGGCGCGCCGACATTTTGCTGATTGCACCGCGGCCAATCTCGATCAATGGATAGCGTCCGACTTGAACAGGATATTCGGCACTTCAGTGGACTTCGATTGGCATTCCTGCGCGCCCATGTAGCCAGTGCGCTCGTCTTCGGGCAGGTTCTGGATTTCCCAGGCGATCATCGCCTGCAGCGACAGCTCACGCTGCTCGGCGGTGAGCTTGTTGCCATCGGCCCATTTACCGATTTCCACCGCCAGTTTCAGGCTCCGGTAGATGTCGGGGGTGATGTTCTGGATCATTTCTGCAAAAGACGACATGTTAAGCAATCTCCAATAATGTCGTGGTTTCCAAGGCAAAGCACGACTGACAGCCGTGTGGATACCCGCTATTTAGAATTCCCTGGAAAGCTTGACCTGGGCCAGCTCTTTTTCCAGGGAGCGCCTGAATATCTGTGGCGCGGCAAAGGTGTACGCGGCAAACCCCAGCCATAGCCAATCAATCGCCTGGGCCACCTGTGGGTAGCCCTGGGCCGTCAGAATGATGACCACTACCCGATAGACCACGAACATGAGCAACAGCACCACAATGGCGCGACTGGCGCTGCGCTCGGTCATCCAACTGTTGAATCGCCACCATGTTCCCAAAAACAGGCTGCTGCGAGCCTTGACGGCGGTCAGTAAGTGCAGCGCGGCCCGGTCATTGGCGTTTTCCTGCAGGGCCCAGATGGCGTGCTCGCGCGCGCCCTCGACGTCACCTTCGCGCAACAACAGGTGCCCGAGCACCACCACGGCCCCGGTATGCCCCGGTTCGGCCTGCAAGGCCTGGCGGGCGAACTGATGCGCCTTCCCCCAGTCGCCGCAGGCACGATAAAACTGAGCCATGGCAACCAGGTTGGACGCATCGTCGGGGGCCAATTCCAAGGCTTTTTCCAACGGCTCGCGGCTTTGCTCCAGACGGCCGGTCAACTGGTAAAGGTCGGCCAGGGTGCGGTAATTGACCGGGTTGAGCGGTTCCATGTCCAGCAATTGGGTCAAATGTTCCTGGGCCAGCTTGAACTTGCGCAGGGCAATGGCAACCTGGGCGGCGGCGTAATGGGCGAGTGGTAGTTGTGCATCGGCCGCCAGCGCCAACTGCACCTCGTGCCTGGCAGCATGCACGCGTCGCAGGTTGATCAAACAGACCGCCAGCAACGCATGGGCTTCGGCCGAATCCGGATCGCTCGCCAGCAATTGGCGCAGCGCGTCGATGGCACCGTCGTAATGGTCGACCTGCAAGCGTTGATACGCCAGTTGCAGCAGATAATCGGTATTCATCAGCTCACCACCAGATACCAGAGAGTGGCAGGCACCCACTTGATGACCATGCCCTTGAGCACGAACGCGCCAACCAGCACGACTGGCAAGCCAAAGCGGTTCAGAACGCCACCATAGTACTGGTAGATCTCGATGGTCGCGTTTTGCTGCATGAACAACAGGTAGCCGATGGCAAGTTTCCAGACCACCAGGATCAACAAGGCGTATTGAATCTGCGCCTGGCTCTGGATGTAGCCCGCATCCACCAGCTGCAGCAGCACCACGCCGATGATCAGGCTGCCCACCAGGCAAAGGCCGGCCAGCAGCCACTCACGTAAACGGGTCGGACTGCCCACCGCGATGGCGTTGAAGACAAACCACGGCAAACCGAGCCAGGCGCCCCCCAGCATCAGCCCCAGCAGCGGCCAGAAAGGTGAGACGGCCCACTTGGCCAGGGCGCCCGGACGCGGTTCGTCTTCGATGCGATAACCACCATACTGCGCCATCAACGGCCCTTCCCATGTTTGTCTAGGAAGGCCAGCACCTCGTCGTACTGGTTGCCTTCATTGGCGTAACGCGCGTAATTGCGCGCTGTGGTCAGCCATTCCAGGGTGGTCGCCCGTACTTCCTTGAGCGCCTGCTTGAAATGTCGGTCGCAGATCGGTTGCTCGCTCGCGCCGCTGATGGACTCTTCGATCGCTTCGTCAGCGGCGGTTTCCACCAACTCCCCCAGGTCCGCACCGGAAAAGCCCGAGGTGTTTTTCGCCAGGAACGCAAAGTCGATGTCTTCTGCCATCGGACGGCCTTGCATCATCAATTTGAGCATGGTTTCCCGGGCCGGCCGGTCTGGCGGCGGCACGAACAGCACCCGGTCAAAACGCCCCGGGCGCCTGAAAGCCGAGTCCACCGACCAAGGCACGTTGGTTGCCGCGAGAATCAATACGCCGTGATTATCCTTGGTAAACCCGTCCATCTCGGACAGGAACTGGCTGACCAGCTTCGAAGACGTCGAGTCCCGGGTATTGGAGCGCTTGCCCCCCAAGGCCTCGACTTCATCAAAAAACATCACCGCCGGTGCCTGGGCACGGGCCTGCTCGAACAGCGCGTGCAACTTGCGCTCGGATTCGCCGATGTACATGTCCAGGACATCGGAAATGGCCACGTTGAAGAACGTCGCCTTGCACTCCCCGGCCGTGGCTCGGGCCAGCATGGTCTTGCCACACCCTGGGGGCCCATAGAGCAAGACGCCACCGCCGACCCGCTTGCGAAAGCGCTGGAACAGGCCGGGCTTCTGGTAAGGCAGGATGATTTTCTTGTGAATGGTCTTCTTCAGTTCGTCCAGGCCACCGATGTCATCGAAGGACAGGACCTCCTTTTCCGGCACCAACAGGCGACTGACCTCGGTCTGGTCGGTGTTGTCGTTGGAGATCACGCGCAACCGCGGACGCCCCTGTGCAGCGGAAAAGTCGGTCACGGATACGTTCAACCGACGCCATAGCGCCATGTCCTCAAGGGCCGGGTTGGCATCGACCGCGGCGCGGTATTCCACCTGGGCCTCCTTCATCTGCTCCAGGGCCGCAAAGGCGCGTGCCCTGAGCATCCGCGCAGCAGGCTCATCGCCTTCAATCAGGCGAAGGGCCCGTTGCGCCTGACCCGCGGCGATACATAACCCGGCCGCAGCCATTTTCAAGGCCTGGGCATCGATCCATTGCTCAAGATCGGCAGGCAGCAACTCAAGCCCGCGCGCGTACTCACTGCGCTCGACACTGGCGTTGAGCAGCAGTGTCAGCAGCGCGAGGTTACCGGGCGCGGCAAGGAGTGCGGCCTTCAGTTGGTCGAACGTCGAATCATCCATGGCACTTCCTCAAAAAATGCGTTCGCGTGACAGATAGTCTCATTGCACCACCTCCGGCCGCTCGACATCGACCCAGACAAACTTGTGCGGATCCAGGCGGGTTTCCTGGTCGAGGCGATAAGCGACCAGCTTGCCGTAGAGCACCGCACTGTAATCCAGGCAGGCCAGGTTCGGGCGAATGGGCGCGGGCTTGCCGCTGCGCCAATAGTGGCCGACGAACAGCAACGGTTCATGGACGCCATAGCGCAGCAGGTTGTTTTTTTCATCCGACGACAGCGGCGTGCGGGCCACCGGTTCCGGCAAGGCGTCGGGCTGGAACACGATGTCGCCGTAGGTCTGCGGATTGTCTTCCCAGAACTTGGTGCGGAAAAACGAACGGGTCAGGCCATCGCCACCGGTCAGCGTCAGGCCATGGGGCAGGCGCATGTCCGTGCCACGCAGCAAACGATCGAACACCGTGCAGGCAAAACTGCCCGGTTGCGCCGAGGCCTGGAGGAAATGTTCGTCGACACAACCGTCCGGGAAGAGGCCACGCAGCGGTTCGATCAGGCCCGCATCCCAACAGGCATGCACCACCCGGAAACGGCCGGCGTCGACAAACAGCGGCAGTTCATAGAACCACTTGAGGAAGTCATGCCAGTCACCGGGATGCTGCTCGAACTGAGTCAGGGTCTCGTTGAGCAGGCGGGCATGGCGCGGCGTGTGTTCGCGCACGTAGCGCTGGCCGCTGCCCGGCAATGCCGGTGTGCTCCAGCCCAGGGCGTTGAACTCGTGGTTGCCCATGATGCACAGCGCCTGGCCGGCCACGACCATATCGTGGACGATGTGCAGCGCCTCGCGAATCCGCGGGCCACGGTCAATGATGTCCCCCAGGAACACAGCCATGCGCGACGGATGCCGCCAGACACCGCCCTGCTTGTGGTAACCGAGTCGGTCCAGCAGGTGTTCAAGGGTCAGGGCGCACCCGTGCACATCACCGATCAAATCGTAACTGCGCGCAGGATCGAGCATCAGTCGCCTCCACCCCCCAACCGACTGCCCCAGCCGAGCTTGGTTCGGCAGACTTCGTAGTAGTTGTGATCCAGCGGATGGATCAGGCGCAGCTTCTGCGCTTTCTTGCTGACGGTGATGGTGTCGCCCGGCGCGCAGGTGAAATGATTCTGGCCGTCACAGGACACTTGCGGGTAGATCTGCATATCCTTGGACACGACGATTTTCAGCTCACTGTTGCCATCGACCACAATCGGTCGCCCAGACAAGGTATGGGGGTACATGGGCACAATCACAATAGCGTCGAGCTTGGGGTGCATGATCGGCCCACCGGCCGACAGCGCGTAGGCCGTGGAACCGGTCGGAGTCGCGACGATCAGGCCGTCGGCTTTCTGGCTGCAGACGAACTGCCCGTCGATGTACAGCTCGAATTCGATCATGCGCGTGGATTTGCCAGGGTGCAGCACCACGTCATTGAGGGCATCGCCCTGGCCGATGGCCTCGGCGTGACGACGGACCTCGGCTTGCAGCAGGAAGCGGTTTTCCACCAGGTAGTGGCCGTCCAGCACCTCGGCGACCTTGGTTTCCAGCTCGTCAGGGCGGATATCGGTGAGGAACCCCAGGCTGCCCCGGTTGATCCCCAGCACCGGGATATTGTGCCGCGCCAGGGCCCGGGCGGCCCCCAGCAGGCTGCCGTCGCCGCCGACCACGATCACCATGTCGCAGACCTCACCCAGCATCTTGCGCGACGACGTCTGCAGGCCATGGCCGGGCAAGACTTCGGCGATGGTATCTTCAAGGATCACATGCAGGTGTCGCTCCAGGAGGAAACGTTTGAGACGGCGAACGGTGTCCAACACCTGCGAACTGCCCAGGCGACCGATGATGCCGATATTGCGAAATTGCTCCATGAGGCTCCTGCGAGGGTCTGCGACGGGCGAAAAACACGATTATGGGCGAAAGCGCTCCATAGACAAAATCCTTTAAGCCTTCCCACAGGCTATGCTCGCAAAATGATCCTGTTCCCTGAATTGCTGGACTTGCCCCGCCGCCTTCGCCATCCCGAAGTGCGCGACCTCGCGTGGGCGATCATCGCCCCGCCGATGCTCATCGATACGCCCTGGCCCCAGCGCCACCCCCTGGCCGGCAGTGACTGGGTGCAGGCGCCTGGTCAGTTGGAGCACTGGCTGCGACAACTGGACCGCGACAGCTACCCGTTGCTGCACTGCCTGTCCCTAGGACGGACGCGACGCCTGGGCCTGTATTACGAAAGGTTGTGGCAGTTTGCCGTGCAGCACGCTCCAGGCATCGAGCTGATTGCCGCGAACCTGCCGATCCGCCACGAAGGCCATACGCTGGGTGAACTGGACCTGCTCTTGCGCGATCGTGACGGCATCCATCATCTGGAGTTGGCGATCAAGTTATACCTGGGGCCCCAACAAGGTAACGGGCTCGACGCCGCGCAATGGCTGGGCCCGGGTTGCCATGACCGGCTCGACCGCAAGCTGGCGCATCTGCGCGAACACCAATTGCCGATCTCGGCCCGCCCGGAAAGCCGTGAGGCCCTGGCGGCACTGGGTATCGAGCCCTCGGGCATCGAGCTGTTTCGTTCCGAACTCTGGCTGGGCGGGTATTTGCTGTACCCCTGGCCAGGCCAGGCCGAACCGCCGGCCGGTGCCCACCCCCGGCACTTGCGCGGTCGCTGGCTGCACCAGCGGGACTGGCCTGCGTTTATCAACCAACGACCGCCGGGGCGCTGGCAACCCCTGCCCCGCGCCGCCTGGCTGGCACCGGCGCATTATCCGGCCGAGCAGACCTGGAACACTGCGCAACTGGAGGCCTGGCGACTGGACCTGGATCCCATGGCGCCGGCACAACTGATGGTGCGCCTGACTGAAAATACCGAGGGGGAGTGGGAAGAAGCCGAGCGGCTATTCCTGGTGGCCGATCTCTGGCCGAATGTGCCGGGCAATGGCTGAGCAGATGTTGCCTATCAGGGCCTCATCGCGAGCCTGCTCGCGATGAAGCCAACTCGGTCTAGAGCGACAACCGCACCGCCAGCGCCGCCAAGGTCACCAACAACACCGGCAGCGTCAGCACGATCCCGACCTTGAAGTAGTACCCCCAGCCGATCTGGATGTTCTTGCGCTCCAGCACATGCAACCACAGCAACGTCGCCAGGCTGCCAATCGGCGTGATCTTCGGGCCCAGGTCGCTGCCAATGACGTTGGCGTAGATCATCGCCTCCTTCACCACCCCGGTGGCTTGGCTGGCATCGATGGACAAGGCACCGACCAGTACCGTCGGCATGTTATTCATGATCGATGACAAGAAAGCCGTCAGCAACCCGGTGCCCATGGCCGCACCCCACACGCCATATTCGGCGAAACCGTCGAGCCAATGGGCCAGGTAACCGGTCAGCCCGGCGTTGCGCAGGCCATAGACCACCAAGTACATGCCGAGGGAGAAAATCACGATCTGCCAGGGGGCTTCCTTCATCACCTTGCGGGTGGAAATCTTGTGGCCGCGGGCCGCGACAGCCAGCAGCAGCGCCGCGCAGACTGCCGAGATCGCACTGATAGGAACCCCCAACGGCTCCAGGGCAAAGCAGCCCAGCAGCAGGATCGCCAGCACCGCCCAGCCGGCATAAAACGTTGCCTTGTCGTGGATCGCCGTCGCAGGATCGTCCAGTTGATTGGGGTCGTAGTCGCGCGGGATGTCGCGACGAAAGAACCACAGCAAGATCACCAAGCTGGCTGCCACGCTGACCAGATTCACCGGTACCATGACCGCCGCATAACGGTTGAAACCAATGCCGAAGAAGTCCGCCGAGACAATGTTCACTAGGTTCGACACCACCAGTGGCAGGCTCGCGGTGTCGGCAATGAAACCGGCACCCATCACGAATGCCAGGGTCGCCGTCGGGGAAAAACGCAACGCCAGCAGCATCGAAATCACGATGGGCGTCAGGATCAACGCCGCCCCGTCATTGGCAAACAGGGCCGACACCAGCGCCCCCAGCAGCACCATGAACGCAAACAGCTTGCGCCCGCCGCCCTTTCCCCAACGGGCCACATGCAAGGCCGCCCAGGCGAAGAGGCCGGCCTCATCCAACAGCAGGCTGATGATGATCAGCGCGAAAAACGTACCGGTGGCGTTCCAGATGATCTGCCAGACCAGCGCAATGTCGCCAACCTGCACCACCCCGCTCAACAACGCCAGCAACGCGCCGAGCGTCGCGCTCCAGCCGACGCCAAGCCCCTTGGGCTGCCAGATTACCAACGTAATGGTCAGCAGGAAAATCAACGACGCGATCAGCATGCGCGACAGCCTTGGAAGGAGGATTGAAAAAGGCCAATCAGCAGCAACGCGCCACCGGACGATCAGCCATGGCACCCAAACGCTCGACATCCGCCATCAGCCACCCCGTATTGGCCGCCAACGCTTGCTCCAGCAAAGTGCTGACCCAAGCCGGCAACTGCGGATGCAGACGGTAGTAAACCCATTGCCCCTGACGCCGGTCGCTGAGCAGGCCGGTATTACGCAGTTGCGCCAGGTGCCGGGAGATTTTCGGCTGGCTCAGGCCCAGCGCAGCGGTGAGTTCACAGACACACAACTCGCCTTCACGGGCCACCAGCAGCGCAATGCGCGTACGGGTGTCATCGGCCAGCGCCTTGAAGACATCGACAGGGTTGTGGGAATCAGACATGGCGAAGGAAGGCCTGGATGAGCGAAGGGCGAATATATGGAAATTCGAATATCCAGTAAAGCGGGGATTGAATGATCTATACGGATGTAGACGTAGATGCACCTGTGACGAGGGATTTATCCCAGTGCGGGAGCAAGCCTTGCTCCCATAGAAGATCACTTCGCCACAAAGGTGCTTGGCTTGAAGTTCCAGAGGGGCATCAAACCTTCTTGTGTTGCTCAACCCACTTGCCGTAGGCATCGATAAACGTCTGCAGGAGGGGCCGTACCGACGCCGACAGGTTGCCCGCCTCGTCAATCGCCGCCCCGGCACCGCTCAGGTAGGCTTCTGGCTGTTGCATGCAGGGAACATCAAGGAATACCAGCGACTGGCGCAAATGATGGTTGGCCCCGAACCCCCCCATGGCGCCTGGCGAAGCACTGATCACCGCGCCCGGCTTGCCACTCAGGCAACTCTGACCGTAGGGACGCGAGCCGACGTCGATGGCATTTTTCAATGGCGCCGGTACCGAG
The DNA here is from genome assembly GCF_963970585.1 of Pseudomonas sp. RL_105y_Pfl2_101. Classification (NCBI taxonomy): domain Bacteria; kingdom Pseudomonadati; phylum Pseudomonadota; class Gammaproteobacteria; order Pseudomonadales; family Pseudomonadaceae; genus Pseudomonas; species Pseudomonas sp. RL_105y_Pfl2_101. Next base: position 36,679 of record NZ_CAXAPG010000022.1, read on the forward strand.
CGGTTGTACTCAGGCGTGACGAACAACAAGGCGTCGGCCGCGCCCACCTGCTGGCGAAATGTGGTGTAGGCTGCTGGCGGCGCTACATCAATGTCTTCGTTATAAAGTGGCAACTCGCCGATCTCGACGATGCTCAGCTTGAGGTTCGCTGGTGCCAGGTCAGCCAGTGCCAGCGCGACCTTGCGGTTGATCGATGCCTTGCGCAGGCTGCCCACCAAAACGGCCACTGTGTAGACATTACTCATGAGAGGCTTCTCGACTGTCGGCTCAAAGGAACCTGTAGTTATAGATGATCGGGGGGACAATTGGACCAGTGGAGCGACAAAAACCTGTCGGCTGGACTATTTTTTTCATGTAGGAAAACTTACCGCGCTTGACCGGGGTCTACAGAACCGCAAATCGAGTGATTTATTTCCAGAGGTTCTAAGCAATGGCAGCAGTACTTGTCGGACAATTTCATGCGCGGGACGCCGAAGGTCGCGTCTATTCGGTGCATGAGTTTCAGGAATCGACCCCATCGCCTGACGGGAACGGCAAGGAGCCTGTCACCACCTATAAGTTGGCTATCGGTGATCGAGTCAACAAACTCGACGACGACAAATTTATTCTGGTGCAATCTCAAATCGAATTGACGCGCGAACCGGAAACGCCACCGCAAGTGCAAACGCCCACTGAAACGCAAATAGCTTCATAACCGGCAGTTATGAGCAGAAGTCGTGCCCGGACTTGGGTTAGGATTCAGCCACTCAATGGCTCACCCGCCGAACATGGACTCCTTGCATGCGTTTACGCCACATCGAAGTGATCCAGGCGCTGCTGCAGACCGGTCACCTCGGCACGGCGGCCGAATGGCTGCAACTGCCGATGGCGGAGGTCGAGGCAATCCTGCGCGATGCCGAGGAGCAGCTGGGCTTCATGCTGTTTGCCAGCGTGCGCGGGCGCTTGCAGGCCACCCGGGAAACCCTTGAGCTGCGCGACGGTATCACGCGAGTGTACGACACCCTCGAACCGGTGCAGCGCCTGGCCAGCAGCCTGAAACACTATCAGGCACCGCCCTTGCGCATTATCTGCACCCCGCCGCTGGCCCAGCAGTTGTTGCCCCAGAGCATCGCCGCCTTGCGTCGCCGCCATCCGGATGCGCCTTGCACCCTGCTCAGCCAACCGACCCGCGACATCGTCCACAGCCTGCTGTTGCGTGAAAGCGACCTGGGTCTGAGCTTGCACGACCCCGAACACCCCGACATCCATTGTCAGATGATCGCTCAGGGCAAACTGCAATTGCTGGCACCCCACGGCTGGCTGCAACCACGGCAGAAATACATTTCGCTCCAGGACCTGGCGGGCCAGCCGTTGGTAGGCCTGGATGGCCATGACCCACTGAGCCCAGCGTTCGAGCATAAACTGGCGGCGCTGCGTCCGGCGCCGATGATCCAGATCCGCGTCCAGACCCACCAGATGATGCGCGCCATGGTCGAGGCCGGCGAAGGCCTTGCCATCGTCGACCCGTTCACTGCCTCGGGTGCCAAGGGCAGTGGCCTGGACGCCTGCCCGGTATCGCCCGCCATTGCGATTGGTCTCTATGCCCTGAGCCTGAACGGCACGCAGCCCTCACCCGCCGTCCAATCGCTGCTGGAACGGGTTACGGAACAAGCCGAGGCGTTGCTGAGCCACTGATCGACATGCCCAGCGGATCGTCGAACAGCCGGTACCAGAACAACGCCACTTCAGCGGTATGCCGGTCAATGCCGCGATAGCGCAGGTGATCGATACCGCCGAGCACGTAACCGCAGCGCTCATAGAGCCGGCACGCACCCAGATTGTTGTTCTGGGTCTCGAGCACGATGCCCGGCAGTTTTTTCTTGCGGCTCCAGAACTGGGCGACATCGAGCAACGCCTTGGCCACCCCGTGGCGACGGGCCGGGGCGTGCACCGCCAACTCGTCGATGTGGGCGTAGCCGTTCCAGTTGGTACTGACCACCAGATGCCCCACGGGCTGGTCGTCTAGATAGGCCATGAAGATCTCGCTGTCCGGAGCATCACGAAAACTGCTGAACTCCTCGGGATCGATGCCATAGCACTTGCGATAGGGAACAATAGGGGTCACCGGCCACTGGCTGACGGGCTGGCCGATCTGCGCCGTCACGTAGTCGCTGACTTCGAAGCTGAAGTCACTGCCCCAGATATAGACGGCAAAGCCGTCATCGACGATGCGCACCGACAACCCGGGGTGCTTAGGATTCATGACCGGTTGCATACTGGGGAAGGTCCTCATTCCTTGAGGCAACCAACAGCGTGGTGCCATCCATTGCCCTTGTCTTTCAAATCTTCACACATCAAGCGGGATCCATAGCCTGCCCGTTACCTCAGGTTAGAAGGTCGTGGCGATTGTGGCGAGAAATGAGCGATGAATGCAGCGGCGCACTCAAGGATTGTCTGAATCATTGTGGCCAGAGGTTGCTCCCGCTGCCCTCTGTAGGAGCTGCCGAAGGCTGCGATCTTTTCCCTGACCATTGAGTCTCTCAAGTGAAAGATCAAAAGATCGCAGCCTCGCTTCGCTCGACAGCTCCTACAGGGCCCTTTCCAGGGCTCATCAGTGCGAGGCGGCCTGCGACTCGGTCAACTGCGTCCACAATGCCGGAGCGCCCGCAGACTTGGCGATAGCTTCCAGACGCGCGGCATGCTCAGCCAGGTCGCTTTCGCTGGCGCGGATGATCCGCGATGACTGGCGGTCAGCAGGCAAGCGTCGGATTTGTGTGGCCTGGTTGCCAGAGCCTTCACCCGTACCGTTGCCGTCCGAGGCGTTACCGGCCAGGGACAAGCTGGTCTGACCGCCCGTCATGGTCAGGTAGACATCGGCCAGGATCTCGGAGTCGAGCAAGGCGCCGTGCAGTTCACGGCCGGAGTTGTCGACGCCGTATCGCTTGCACAAGGCGTCGAGGCTGTTGCGCTGCCCAGGATGGCGTTCCCGGGCCATCATCAGGGTATCGAGGATGGTGCAGTGCTGGGTAATGTCAGCCCGGTCGTGCTGGCCCATCAGGGCGAATTCGTTGTTGATGAACCCGACGTCGAACGCCGCGTTGTGGATGATCAACTGCGCGCCGTGGATGAATTCGAAGAACTCATCGGCCACTTCGGCGAAACGCGGCTTGCCCACCAGAAATTCGTTGGTGATGCCGTGCACGCCGATGGCGCCCTCGTCACTTTCGCGGTCCGGTTGCAGGTAAACATGGAAATGGCGACCGGTCAGGCGCCGGCCGATCAGCTCGACACAACCGATTTCAATAATCCGGTGACCATCGGTCACCGGCATGCCGGTGGTTTCGGTATCCAGTACTACAGATCTGTTGGCCATCAGTGTTCAGCTCTCAGCGGGCAGTCTTGCAAAAGCGCGGATGGTAACACGCTCCTGTCGCAAGGGGATTTACCTGGGAGCCAGGCTTGTGGAAGCCAGTGATGAGCGAAAGCAAACGTTGTGGGAGCAAAGCTTGCTCGCGATGAAGATCATGCGGTCTTTCAGGAAAACCGGGGGCCTGTGTCGCGAGCAAACTTTGCTCCCACACAAGCGCCTCGTCACAGGAGGTACATCCGGCTGAATCAGGCCTGCTTGTAGCCCCGCACCTCATCGACCCCACGGTTGGCCAACTGGTCGGCCCGTTCGTTGCCGTGGTGGCCAATGTGGCCGCGCACCCATTTCCAGGTGACGTTGTGGCGGTTGACCTGCTCATCCAGTAACTTCCAGAGGTCGGCGTTTTTCACCGGTTCCTTCGCCGCCGTCTTCCAGCCGCGTTTCTTCCAGTTCGCCATCCACTCGTTGATGCCTTTCATGACGTACTGCGAGTCGGTCACCAATAGCACATCGCAGGACCGCTTGAGCTCTTCCAGGCCACGGATGGCGCCCATCAGTTCCATACGATTGTTGGTGGTATTGGCTTCGCCGCCCCAGAGTTCCTTCTCCACGCCCTTACACACCAGCAACGCGCCCCAGCCGCCTGGACCGGGGTTGCCCTTGCAGGCGCCATCAGTGAAGAGTTCTACGCTATCGCTCATGCCAATCTATCCAGAAAAATATGCAAAGGCCCGCCGATCGGGCCCGACAACACCCGCGGCCCAATGCCGGCAAGAACCATCGAAAAAGATTACGGCTCGACGTGGCGACGATTGACCTTGGCCATTGGCAAAGGAATCAGCTTGCCCATCGGCTCGCGTCGTGCCTGGCGCACCGGGCGCAGCCCGACCGCGATCTTGCGTGCCACCAACAGGTAGAAACCGCCGCCGGACAGCTGCCAGTCACCGGCCTTGCGCTCCCAGCCGGCCAGGCGCGTCTGCCACTTGGGTGACGCAAGCGGCGGACGATAGCACCCGAAGCGGCGTTTCTCCAGCGCGAAGCCCAGCAGGTTCAGCCAGTCGCCAACCCTCGACGCGGAGATGCAACGGGCCTGGCGCAAAGCGTCGTGGGCAAACACATGACGCAAGCCCCAAGCGCTCCAGGGGTTGATGCCGATGATCAACAGGTGCCCGCCGGGGCGCACGCTGCTGGCGGCTTCACGCAGCAAACCGTGGGGCGACAGGCAGAAATCCAGGCCGTGCTGCATGACCACCACATCGGCGGCATGTTCGCTCAACGGCCAAGCCTGCTCCTCGCAGACGATTTCCACCCCGGGCAACGGCGCCCCCAGGCGCACGTTGCGCTGGACTTGCGGTGCCGACGGCGGTGTTTGCGCCGAAGGCCCGTAGTGCACCAGATAGCCGCCGAAGAACCGGCCCAACTCGTCTTCGAGCATGTGTCGTTCTTCTTCCAGCAAAAATTGCCCGACAGGGCCGGACAGCCATTCACGGGCCGCGCTGATCAACGCCAGCCAGTCAGGATCAGCCTGAGCGAACGCTTCATCGGTCATTGCATTCTCCAACGCGCCAGGAAGTTCTAAGATGCGCCTTTGTTTTCCGCTTGGCGAATTCCGCGATGATACAGATCAGTGCCCTGCCCGCATTCACCGATAACTACATCTGGTTGTTACAGGATCACTCCTCCCAGCGCTGCGCCGTGGTCGACCCGGGTGACGCCGCGCCGGTGCAGGCCTGGCTCAAGGAGCATCCGGACTGGGTCCTGAGCGACATCCTGATCACCCACCATCACCATGACCACGTCGGCGGCGTCCAGGCGCTGAAGAATGCGACGAACGCCACCGTTTACGGCCCGGCCAGCGAAAACATCCCGGCGCGGGACAAGGCCCTGCATGACAACGACAAGGTCAGCGTGCTCGGCTGGGACTTCGATGTCTATGCCGTGCCTGGCCATACCCTGGGGCACATCGCCTACTACCACCATGGCCTGTTGTTCTGTGGCGACACCCTGTTCGCCGCCGGTTGCGGCCGGCTCTTCGAGGGCACGCCTGCGCAAATGCACCATTCGCTCAGTCGCCTCGCCGCCCTGCCTGAAGATACGCTGATCTATTGCACTCATGAATACACCCTCAGCAACCTGACGTTCGCGGCCGCCGTGGAGCCCGGCAATCCGGACGTCGCTGCCCGCCTGGAAAAAGTCAGCCGGCAACGCAGCGAAGGCATCATGACACTGCCCTCGACCCTGGCCCTGGAAAAACTCACCAATCCGTTCCTGCGCACGACTGAAACATCCGTTAAACAAAAAGCAGACGAACGGAACGGCCAGCGGAACCAGACGCCGAGTGAGGTTTTTGCGGCCTTGAGAGCGTGGAAAGATACGTTCTAAGACAGCTACCGATTGATACAAAAATTCTGAAAGGTTGACCTGTTGGGGTGCGCTTCCTAGAATCGCCCGACATTTTTGCCCGGAACTTACTTCCAGCCAATGTCGTCATCTATACGTAAGTCCGTCCAGTCAGACACTTTGACTCGCCTGGCTCAAGCCATTGCGGTGGCTGTGTCCGCCACATTGGCGGGCTGCCAGAGCACGAGCCAACTGCCGCAGACCGACGCGGCGCACACACCGAATGTCGCCGCTCGCGCCAAACAGAAGCCGGTAAGGCTCACTGAGAAACCCAGCCCTCAAGTACCTCAGGACGTTTGGGAGCGCATGCGCCAGGGCTTCCAACTGCAGGAAACGGCCGGCGTCAACCCGCGTATCGAGCAACAGCGCCTGTGGTTCGCCAGCAACCCCTCCTTCCTGGAGAACGCCGGCGAGCGCGGTAGCCTGTACATCCATTACATCGTCGAACGCCTCGACGAGCGCAACATGCCGCTGGAACTGGCGCTGCTGCCGGTGATCGAGAGTGCCTACAACCCCATGGCCTATTCCCGGGCCAAGGCAATGGGGCTGTGGCAATTCATCCCGTCCACGGGGCGTTACTTCAACCTGCGCCAGACCCGCTTCTATGACGGGCGTCGCGACATCACCGCCTCCACCACGGCGGCCTTGGATTACCTCACGCGCCTGCACGACATGTTCAACGGCGACTGGTTACTGGCGCTGGCAGCCTATAACGCCGGCGAAGGTACGGTCAGCCGCGCCATCGAGCGCAACGAGAAGCTTGGCCTGCCCACCGACTACTGGAACCTGCCGCTGCCCAGCGAGACCCAGGCCTATGTGCCGAAGTTGCTGGCGCTGTCCCAGGTGGTGCTCTCGCCCGATGCCTATGGCGTGAACCTCAACCCGATCGCCAATGAGCCCTATTTCCAGGTCGTCGAGATCAACCAGCGTATGGACCTGTCCAAGGTCGCGGCGGTGGCCGATATCGACGAAGACGAGCTGTTCCAGCTCAACCCGGCGTTCAAGCAGCGCACCACCATCGACGGCCCCCAGCACCTGCTGGTGCCAACGGCCAAGGCCCAGTTGCTGACCGCCAGCCTGTCGACCATGCGCCCGGAAGAACTGATCAGCCAGCGCTCGCTCAAGGCGGTTTTTGAATCGGCCAACGACAGCAACGTGGCAGGTGCAAGGCGCACCTATCGCGTCAAGCGCGGCGACAACCTCGGCCAGATCGCCAAGGCCAACAACGTCCAGATCAAAGACCTGCAGCGCTGGAACAAACTGAGCGGTAGCAAGCTCAAGATCGGCCAGACCCTGGTGATGCGAGACGCCAAGGGCAGCAAGGCCACCAGCAAGCGCATCAGAACGGTGGTGGCCGCCAACAGCAAGAACCAGAAGAAGCAGACCCAATACAAGGTCAAGCGAGGTGATTCGTTGTACGTCGTCGCCAAGCGCTTCAACGTGGAAATGCAGCACCTCAAGCGCTGGAACCCGCGGATGGGCAAGGCTCTCAAGCCTGGGCAGATGCTGACGGTCTATTCCCCGCATTGACACCGGGGCACCTGTAACTAGGGACTGGGTTGTTGTAGGAGCTGGCGAAGCCTGCGATCTTTTGATCTTTCGCTTGATATTTAAGTGTCTGGGGAAAGATCGCAGCCTCGCTGCGCTCGACAGCTCCTACAACCCCGCCTTTTTCCTGCCGATACAAGCTGTTACTGTACAGGCCATAAAAGCCCAAGCCGCCTGGATCGGATCTCAGACTTGATACGTCCCCTCCTCTTGCTCCTGATCAGCCTGGCCTTGAGCTCTCCCGCCAGCGCAACCATCAGCGAAAGCCATGGCTATGCGCAGTTTGGCACGCTCAAGTACCCGGCCAGATTCACCCACTTCGACTGGGTCAACCCGCAAGCGCCCAAGGGCGGTGTCTTGCGAGTCATGGCATTCGGCACCTTCGATACGCTCAATCCCTACACGCTCAAGGGCAGCAGCCCGGTTTCCACGCCCAATTTCCTGCAGTACGGCATCAATGAGCTGAACGAACCACTGATGGTCGGCACTGGTCAGTACGCACCGTCCGGTGATGAGCCGACATCGAGCTACGGCCTGATCGCCCGGTCGGTGGAATACAGCGAAGACCGTAGCTGGGTCGTGTTCAACCTGCGACCCGAAGCGCGGTTTCACGATGGCGTGCCCATCACCGCCTATGACGTGGCGTTCTCCTACAGGACGCTGCTCAAGGACGGCCACCCGCAATACCGCACCAACCTGCAGGAAGTGCTGCGAGTCGACATCCTCAACCCGCTGAAAATCCGCTTTGTCTTCAAGCGCGCGGGCAATCCGCTGCTGATTTTGCGCCTGGGTGAACTGCCGGTGTTGCCCCAGCATTACTGGAAAGACCGCGATTTCAAGGCGACGACCTTCGAGCCGCCCCTGGGCAGCGGGCCGTATCGCATTACCAAAGTACAACCAGGCCGCCAGCTAGTGTTCGAACGGGTCAAGGATTACTGGGGCAAGGATCTGCCGGTCAATCTAGGCAAGTACAACTACGACCGCATGGACGTGGAGTTCTACCGTGACAGCGAAGTCGCCTTCGAAGCCTTCAAGGCTGGCGAGTTCGATATCTACATCGAACACCAAGCCAAGAACTGGGCCAACGGCTATCAATTCCCGGCGGTCAACCGGGGCGATGTCATCAAGGCGCAAATCCCCCACCAGATTCCGACCCAGACCCAAGGCCTGTTCATGAACACCCGGCGCAGCACGTTTGCCGAGGTCAAGGTACGTGAAGCCCTGGGGCTGATGTTCGATTTCGAGTGGACCAACCGCACCCTGTTCAGCGGCGCCTACAAGCGCACCCTCAGTTACTACCCCAACAGCGAATTCTCCGCCATCGGCCTGCCGGTGGGCCATGAATGGCTGCTGCTCAAGCCGTACCGGGAACAACTGCCGCCCAAACTGCTCACTAACCCCTTCAGCTTGCCCAAGACCGACGGTCGCGGCATCCCCCGGGAAACCTTGCGCAAGGCCCTGGGTCTCTTGAAGGAGGCCGGCTGGAGCCATAACGGTCAGCGCCTGCTCAATGCCGACCGCCAGCCCCTGAGTTTCGAAATCCTGCTGGTGAACCCGAACCTGGAGCGCATCCTGCAGCCCTACGTCGAAAACCTCGCCAGCATCGGCATCCAGGCCCGGTTGCGCACGGTGGACCGGGCCCAGTACAAGCAGCGCCTGGACCAGTTCGATTTCGACATGATCCTGCTGACCTTGGGCCAGACCCTCAGCCCGGGCCTTGAGCAATGGCAGTACTTCCATTCCAGCCAGGCCGGGGTCAAGGGCAGCAAGAACTACGCCGGGATCACCAACCCTATCGTCGACCACCTGCTGGAAAAACTGCTCGCCGCCCAGACCCGCGACGAACAGGTCGCCGCTGGCAAAGCCTTGGATCGCGTGCTGCTGTGGCAGCATTACTGCATCCCCAACTGGTATCTCAATTATCATCGCCTGGCGTACCGCAACCGGTTCGCCTTCGTCACCACGCCGCCCTATACCCTGGGCCTGAGCGCATGGTGGCTGAAATCTTCGGAGAAAGATCAATGAAGCCTCTACGTGCCCTGCTCCTGCAGGCCAGCAGCCTGTTATTCGCCGGGTTGGCCTGCGCCGCGCCACAGCACGCCTTGACCTTGTACAACGAACCGCCCAAATACCCGGCGAACTTCAAGCATTTCGACTACGTCAACCCGCACGCGCCCAAAGGCGGGATCTTCCGCGAAGGCGGTTTTGGGGGCTTCGACAGCCTCAACCCGTTCATCAGCAAAGGGGTGCCGGCCCATGACATCCGCCTGATCTACGACACCCTGACCAAGCATGGCCTGGACGAACCGTTCACCGAATATGGCCTGATCGCCGAGAAAATCGAGAAAGCCCCGGACAATGCCTGGGTGCGCTTCTACCTGCGCCCCGAAGCCCGTTTCAACGACGGCCACCCGGTACACGCAGAGGACGTGGTCTTCAGCTTCCAGACCCTGACCAAGGACGGCGCGCCGATGTTTCGCGGCTATTACAACGACGTCGCCGACGTCATCGCCGAAGACCCGCTCAAGGTTCTGTTCAAGTTCAAGCACTCCAATAATCGCGAATTGCCGTTGATCCTCGGCCAACTGCCGGTGTTGCCGAAACACTGGTGGGCCGAGCGCGACTTCAGCAAGGGCAACCTGGAGATCCCCCTGGGCAGCGGCCCCTACCAGGTCGCAAAAGTGAAAGCCGGACGCTCGATCCGCTATGAGCGGGTGAAGGACTACTGGGGCAAGAACCTACCGGTCAATCGCGGCTTCTACAATTTCGACGTACTGGTTACCGACTACTACCGCGACAACACCGTCGCGGTCGAGGCCTTGAAAGCCGGGCAGTTCGATTTCTGGTTAGAAATGACCGCCAAGAACTGGGCCAACGCCTACAACATCCCGGCCGTGAGCGAAGGCCGGCTGATCAAGGAACAGATCCCCCACGGCAACCCAACCGGCATGCAGGGTTTTATCTACAACCTGCGCCGGCCGATCTTCCAGGACGTACGGGTGCGCAAGGCCCTGAGCCTGCTGCTGGACTTCGAATGGACCAACAGGCAACTGTTCAACGGCGCCTACACCCGCACTCGCAGCTATTTCGAGAATTCCGAAATGGCCGCCACCGGACTGCCCGGCGCAGACGAGTTGAAGATTCTCGAGCCCCTGCGCGGCAAGATTCCCGAGCAGGTCTTCACCGAGGCGTTCCAGCCTTCGGTGTGTGACGGCAGCGGCATGATCCGCAACCAGCAGCGCAAGGCTTACCAACTGTTGCAAGAAGCGGGCTGGCGCATCGTCGACGACAAAATGGTCGATGCCCAAGGCAACCCGGTGGTGCTGGAGTTCCTGCTAGCCCAGACCGAGTTCGAACGGGTGTTACTGCCGTTCAAGCGTAACCTGAGCGACCTGGGCATAGAGCTGGTAATCCGCCGCGTGGACGTGTCCCAGTACATCAATCGCGTGCGCTCCCGGGACTTCGACCTGGTGGTGAGCAGCTTCCCGCAATCCAGTTCACCGGGTAGCGAACAGCGCGAGTTCTGGATGTCCGCCGCCGCCGATAATCCCGGCAGCCGCAATACCATAGGCCTTAAGGACCCAGCAGTGGACCAGTTGGTGGAGCAACTGATCAACGCCGACTCGCGCCAGAGCCTGGTGACCCACGCCCGTGCGCTGGATCGGGTTTTGCAATGGGGCTACTACGTGATCCCGAACTGGCACATCAAGACCTGGCGCGTGGCCTACTGGAACCATATCGGCCACCCGAAAATCACGCCGACCTATGACATCGGCACCACCACCTGGTGGGTCAAGCCGGAGGTCAAACCGGCCGATGAAGTAGAAAAGCAGGTCATCGAGCAGCAAATCGCCGCCCCTGCGAGCGTGGAGTAACGCAATGCTGGCTTATATTTTTCGGCGCCTGCTGCTGATCATCCCGACCCTGTTCGGCATTCTGCTGATCAACTTCGTCATCATCCAGGCCGCGCCCGGCGGGCCAGTGGAACAGATGATCGCCAAGCTCGAGGGCTTCGAAGGCGCCACCAGCCGCATTGCCGGTGGCGGTGCCGAAGTGGCGGTGGCCGGCTCCTCCTACCGCGGCGCCCAGGGCCTGGACCCGGCACTGATCAAGGAAATCGAGCACATGTACGGCTTCGACAAGTCGGCCCCCGAACGCCTGTGGATCATGATCAAGAACTACGCCCACCTGGACTTCGGTGACAGTTTCTTCCGCGATGCCAAGGTCATCGACCTGATCAAGGAGAAGATGCCGGTGTCCATCTCCCTCGGGTTGTGGAGCACGCTGATCATGTACCTGGTATCGATCCCACTGGGGATCGCCAAGGCCACGCGGCACGGCAGCCATTTCGACGTTTGGACCAGTTCGGCAATCATCGTTGGCTACGCGATCCCGTCCTTCCTGTTCGCCATCCTGCTGATCGTGGTGTTTGCCGGCGGCAGTTATTTCGACTGGTTCCCGCTACGCGGGCTGACCTCCAACAACTTCGACGAATTGAGCATGGGCGGCAAGATCCTCGATTACTTCTGGCACCTGGCCTTGCCCGTGACCGCCCTGGTAATCGGTAACTTCGCCACCATGACCCTGCTGACCAAGAACAGCTTCCTCGACGAAATCAACAAGCAATACGTGGTCACCGCCAAGGCCAAAGGCCTGACCCGCCATCGGGTGCTCTACGGCCACGTATTCCGCAACGCCATGCTGCTGGTGATCGCCGGTTTCCCTTCGGCATTCATCGGGATCTTCTTTACCGGTTCCCTGCTGGTGGAAGTAATTTTTTCCCTCGACGGCCTGGGCCTGATGAGTTTCGAAGCGGCCATCAACCGCGACTACCCGGTGGTATTCGGCACGCTGTTCATCTTCACCTTGCTGGGACTGGTGGTGAAGCTGATCGGCGATTTGACCTACACCTTTGTCGATCCGCGCATCGACTTCGAAAGCCGGGAGCGTTGAGATGAACCTGTCCCCTCTCAATCGCCGCCGCTTCGAACTGTTCAAGGCCAACAAACGCGGATGGTGGTCGCTGTGGCTGTTCCTGATCCTGTTCGGACTGAGCCTGGGCGCCGAGTTGGTCGCCAACGACAAGCCGCTGGTGGTGCATTACGACGACGGCTGGTACTTCCCGGCCCTCAAGCGCTACCCGGAAACCACGTTCGGCGGCGAGTTCCCCCTGGAAGCCAACTACAAGAGCCCCTATATCCGCGAACTGCTGGCGGCCAAGGACGCCTGGGTGCTGTGGGCACCGATTCCGTTCAGCTACCAGAGCATCAACTACGACCTGAAGGTCCCGGCCCCGGCGCCGCCCTCTTCCGTGAACTGGCTGGGCACTGACGACCAGGGGCGCGATGTCCTGGCCCGGGTCATCTATGGCTTCCGCATCTCGGTACTGTTTGCCCTGACGCTGACCGTGCTCAGCTCGATCATCGGCGTGAGCGCCGGCGCCCTGCAGGGCTTCTATGGCGGCTGGGTGGACCTGGCCGGCCAACGCTTCCTGGAAATCTGGTCCGGGTTGCCGGTGCTGTATCTGCTGATCATCCTGGCCAGTTTCGTCCAGCCCAACTTCTGGTGGTTGCTGGGCATCATGCTGCTGTTTTCCTGGATGAGCCTGGTGGACGTGGTCCGCGCCGAGTTCCTGCGCGGGCGCAACCTGGAATACGTGCGCGCGGCGCGGGCGCTGGGCATGCAGAACGGCGCGATCATGTTCCGCCACATCCTGCCCAACGCCATGGTCTCGACCATGACGTTCATGCCGTTCATTCTCACTGGCGCCATCGGCACCCTCACCGCCCTGGATTTCCTCGGCTTCGGCCTGCCGCCGGGCGCACCGTCTCTGGGCGAGTTGGTGGCCCAAGGCAAATCCAACCTCCAAGCGCCGTGGCTGGGCATCAGCGCGTTCGCCGTGCTGGCCCTGATGCTGAGTTTGTTGGTGTTCATCGGCGAGTCCGCTCGCGATGCCTTCGATCCGAGGAAGTGAAATGAACCAGGACAATCTGATCGAAGTGCGCGACCTGGCGGTGGAGTTCATTGTCGGCGAACGCCGCCAGCGCGTAGTCGAGGGCGTCAGCTTCAATATCCAGCGCGGCGAAACCCTGGCCCTGGTGGGCGAGAGCGGCTCGGGCAAATCAGTCACCGCCCATTCGATCCTGCGCTTGCTGCCCTACCCCCTGGCTCATCACCCCACTGGGACCGTCCAGTACGCCGGCCAGAATTTGCTGGGATTGAAGGAAAAAACCATCCGTCATATCCGCGGCAACCGGATCGCGATGATCTTCCAGGAACCAATGACGTCCCTCAACCCCCTGCACTCCATTGAAAAACAGATCAATGAAGTGCTCGGCCTCCACAAGGGCCTGAGTGGCAAGGTCGCGACCCGCCGGACCCTTGAGTTGCTGGAGCTGGTCGGCATTCCCGAGCCCCACAAACGCCTCAAGGCCCTGCCCCACGAGCTGTCCGGCGGCCAGCGCCAGCGGGTAATGATCGCCATGGCCCTGGCCAACGAGCCGGAACTGCTGATCGCCGACGAGCCGACCACCGCGCTGGACGTCACGGTCCAGCTGAAAATCCTCCAATTGCTCAAGCAATTGCAGGCGCGATTGGGCATGTCGCTGCTGCTGATCAGCCACGATTTGAACCTGGTGCGAAGAATTGCGCATCGCGTATGTGTCATGCAGCGCGGTTGCATCGTCGAACAGGCATCGTGCGAAGAGTTGTTCCGCGCACCGCAGCATCCGTACACTCGGGAACTGTTGGGCGCCGAACCCAGCGGCACCCCGGCGAGCAACGTCGTCGGCCCGCCGCTGTTGCAGGTCGAGGACCTGAAAGTCTGGTTCCCGATCAAGAAAGGCCTGTTCAAACGCACGGTAGACTACATCAAGGCCGTGGACGGTATCCGCTTCAGCCTGCCCCAGGGCCAGACCCTGGGCATCGTCGGCGAAAGCGGTTCCGGCAAATCCACCCTGGGGCTGGCAATCCTGCGGTTGATCGGCAGCCAGGGCGCGATCCGCTTCAAAGGCAAGCAGCTCGACAGCCTGACGCAGCAACAGGTCCGGCCGCTACGCCGGGAGATGCAAGTGGTGTTTCAGGACCCGTTTGGCAGCCTGAGCCCACGGATGTGTGTAAGCCAGATCGTCGGCGAAGGCCTGCGGATCCACAAGATCGGCACCGAAGCCGAACAGGAACAAGCGATAATCGCGGCATTGACGGAGGTAGGCCTGGACCCGGAAACCCGGAACCGCTACCCCCATGAATTTTCCGGAGGGCAACGGCAGCGTATCGCCATTGCCCGGGCCCTGGTGCTCAAGCCGGCGTTGATTCTGCTGGATGAACCAACGTCGGCCCTGGACCGCACCGTGCAACGCCAAGTGGTGGAGCTGTTGCGGTCGTTGCAAACCAAGTACAACCTGACGTACCTGTTTATCAGCCATGACCTGGCTGTCGTCAAAGCGCTGAGCCACCAGTTGATGGTGGTCAAGCATGGCCAAGTGGTCGAACAAGGTGATGCCCGCAGCATATTCGCCGCGCCGCAGCACCCCTATACACAGCAGTTGCTGGAGGCCGCCTTCCTGGCCCCAACAACTGCCGAATAACCTGAAAGAGGAGCAACACATGGGTTTTCTCGCCGGTAAGCGCGTACTGATCGTCGGTGTCGCCAGCAAGCTGTCCATCGCATCCGGCATCGCCGCCGCCATGCATCGCGAGGGCGCTGAGCTTGCCTTCACTTATCAGAACGACAAACTCAAGGGTCGTGTCGAAGAGTTCGCACAAGGCTGGGGTTCGAGCCCTGAGCTGTGCTTCCCGTGCGACGTGGCCAGCGATGAAGAAATCGCCAAGGTTTTCGAAGAACTGAGCAAGAAGTGGGACGGCCTGGACTGCATCGTGCACTCCGTGGGCTTCGCCCCGGGCGACCAACTGGACGGCGACTTCACCGAAGCCACCACGCGTGAAGGCTTCCGCATTGCCCACGATATCAGCGCCTACAGCTTCGTGGCCCTGGCCAAGGCCGGTCGCGAAATGATGAAAGGCCGCAACGGCAGCCTGCTGACCCTGTCGTACCTGGGCGCCGAGCGCACCATGCCGAACTACAACGTCATGGGCATGGCCAAGGCTTCCCTGGAAGCGGGCGTCCGTTACCTGGCCGGCTCCCTAGGCCCGGACGGCACCCGCGTCAACTGCGTATCGGCCGGCCCCATCCGCACCCTGGCCGCTTCCGGCATCAAGAACTTCCGCAAGATGCTGGCCGCCAACGAAGCGCAAACGCCGCTGCGTCGCAACGTCACCATCGAAGAAGTCGGCAACGCCGGCGCCTTCCTGTGCTCGGACCTGGCATCGGGCATCAGCGGTGAAATCATGTACGTGGACGGCGGCTTCAACACCACCGCCATGGGCAACATCGAAGAGTAATCTTCACGTTGCAGCAAAAACGCCGCTTGCCCTGGAAAGGCCAAGCGGCGTTTTTTATTGCCGATTATCTGATTACGCCGTAATACCCTGTGGCAGTCTGTGCTAGCTGCGCAGCGCCTGCTTCTGCTCATACATCGCCGCATCGGCGTCAGCCAGCAGGTTGTCGATCGACTGATGACGCTGGGGGTCGTACTCGATCTGGCCAACGCTGAAACGAATGTCATAGCCGCGCTGCAACATCGCATTTCGCTCATCGAGGATTTCCTTGAGCCGCACCATGATTGCCGCTGTCTCGACATGGGAAGAACCGGTGAGCAAGGCCACGAATTCGTCACCGCCCAGGCGGCCGATCACATCACTTTCGCGAAAGGCGATACGCAGCACATCGGCGAAGGTTTTCAGTGCGCTGTCGCCCTCGGCGTGTCCGTAACGGTCGTTGATCGGTTTGAAGTCGTTGAGATCGAAGAACAGCAACGTCGCCGGTCGCGACAAGCGATCACACACATTCAACGCATGCTGGGCCAACGTCCTGAATCCACGCCGATTGGATAGCAGCGTCAGCTCGTCCATGCTCGCCATCTGCACCGCGACCATTTCCTGCTCGGCCATGCGTGCCAAGTCGCGCAACAGTTCGCGCTCCTCGTCATTGAGCTTGCGCGGCCGGGTATCGAGCAGGCACAACGTGCCGAGCATGCAGCCGTCCTCCAACCCCAGTGGCTGCCCCGCGTAGAAGCGAATGCCAGGCGCGTCCGTGACCAGTGGGTTGTCGTGAAAACGCTCGTCCTGTTCCGCGTCGTAGATCTCCAGAATTTGATCATGCAAAATCGCATGCCCACAGAAGGAAACCTCCCGTGGGGTTTCCCTGGCGTCCAGGCCGGCGCTGGACTTGAACCACTGCCGGTTGGCGTCCACCAACGACACCAGCGCGATGGGCACGTCAAACAGGCGTCGGGCAAGGCGGGTCAGGCGGTCAAACCGTTCTTCGGGCGCGGTATCAAGCAGCTTGAGCGAGTGCAGATTCTTGAGGCGAGCAGCTTCGTCGTCCGGTTTGCGTGGCGCGAGCATCGGGAACTCCATTGGCGGGACTTCATGAAGTCTAGCCCAGGACCCCGGCCCTTTAAACCGAACGGGCTAAATCCGACGGGCATTTGCCGGTCAGGCCTAATACACTGCCACTCAGGTTCAAGACGAGGACGCTGACCGATGAAGCACGCCCCCCATGACGACGCCCCACGCTTCTGGCGCGACGAGGCCCTGCCCTTCATCGAAGCACGGGCCATCGGCGATGGGCGCAAGGTCTGCTATTCGCGCCACTCCCATGACCACTTTTCCATCGGTGCGATCACCGCCGGGCGCAGCACCTACCTTCACGAACGATCGAATTTGCAAGTGGAAAGCGGCACCGTGGTGCTGATGAACCCGGGCGACGTCCACGCCTGCAACCCGATCGACGACCAGCCGTGGTCCTACGTGATGTTGTACGTCGACACCCAATGGCTCAGGGACTTGCAGCGCCGTATCGGCTTTGACGAAAGCCTGGATTTCCAGGGCTTCGCCACCACGCACAGCCGCGACGTGGAGCTGTTTGCTGCATTGGGACGGCTGTATGAGCAACTGGTGGACGAGCGACTCGAGCCTGGCGCCAAGCACGCCGCCGCCGAGGCATTTTTCATTGACCTGCAACAACGGCTTAACCCTGCCGGTCGCCCGGACCGGGGCAGCCATCCAGGCCTGATGCGTGCGGCACAGTTTATCCACGACCATTGCAGCGAAGCCTTGAAGCTGGAAGACATCTGCACCGCCGCGCAGCTGTCGCCGTCCTACCTGAGCCGAGCCTTCAAGCGCCATTACGGGATGACGCCCCACGCTTTCCTGGTCAACCGCCGGATCCAGTTTGCCCGGCGCCAATTGCGCGAAGGCAAGCTGATCGCCGACGTAGCGCTGGACAGCGGGTTTGCCGACCAGGCGCATTTCCAGCGTGCCTTCAAGCAACACCTGGCGGCTACGCCCGGGCAGTATCGCGGTTGAACTTGCTCCCGCCGGGCGCTGTAGGAGCTGGCGAAGCCTGCGATCTTTTGATCTTTTGATCTTTTGATCTTTCGCTTGAGATTCAATTGCCTGGGGAGAGATCGCAGCCTCGTTGCACTCGACAGCTCCTGCATAGCTCCTACACAGTCCCTATACCCAACAGCTAAACGTATTGACTCAAGGCAACAGCAGATACACCGCACTGGCCACCAACAACACCGCCATCGCCCGATTGAACAGGCGCATGGTCGCCGGATTACCCAGCCAGTTGCGTAGAAAACTCCCGGCGTAGGCCCAGCAGCCCACCGAAACGTAGCAGATCACTAGGTAGACCGCCGCAAACTGCCACACCAGCCGCGCCTCGCCATCGGCCACGAATGCACCCATCCCCGCCACGCAGGCCAGCCAGGCCTTGGGGTTGAGCCATTGCATCAGCGCGCCATAAAACATCGACGGCGCCCGCCCTTCGCTCTCGCCGCCCAGGTGCCCGTTATCCATCGCCAGCTTCCAGGCCATGAACAACAGAAACGCCACGCCGCCCAGTTGCACCACCCGTGTGAGGCCAGGCCAGCGTTGCAACATTTCATGCAACCCCAGCCCCATCAGCACCAGCAGCAAGACAAACCCCAAGGTTGCACCGCCCACATGGCGCAACGTCGCACGAAAACCGTACCGCGCCCCGGAGCTGAGGGCGACGATATTGACCGGGCCGGGTGTAATGGAAGCCACCAAAGCAAAAATGGCCATGGAAAGTATCAAGCTCATTACATATCTTCTTCGTTTCAGGAAAGGGCCTCCAAAATAATGGGGCCGGCGCTGGCGGTATTGAAGAAAACTGCCTTGTCGTCTAGCGTGACCGCTCACTTTTTTTACGCAAACTTTACGCGGTAGGCGATTGCCCCCAATCGATACTGTGGGGCTTATTGAATCAGGCGTTTCTCATGTCCATTGCGGTTCTGCGTCTCATCGGTTTTATCCTCGGCATTTTCCTGATTACCCTGGCGGTCAGCATGGCGATTCCGCTGCTCACGCTGATGCTGTACGAGCGCAACGATGATTTGTCGGCGTTTCTCTGGTCGAGCCTGATCACTTTCGTCTGTGGCGTTGCATTGGTCGCCCGTGGAAGACCGGCACACGCCCAGATGCGCCCCAGAGACATGTACCTGCTGACGACCGCAAGTTGGGTGTTCGTATGCGCTTTCGCCGCGCTGCCCATGGTGTTTATCCGACACATCAGTTACACCGACGCTTTTTTTGAAACGATGTCCGGCATCACCACCACCGGCTCGACCATTTTCAGCGGCCTCGATACCGCATCGCCTGGCCTGCTCATCTGGCGTTCGATGCTTCAATGGCTGGGCGGGATCGGCTTTATCGGCATGGCCGTGGCGATCTTGCCGCTGTTGCGGGTCGGCGGCATGCGGCTGTTCCAGACCGAATCGTCGGACTGGTCGGATAAAGTCACGCCGCGCTCGCACGTCGCGGCAAAATACATATTGTCGATCTACTTGGGGCTGACCGCCCTTTCCACCGCGGCATTGTGGTTGGCCGGGATGACGCCGTTCGAGGCCATCAATCACGCCATGACGCTGATCTCCACGGGCGGCTTCTCTACCTCCGATGCCTCTTTGGCTCACTGGACACAACCGGCCATTCATTGGGTCGCCGTGGTCATCATGATTTTCGGCGGGATGCCCTTTGCGCTGTATGTTTCCACGTTGCGCGGCAACAGGCGCGCTCTGATCAAGGATCACCAGGTTCAGGGGTTCATCGCTTTTCTGGTCTTCGTCTGGCTCGCGGCAGGCACCTGGCTGAGCCTCAACAGTGACTTCACCTGGCTCGATGCGGTACGGACCGTAGCCGTCAACGTCACCTCGGTGGTCACGACCACGGGTGTGGCGCTCGGGGACTACACGTTGTGGGGAAGCTTTGCGGTTTTGCTGTTCTTTTACCTGACCTTCGTCGGCGGCTGTTCCGGATCCACCTCCGGAGGCCTGAAGATCTTTCGATTCCAGGTGGCCAATGCGCTTCTGATGGGCAGCTTGAAACAGCTCATCCATCCTCGCGCGGTGACTCAAAAGAAATACAACAACCATCCTATCGATGAAGAAATCGCCCGCTCACTGCTGACCTTTTCGTTTTTTTTCGCGGTGACCATTGGCGTCATTGCATTGGGGTTGGCGCTGGTCGGCCTGGACTGGACCACAGCACTGTCCGGTGCGGCCACAGCAGTATGCAACGTGGGCCCTGGACTGGGGGATATCATCGGCCCGGCGGGTAACTTCTCGACGTTGCCAGATTCGGCCAAATGGCTGCTGACCATTGGCATGCTGCTGGGTCGGCTGGAAATCCTGACCGTGCTGGTGCTGTTCACGCCGGTGTTCTGGAAGTATTGAACACCTCGAACAGACAAACAAAGAAGCCGCGACGCCATGAACAGGCGTCGCGGCTTCCCTTCAGGTGATAAGACTCAAAGGTTCCGCTTTTGTTCGTGAGCATCCGACCAAGTGAACGGAAAATTCACTGTCGATTTTTCGGTGGAGTCGTTCCGGGCACGGTTCTATGCTCAGGCCCATGAACCTACACGACTCGCTGCTCCCGCCCCATGCCGAGATGGTCCGCGCCATGCTCGAACGAGACACCGCCTACGAGGGGGTGTTCTTCACGGCGGTCAAGACCACCGGTATTTTCTGTCGCCCCAGTTGCACCGCGCGCAAGCCGAAGCCGGAGAACGTGGAGTTCTTCGCCCATGCCGACGAAGCCATGTCGGCCGGCTACCGGGCCTGCCTGCGCTGCAAGCCACTGGACGCTGCCGCCATCGCACCCGACTGGATCCAGACCCTGCTCAAGGCCGTCGACACCGAACCCGACCTGCGCTGGACCGACGCCCTGCTATTGGAGCAAGGCATCGAGCCGCTGAAACTGCGCCGCTGGTTCAAGCAACATTTCGGCATGACCTTTCACGCCTACCTGCGCAGCCGCCGCCTGGGCATTGCCTTGGGCGGCATCAAGGACGGCAGCTCCATCGACAATGCCGCGTTCGACTCCGGTTATGAGTCATTGAGCGGTTTTCGTGACGCGTTCGTGAAATCCTTCCACATCACCCCGGGCCGTGCAGCCCTCAGCGAACCTTTGTTGTTCACCCGCCTGACCACACCGCTGGGGCCCATGCTGGCCATGGCCGAACGACGAGGCCTGGTGCTGCTGGAATTCCTCGATCGCCCGGCCCTGACCAAGGAGCTGGAAGAGCTGCAGCAACGCTACGGCTACACGGTTGCGCCGGGGCACAACGCTCATTTGCAACAGATCGAAAGCGAACTGGCCGAGTATTTCGCCGGCAAGCTGACAGCGTTCAACGTCCCGTTGCACATGCCCGGCAGCGCCTTCGCCGTACGGGTCTGGGCTGAACTGCAAAAGATTCCCTACGGCGAAACCCGCAGCTACGGCGGCATTGCCACGGCCCTGGGCAGCCCTGGCGCCAGCCGCGCCGTGGGCCTGGCCAACGGGCAGAATCGCTTGGCCATCGTCATTCCCTGCCACCGAGTGATCGGCGCGGATGGCTCGTTGACCGGCTATGGTGGCGGACAGCCGCGCAAGGCGTTTCTGCTGCGCCTGGAAAAAGCTGCGGTGCAGGTTTCGCTGCCCCTGGCGTTTTGAGCGCCCGGGAGAGCGAATACCCGATGCCTGCGCCCTACCACGACGCCAGTGCCTTGCTGGCAAGTCTCGACGAAGACTGGCAACGTCACGTCGAGATGATCGGCCCATGCCTGCTGCAACCCAAGCCGGCCCGCGATCCCTATGAAGCCCTGGTACGGGCAATTGCCTATCAGCAACTGCACGCCAAGGCCGGCGATGCAATTCTCGGTCGACTGCTGGCGTTGTTCCCGACACAGACATTCCCCAGGCCCGGGCAAATTCTGGCAACAGACGTTGCGCAGTTGCGCGGTTGTGGGTTTTCCGCCAGCAAGATCGCGACCATCCAGGGCATCGCCCAGGCGACGCTGGATGGAATCGTGCCGGATTACACCACCGCGTGGGCCATGGACGACGAAGTGTTGATCGAACGCCTGATCAGCTTGCGTGGCGTCGGGCGCTGGACCGTGGAGATGCTGCTGATCTACAGCCTGGAGCGACCGGACATCCTCCCAGCCGATGACTTTGGCGTACGCGAAGGTTATCGACGACTCAAAGGCTTGGCGCAACAGCCCAGCCGCAAGCAGATGGCTGAGATCGGCCTGGCCTGGAGCCCTTATCGGACGGTGGCGGCGTGGTATTTGTGGCGGATGCCCAAGTGATGGAAGCTGTCCCAACGCCTTCGCGAACATGGTCACCCTCAGTTCAACTGTCAAGACGCAGACTGTCTAGGCTGTACTGAGTCATTTCCAATCCCACTGGAGGTTCCCATGCAGCTAGAAGGATCCTGCCACTGCGGCGCGGTGTCGTTCACCCTCGACAGTGCTCACCCCTACCCTTATCAGCGCTGCTACTGCTCGATCTGCCGCAAGACCCAGGGCGGCGGCGGTTTTGCGATCAACCTGGGGGGCGATGCCCAGAGCCTGAAGGTGCGCGGTCGCAAGCACATCTCGATCTATCATGCGCGGCTTAAGGACGAAAGCGATCAACGCTCCCACCGCAGCAGTGCCGAACGGCATTTCTGTTCCTTGTGCGGTTCAGGACTATGGCTGTTCAGCCCCGAATGGCCGGACCTGATTCACCCTTTTGCCTCGGCCATCGATACACCGCTGCCGGTTCCGCCGCAGCACACCCACTTGATGCTCGGCTCCAAGGCGCCGTGGGTGGAAGTCGAGGCGCATAAGGGCGATCAGCAGTTCGAAGTCTATCCCGAGGAATCCATTGCCCAGTGGCATGAACGACTGGGGCTGTCCGTTTAGGAGGCGGCGCTGCAAAAGGCCCTATCGCGAGCAGGCTCGCTCCCACAAGGGATTTCCTATGTACACATTTACTCGTGTTCACTGAAAATCAAATGTGGGAGCGAGCCTGCTCCGGGCGGCGTTCCGACGATGGCGTCAGGCCAAACAACCCAATGTCGTTGGCACACCACTGTGGAACCGAAACTCCACATCCGGTGATTCGATCAGCTCCCGCTCGGCGTCACGGACCTTGTCGATGACCTGGACAATGTCCTTGGCGTCGCCGTACTGATAAGCCAGCTTCAGGTAGCCCTGGAAATGCCGGGCTTCGCTTTTCAGCAAACCGAAATAGAACCTGCCCAGCTCATCATCCAGATGTGGCACCAAGGCCTCGAAACGCTCGCAGCTGCGGGCCTCGATGAAGGCGCCAACCACCAGGGTATCCACCAGCTTGACCGGTTCGTGACTGCGTACCACCTTGCGCAACCCCGAGGCATAACGCCCGGCGGAGAGCTGGCGCAAACCGATCTTGCGCTTTTTCATCAAGCGCATGACCTGCTCGTGATGCACCAGCTCTTCCCGGGCCAGGCGCGACATCAGATTGATCAGGTCGACGTGGGAATGGTATTTGGCGATCAGGCTCAGGGCCGTGCTGGCCGCCTTGAATTCGCAGTTCTTATGGTCGATCAGCAACGTTTCCTGGTCAGCCAACGCGGCCTGGACCCAGGCATCGGGGGTGCGGCAACCAAGGAATTCGTGAATTTCGGGAAGATTCATGGGGCTCACGGGAAAAGGTAGTCGAGCGAAGGGCGCCGATTATACCGGCCTGCCCCCAGACCACCAGCCACCGCCGTTGATATGCATCAAGTCGACGACTCACCCACAGCGACTAGACTGCCCCACAACAACTATAGTTGAACAACGCCAGCCTTTTCATTGCAGGAGAACGCCGATCATGCAAGCCATTCGCAGCATCCTGGTGGTCATTGAGCCCGAACATTCGGAAAGCCTGGCGCTCAAGCGCGCCAAACTGATCGCCGGAGCGACCCAGGCCCACCTGCACCTGCTGGTATGCGACAAAAAGCATGACCATACCGGCCTACTCAGCGTGCTCAAGACCGCACTGCTGGCTGACGGCTACAGCGTCACCACCGAGCAGGCCTGGAACGAAAGTCTCCACGAAACCATCATCGACGTACAGCAGGCTGAAGGTTGTGGGCTAGTGATCAAGCAGCACTTCCCCGATAACCCGCTGAAAAAAGCCCTGCTGACCCCGGCGGACTGGAAGCTGCTACGCCATTGCCCGACCCCGGTGTTGCTGGTGAAAACTGCCGGGGCCTGGAAAGACAAAGTGATCCTGGCCGCCGTCGACGTTGGCAATGCCGACGGCGAGCATCGCCACCTGCACGCCACCATCATCGATCATGGCTATGACATCGCCCTCCTCGCCAAGGCGCACCTGCATGTGATCGCCGCCCACCCCTCGCCGATGCTCTCGTCCGCCGACCCGACGTTCCAGCTCAAAGAAACCATCGAAGCCCGTTACCGCGAACAATGCCGGGCGTTCCAGGCCGAATTCGACATCGATGATCAGCACTTGCATATAGAAGAAGGCCCGGCGGACGTCTTGATTCCGTACACGGCGCACAGGCTACAGGCGGCGGTGACGGTGATCGGCACCGTGGCCCGCTCGGGGTTGTCTGGGGTCCTGATCGGCAACACCGCCGAAGCTGTGCTCGATACGCTGGAAAGCGATGTGCTGGTGCTCAAGCCACAGGAGGTCGAGGACCACCTGGTGGAGTTGGCGGTCAAGGATTGAATATCAAAAAATACCGTAGACTTCGCCAGTGCCTAGGTATGGCGCGATCCTTGTAGGCGCTGCCGAAGGCTGCGATCTTTTCAGCCGCCAATCGCATCCTTCAGGAACCCCGGTGCGATATAGCGCTGGTAATGGGCTTCGGACAGAAGGAAAAACTCCCGATCAATGGCATCGCGCAGGTCCGGCAGTTCCCAGTCGCGAAACTCCGGCATCAGCACCATGCCGTAGGCTTCCAGGTTGTTGATCACCCGCGCCCCCCGGGCGATCAACTGATAGGCCCAGCAATATTCCGACTGGTGCGGCACAAAGCGGATCTTGCGCGACTCCAGTTGCTGGCGCAGCAACCCCGGGTCGAAAACCTCCAACTTGGCCACCATCACCTGCACCAACAGCTGCTCGAGCCGCATCCACACCGCGCGCTTTTCATCCTCGTTGTAACCGTTCCAGTGAATCACTTCATGGTGGAACCGCTTGCAGCCACGGCACACCAGGTCACCGTAGACAGTGGAACAAAGGCCGACGCAGGGGGTCTTGATGAGCTGGTTGGGCATAAGGAAACGCACACGCAAAAGCAGGACAGGCCGGCATGTTAGCCCTTTGTCTAAGATTGATCACCCCTCAAACTTCCAGGCCCAACTTACCTTTAATTTTTTTTTCCCGTAGAATCAGCCAGCCTTTTAAGGCGCCAATGTCCGTTAGAAGCTGTTTTCAAAGCGTCACGAGCACAGTCGTTCCTTCAGAGCGGTGTTGGCGAAGGGTCTTTCCAGCGGGGAAAGCCCAACGCCAACCCTCATCAGCTCCCCGTTCTGCAGGCGTAAAACTTTGAAAGCAGCTTCTGTGAGGAACGTGCGGAAACTCTGGCGTGGTAGCTCAAAAAGCCGCCGACGCGCATGAGTACCGTGGGTTCCTGGATGAGCGTCCCGGACACCCATTTGGGACCACTGATGAGGGTAATAACTGTGCTTGAAGCCTACCGCAAACATATCGAAGAGCGCGCAGCCCTGGGTATCGTTCCCCAGCCGCTTAACGCCGAACAAACCGCAGGCCTGATCGAGCTGCTGAAAAATCCTCCGGCTGGCGAAGAAGCTTTCCTCGTTGACCTGATCACCAATCGTGTTCCGCCTGGAGTCGACGAGGCTGCCTACGTCAAGGCCGGCTTCCTGTCCGCCCTGGCCAAGGGCCAGGTCCAATCCCCTCTGCTGGACAAGAAGCGTGCCGTTGAACTGCTCGGCACCATGCAGGGCGGCTATAACATCGTGACCCTGGTGGATCTGCTGGACGACGCCGAGCTGGCGCCGGTAGCCGCCGAAGAACTCAAGCACACCCTGCTGATGTTCGATGCCTTCCACGACGTGGCTGAAAAAGCCAAGAACGGCAACGCTCACGCCAAAGGCGTGCTGCAATCCTGGGCTGACGGCGAGTGGTTCAAGAAGCGTCCGGTGCTGGCCGACAAGATCAGCCTGCGCGTGTTCAAGGTCACCGGCGAAACCAACACCGACGACCTGTCCCCTGCCCCAGACGCCTGGTCGCGTCCTGACATCCCGCTGCACGCCCTGGCCATGCTGAAAATGGCCCGTGACGGCATCGTTCCGGACGAGCAAGGCAAGACCGGCCCGATGAAGCAGATCGAAGAAATGCGCGGCCAGGGCTTCCCGATCGCCTACGTCGGCGACGTGGTCGGTACCGGTTCCTCGCGTAAATCGGCGACCAACTCGGTGCTGTGGTTCTTCGGCGACGACATTCCTTATGTGCCGAACAAGCGTGCTGGCGGTTTCTGCTTCGGCAGCAAAATCGCTCCGATCTTCTACAACACCATGGAAGATGCCGGCGCACTGCCAATCGAGTTCGACGTTTCGAACATGAACATGGGCGACGTGATCGACCTGTACCCGCATGCCGGCAAAGTCTGCAAGCACGGTACCGACGAAGTCATCACCACTTTCGAAATGAAGACCCCTGTGCTGTTGGACGAAGTCCGTGCCGGCGGTCGTATTCCGCTGATCATTGGCCGTGGCCTGACCGAGAAGGCTCGCGCTGAGCTGGGTCTGCCAGCGTTCGACCTGTTCAAGAAGCCTGAAGCCCCAGTCGAAAGCACCAAGGGTTTCACCCTGGCGCAGAAGATGGTCGGCAAGGCTTGCGGTCTGGCAGAAGGCCAAGGCGTACGTCCTGGTACCTACTGCGAACCGAAAATGACCACCGTGGGTTCCCAGGACACCACTGGTCCCATGACCCGTGACGAACTCAAAGACCTGGCGTGCCTGGGCTTCTCGGCTGACCTGGTGATGCAGTCCTTCTGCCACACCGCAGCCTATCCGAAGCCGATCGACGTCACCACCCACCACACCCTGCCTGACTTCATCATGACCCGCGGCGGCGTTTCCCTGCGTCCGGGCGACGGCATCATCCACTCGTGGCTGAACCGCATGCTGCTGCCAGACACCGTGGGTACCGGTGGCGACTCGCACACCCGTTTCCCGATGGGCATCTCGTTCCCAGCCGGTTCCGGCCTGGTCGCGTTCGCCGCTGCCACCGGCGTCATGCCGTTGGACATGCCAGAATCGATCCTGGTGCGCTTCAAGGGCAAAATGAAACCTGGCATCACCCTGCGTGACCTGGTTCATGCCATTCCGTACTTCGCCATCCAGAACGGTCTGTTGACCGTCGAGAAGAAAGGCAAGAAAAACGCCTTCTCCGGCCGCATCCTGGAAATCGAAGGCCTGGAAGGCTTGACCCTGGAACAGGCTTTCGAATTGTCCGACGCCTCGGCCGAACGTTCGGCTGCCGGTTGCACCATCAAGCTGTCGAAAGAGTCGATCACCGAGTACCTGCAATCCAACGTCACCCTGCTGCGCTGGATGATCGGCGAAGGCTACGGCGATGCACGTACCCTGGAACGTCGCGCTCAAGCGATGGAAGCCTGGATCGCCAACCCGCAACTGATGGAAGCCGATGCCGACGCCGAATACGCCGAAGTCATCGAAATCGACCTGGCCGACATCAGCGAGCCTGTGCTCTGCGCACCGAACGATCCGGACGACGCCCGTCTGCTGTCCAGCGTTGCTGGCGAGAAGATCGACGAAGTGTTCATCGGTTCGTGCATGACCAACATCGGTCACTTCCGCGCTGCCGGTAAACTGCTGGAGCAGGTCAAGGGCCAACTGCCAACTCGCCTGTGGCTGTCGCCGCCGACCAAGATGGACGCACACCAGCTCACCGAAGAAGGCTACTACGGCATCTACGGCAAGGCCGGTGCACGGATGGAAATGCCAGGCTGCTCGCTGTGCATGGGTAACCAGGCACGCGTCGAGCCGAACGCCACCGTGGTGTCGACTTCGACCCGTAACTTCCCGAACCGTCTGGGTGACGGCGCGAACGTCTACCTGGCTTCGGCCGAACTGGCGTCCGTGGCTTCGATCCTGGGTCGCTTGCCGACCGTCGAGGAGTACATGGAATACGCCGGCAAGATCGACAGCATGGCAGCGGACGTGTACCGCTACCTGAGCTTCGACCAGATCGCCGAGTTCCGTGAAGCGGCTGCAAATGCCAACATCCCGGTCGTTCAAGCCTAAAGCTTAAAACGCCCGACTAAAAACGCCGCCCTTCTTGCGAGGGGCGGCGTTTTTTTTATGCTTGTCTATTTGAGGTGAAGTGCCTTTTTTTGGGGGCATATCCGTTGCTGCGGTAACGGCGGCTTAGGGTTCCGCCCTTACAGCGGGTTACTTTTGGCGCTCTTCCAAAAGTGACCCGCTGTAAGGGCTGAACCGCCAGTGCCCGTTACCGCAGCAACGGATATACACACCAACCTCAAAAATCCCGCCCCCCACAAAAGGCCTACGCCAAGAGGGAATAAACCAACGCCGTAATCGCCACCAAACCCACCAACGTAACGAAGACATTCGAAGCCTGGCCGCGATAACGGGCCATGGCCGGAACTTTGCGGATCGCATACATCGGCATCAGAAACAGGATAGCCGCGATAACCGGACCGCCCAGGGTTTGGATCATGCCCAGGATGCTCGGGTTGAGGGTCGCGACGATCCAGCACACCATCAACATGAACGCGGCGGTGAGGCGGTCCAGGGTCTTGGGCGCCGGGCGACGGCCGCTCTTGACGATCAGGCCCTTGAGGCCCTCGCAGGCGCCGATGTAGTGCCCCAGAAACGATTTTGAGATGGCGACAAATGCAATCAACGGCGCGGCAAAGGCGATGGTCGGGTTGCTGAAGTGGTTGGCCAGGTACGACAGGATCGACAGGTTCTGCGCCTTGGCTTCAGCCAGTTGCGCCGGGGTCAGGGTCAGCACGCAGCTGAACACGAAGAACAGCACCATCACCACCATCAGCACATGGGCGCGCGAGAGGATCTGCGAACTGCGCTCCTCGGCGTTGCCGCCGTAGCGCCGTTTCTGGTCCACCGCAAAGGCCGAGATGATCGGCGAGTGGTTGAACGAGAACACCATCACCGGGATCGCCAGCCACAAGGTATGCAGCAGCGCCGAAGGTTCCGGCGGGGTGGACGCGGTGGTCAGGATGCCGCCGCTCCAGTGGGGAATCAGGAACACCGCCAGGAACAGCAGCGCAACGATGAATGGGTAGACCATCAGGCTCATGGCCTTGACGATCGCCTGCTCGCCGCATCGCACCACTGCCAGCAGGCCGAGGATCAGCACCAGGGACAGCACAGCCCGAGGAGGCGGCTGGATATGCAACTGATGCTCCAGGAAACTGCCCACCGTGTTGGTCAACGCCACGCTGTAGATCAGCAGGATCGGAAAGATGGCAAAGAAGTACAAAAGCGTGATCAGCGCACCGGCCTTGAGGCCGAAATGTTCTTCCACCACTTCGGTGATGTCCGCGCCGTCGCGACCGGACAATACAAAACGTGTCAGGCCCCGGTGGGCATAGAACGTCATGGGGAACGCCAGCACCGCCAGGATCAGCAACGGCCAGAAGCCGCCCAGGCCCGCATTGATGGGTAAGAACAGAGTGCCTGCACCGATGGCGGTGCCAAACAGACCCAGCATCCAGGTGGTGTCCTGGCGACTCCATTGGCTGAGGGTGGCTGGGACTGTCGTTTCAAAGCGCTCTTCGACGCTATTGGCCTGATCATTCATCCGGTCGGATCTCCGCTTTCCGGTCACATGCACCCGGCCAGGACGAGTCGGAAAACCCGACAGGCAGCGCCCTGGCCGAAACAGGGGCGCGATTGTCCGGGATTAGTGAGCAGAAGCAAAGGCTTAGCTGAGGAGCGGTTATGCATATCAGATCGCTGCCATAGAATTATCCCTGCATTCCCTGTGGGAGCGAGCTTGCTCGCGATAGCGGTGGGTCAGATTGCACCAGCACTGAATGTACCGCCGCCTTCGCGAGCAAGCTCGCTCCCACAGTTGGATTGGGACACGACCGGAGAGCCAGGCCGGCCGTCAGGCCGCCTCGCGAGCAAGCTTTGCTCCCACAGGTCCTGCTCAAACAGATCTGATGGGTGTACGACCAGAAGAGCCAGGCCGGCTACTAGGCCGCCTCGGCGTGGACGTTGATCTCGGGCGCCCCGTTAACCACGCTGGCCGAACGCAGGCATTGCGCAGTGGGCAACCCGGCATGGATGCCGGGTTAGCCGCGCGGGGCCATGGATGGCCCTTCGCGGCGGCCCACGGAGCAATGCCTTCGTTCAGGCATGCCGAGCCTAGGCGAGGTGCCAAGTGGTGGGGCAAAAGCGCTTTGGTTACTTTCGACTGGGCCGGCTTCCGGGCTTTTCGAAAGTGACCCGCCGTCAGGGCGGAACCCTAAGCAGCCGTTACCGCAGCAATGGATATGTACCCAGTCAGTCAACAAAATCCGAAATGCACATAAAAAGCCAATCCCCCCTGCCCCCGACTCCTACAATCAGGTTGAATACGTGAAATCGCCCCAGCGCCCACAGGAGCCCAGCATGACCGCAACCGTTCTGGTACTGGTTGAAACCGTCAATGAATACCTGCCGATTCTTGAGCGTCAGGGCTATCACCTGGAACTGGCACCCACGCCTGCCGAACGCAAGACGGCGATTTTCGAACACGGTGAACGCTTCAGCGCAGTGCTGACCCGCGGCCCCCTGGGCCTGACGGCCGAGGAAATTGCCGCTCTACCCAACCTTAAAATCATCTGCGTGATCGGCGCCGGCTACGAGCAGGTGGACCTGCAGGCCGCGCGCCATCGGGGCATCGTGGTCACCAACGGCGCCGGGGTCAACGCCTCGTCGGTGGCCGACCATGCCATGGCGCTGTTGCTGGCGTTGGTGCGCGACATACCCCATTACGATGCAGCCCTGCGACGCGGCGAATGGCCAAGGGCCGCGCGCCCTTCCCTGGCGGGTAAGCGGCTGGGCGTGTTGGGCCTTGGCGCGGTGGGCATGGCAATCGCCAAACGGGCCGCCCTGGGCTTTGACATGAGTATCAGCTATCACAATCGCCGGGTGCGCAATGACGTGCCCTACACCTTCTGCGCCACGCCCACGGAACTGGCGCGGGTTTCGGACTTCCTGATCGTCGCCACGCCAGGCGGTCTGGATACCCGGCAGTTGATCAACAAGCAGACCCTCGACGCCCTCGGGCCAAAAGGATTTCTGGTCAACGTCGCCAGGGCCAGCGTGGTCGCCACCGCCGATCTGATCAACGCCCTGGAGCACCGACGAATCGCCGGAGCGGCCCTGGATGTGTTCGATCACGAGCCCGAGGTACCGCAGGCGCTGAAAAACCTGCCCAACGTCGTCCTCACACCCCACGTGGCCGGCCTGTCGCCGGAAGCGACTCGCGCAATGGTAGAGCTGGTGGGCCAGAACCTGACCGCGTTCTTTTCCGGCAAACCGGTGCTGACGCCAGTGCGGTGGCACGACGAGGAGCGTTAGAGAACGCCCAATAACGTCCACAACCGCCGGGATTCGGCATCGGCACTGATCAGTTCCCCCAGCAACTCGCTCAACGGCTTGTTGCCCCACTCCACGCCGCGCCGGATCAGGTAGGGCACCGGGCTGTGGGGTTCGGTGCGAGCCAGGTAACCGGCGATGACCAGTAATTGTCGGTAGGCCTCTTCACGATTGGCCGGCTCCTGGAAGACCTGGGCAGGTGCCGTCTGCGGCTGGGACGTCGACGTCGTGGTCGCCGGGGACGTTTGCACCGGCGCGACGGTGGGTTGCTGTGGGTGCATCGCGATGAACTCCTCTACCAGTGCCAACAAGGCCTGCATCACGTCCTGCAGGGATTTGTAGCCCGGGGCCAGGTTGCCCAGGTAAGCGTCGCTCCAGACTTCGAGCCGTTGCAGGTGTTGCAGGCTCAACATCAGGCTGCCCTGGCGATGCAACCAGAACGACAAGGGTGTGTTGCGAATCAGTTCGCTGAGCTTCTTTTGATCGTTGCGCGCCGCTTCGGCCGAGGCCTTGGCGTTCTTGCTGTCGTTGACCAACACTTGCTGGCGCTGCAAGCGTTGCCAGTCGTCCAGACAGAAAGCGGCGAAGGCCTGTTCCCGGCCGTCGAACAACGGCACCCGCGTGAGCAGCACTTCGCTGTAGCGACGGGCCAACCACTCCAGCGGGATCACCCGCCATGACTGGTCGCCTTCCTCGGCCTGGGGGTGCAACTGCTCCGGATAGCGCTCACACAGCCCCACCACCAGCGCCAGGCTGCCCGGCAACCCCTCCAGCCCGGCCATATGCAGCCAGGCCTCCCCCAGCCAGGCACTGATCATCAGGTCCTTGCTGCGCTCCAGCAGCAACGTGGTCGCGAGCCGTTCCAGGTCTGGCCACAGGGCGCGCTTGATCGAAGACTGCCACACACCGGTGGGCAGGCTGGTGTCGTCCTCCCGGCGCAATTCGCGCAACTGGTCATACTCCGGTTCGTAGCGCAGGTCCGGGCCACAGGGCGACTCGGCGCTGATCGGCTCGAGCAACTGGTTGACCAGCTCTGGCAAAGGCGATATCGGCAAACTCACAGACCCTCCTCGCGGGTGGCGATGGCGGGGCTCGATGCGGTCGCCATGAACGGTGAACGGGGTGCCCGCGTCGGCAGCGGCGGGATCGACAAGGGCAGCTTGGAGCCCTGGCTCATCAACGACAGGCGCACGAACATCAACGTTTGCTGCGCCGTGCTGGCCTGGGTCTGAGCGGTCACCGGCAGTTGCAGGGCCAGGGGGAAATCGGTGTAGTCGGCATTTGGCTGGCGCTGAACCGACACCAGCGAGCGCATCAGGCGCAGCAACGACCAGGGCCCCTGGTACTCCCAACCGGCCTCCAGGTCGCGCACCACCAGGTTCGGTTGCAGCGGATCGTTGGCCGGCCGCTGATAACCGTTCCGGGCCCAACGCAAGGTCAGGCGCACGGGCTGACCCACCATCCAGCGCAGGTTCTGCTGGCCGCCGCCGGGGTAGCTGATCTGTTGGTTACCGGCATCCAGGCTCCAGGCGATCACCTGATCGGCGCCGCGCTCCTCTTCGCGATCGGTGCGCCAGCGCACGTCCATTTCCACCCCCAGGATGCCACTCTTGTCGCGTACGAACAGCGGCCCGAGCCAAGTGCCGGCCTGCTTCAAACGGTTGAGAAAATCCTCGGCCGCCAGCCGCTCCGGTGTCTGGCTCAACGTCAGCCCGGCCTGGGCCAGGGGCAGGCGTGTATCGATCAACTCCAGCAGGTGCTGGACTCGCGCGGGGTCGGCATCGCTGGCTCGCACATCCTGGGCAAATGGAAAACGCCCGGCCAGGTACTGATTGAAATAGTTGGCCAGGTCATTCCAGGCGGTCGCGGCCTGGTTCTGTTGCAGGTACAGGCACCGTTGCAGGGCGCCCTGCTGCAACGCGATCGTGCGCAAGGCCAGGTCACCGCGCCCACTGGGCAGGCTGGAGGTCTGCAAGATCTGCGCGCAGGAGGTGGTGTCCATGACGATAAAGTCCCGGCTCACCAATTGTTCCAGTTGGGCCGCCGAACTGGCCGGGTTCTGGTTCTTGTACTTGAGCAATTCGTCGTTGAGGGCCATGAAGCGTGCCACCTGGTCATGTTCCAGGGCCGACAGGTTGTCCTGCTGGACGATCAGCCATTCCAACGCAGGCATTCGCTGCTCGGCGATCTGCAGCATCGCGCCGAATTGCTGGGCCAGGTTCAGCTTCAGGTCTTGTGGATCGCTGGCACCGTAGAGTTGCAAGCCGAAGTTTTTCGAACCGTCCCAACGCTGGACATCGGTCCGCTGGCTGAACAGCGGCTGGGCCTCGATTTCGTCCAGGCCACGCTTGATCTGCGCCAATGCCCGGCGATTGAGCAGACGCTGGAAACGGATCGCCAGATCGCCACGGTGTACGTCCATGAAGGCTTTTTGCAGCGCAACGGCCTGGGTCGTTTGCACGTTGAAGCCCATGCCGGGCAAGGGCTCGCTGTTTTCATCCAGGCTCGACCACATGGCCCTCGCCGCGGCGCCCTCAGCGGCCTGCATCAGTGCGTCACGGTAATCCGGCGGGATGCGCGGCAGCTCTTCATGGGCATAGCTCTTGTAGCTGGCGAAGTAGTTCAGGGCGACGCTGAAATCATCGCTGCCATGACCCTGGCCGATCGAATCGGGGTTGCTGCCCGACGGATCCTTCCGCATGGCCAACGCCACGAAATCACGCTTGAACAGTGCCTGCACCGCACCGTTCAGCGCCGTGACATGGTCTTGCAAGACCAGCAAGCCACTGCCCTGTTGCACCAGCAGATTGTCCCGGGAACCGGCCTGGACGATCCACTGGTCACGAAAGCTCTGCTGCAACTTCGCCGCCTGGCTCTCCAGGTCCTGCTCAATATCCGGCCCCAGCAGGGTGCTGTGGCTGACTTTGTCCAGCATCTGGCTGTAGCCGGGGACCAGGTCCGGGCCCTTGCCCCGCCCCCAGGCCGAATTGGTCAGGCTGACCAGCGCCTGCAAATCATCGATCAGCGCCATCAGGTCTTCGAGTTCGCTCAACGAATTGCCACTGCCGGCCTCCAACCGCTGCAGGTGCAGCTTGAGATAGCCGGCCTGGCGCACAAAGTTGTCCGCCAGGAAGTAATGGTCCAGCCAGCGCTGCATCAGGCCGGTGAAGTTATCGGCGATCACCGGGCGCGCGACGTTCAGGTCCAGCCCTTTCAGATCGCTGTTCTGGGCATCGAACAGCACCCGGTTATAGAACCGTGGCCGGCTCAAAGTGCCGGTGTTGAGCCCCAGGGACAGGGCGGTGTTACTCAGTTGCACCAGTTCGTCCAGCGGTGCCTTGGGATCGTTCACCACCTGATTGAACATTTGGTTGTGCTGCTCAAGGCGTACCGCGAGTTCCACCAGCCCCTTGGCCTTCACGTAGCTCTGCCATTGCGCCGGGTCTTCGCTCTCCACATTGCCCCGCCGCTCGGTGTTGCGGATGGATTTGAGCTGCTCCAGGTCTGAATTGAGCAGGTCGCGCAAGGGCAATATCCAATGGTGCCGAGCCGTCAGGCGCAACCCATTCTCCAGTTGCGTGTCCACGGAAGAGAACCACGAGGTGGGAAAGACCACCGAGACGAAGCGCCAGCTCGGGGCCTTCTCCAGCACGTTCCAGTAGTTCTGCACGTTGTGCCGGGTCGGTTCCAGTTGCGGTTCGTCAGGGTCGACCACCAGGTGGTTCTTATGGGCGCTGAGGATCAGCCGCGACAGCCCCTCGGCTTGTTCCACCGAATCGTGCCAGACCCAGACCATGCCTCCCAACCAGACCAGGCCCACCACCAACGCCACCGCTCCGGCCAGCCGATGCCCGCGCTGGCGCAAGCGCAACAGCCGTGGCACAGGCTGGGCCAGGCCACGTTCGGCCACCAGACGCCGCGACCATAATTGCCGGGCGAACACGGTTTGCCGCTGGGCACTGTCGAGGGCAGTCAAACCGTCGCCGCTGATGGCCGGTGCCTGGCTGGCGGTGAAATACACCCCGCGAAAACGCGGTGCTTCGCCTTGGGCATTGCCCTGGAACACCGGTTCCAGCAGGATCTGCAAGGCTCGCCGCAAGCCTTCGAAACGCTCCGGCAATCCATAAAGATCGGTGCCCAACTGCCCCGACAGCGCACCGATCTCGATGATCGACTGCGACACCGCCGCGTTGACCTGGTCCAAGGCCTGGTCACTCCACCGCGACTGCCAGGCCGCATCCGGCAAATAGGGCGAGGACCAGCCCAGCATCGATTCACGTGCCTCGGCGGGCAACGCACTGACCAGTTCCTGGATGCCGGGCAGCTCTTGCATCCCGGTAATCACCACATACACCGGCAGGCTGAGGCCGAACCGTTGCAACAGGTCGATAAAGCACCGCCGGACCTTGAGGCTCAGTTCGGTGGTGTGTTCGATGTCGTCGAGGGTGCTGAACGGCACCGTCCAGATCACCGCATCCAATGGTCGCTTGCTGCGCAAGCGCAACATCAGCCCCAATAGGCGCCACCAATTACCCCGTTGCCGGTTCATGCCAACATCGGGCAGGAACAACGCCTGGGGCACCACCAGCACCGCACCTTCGAGATCGCAAAACCAGCGCCCGAACCAGGCCGCCTTGTCGGTCGGTTGCAAGCGCCACTGGGCACACAGTTGGGCACCGTCGGCCTCGTTGCCGAGCATCATCAGCCAGGGCATCTGATAGCGGTCCCGAGTGCCCTGCTCCTGTTCCATGCGGCGCACCGCGCCATAGAAACTGCGGATCGCCGCCCCGCCTTGGGTCCGCAGCCACCAGATCAGGGCCGCGATCAACAGCACCACAACGATGGCGAGCACCACCAGGGCAACGATGCTCAGGGGGCTCATGAATCCACCTCCTGAACCACCGCCGACTCGTTCAGTTGCAACACCGGTTCGAGTTCCGAGCGAATGTCATGCCAGAACACCTGCCCCAGCCCGGTCAGTAACACCACCATCGCCAGGATAGCCAGCCCCAGGCGAACACCGTCCGGCAGTGATTGCTGCACCGGCATGCGCACTGGCGGCGTCGCCGAAGACTGTGCCAGGCGTTGGCTGACGTCGACATAATCGGGATCGTGTTGCCAGGCGAATGTGAACAGTGCCACGCGCCATTTGGCATGCTGGACCTGGCCGGGCTCGCCACGCAATCGCCCCTGGAACCCGAGGATCAGGCATTGCAGGTAGACATTCGCCAGGTCCCGGGTGCCGGGCATCTGCTCGTCCAGCAATTTCTTGATCGCCGCCGGCAAGCGCTCGCCGGCCTGGCGACTGGCATACATGCGTGACTCGAGGGGGTGCTGCTGCCAGGCCAGTTGCCCGGGCCAAGGGCTGAACAGCAAGGTTTCGTCCACCAGCGCCACGAAGGCATAGACCAGCGACTTGACCTGCTCGGTAGCGGCATCGCCAACGGTGGCGAAGGCCACCCGCCACAGACGCTGGGCGCTGCGCCCGGAGAACTCCACCACCCGATTGACCAAAACCGCAGGGTCGCTGTCCTTGGGCAGGTCTTGCCATTGCTGGGACCACTTCAGCCAGGCCTGGCGAAAAGCGCTGCTCAGTGGTGCCTCATGCAGACTCCGAACCGCCCCGCCACTTCCATCAGGCATACCACTCCCCTTTTGCGATCAGGCACTTTCACTGACTTGCGCCACGAACAACACCACTTGCCACGGGCTACTGGCCTGGGCCGATGCCGGCGCCACGATGTGCAGCGGTAATTGCGCGTCGAACCATTGCCCGCTGGCGGCCACCACAAACAAACGGGTGTCGTCGCCCACGCTGTAGGCCACCTGTTCGTTGCGGCTCATGACTTGGTGGGGCAGACCGCTCATGCGTTGTCGGCTCAGCAGCGGGACGTGCGGTGCCGACGCGATGATCGCCCCGCGCAACCACTCGACCGCCGCCTGCTCGCTGGCGCCGTTGGGCATGCGCAGGCCGATCACCAGGCGTTGGTCCGGTTGGTCGTCAGGCAACTGGATCGAGAAGACCTGCGCATTGCGCTCGAAGGCCAGGCTACGATAGCCGGCGCGAACCAGTTCCAGGGTGGTTTCCAGCCAGTCGAGCAACGGCTCGTAGCCGCGCTGCAATTCGAGGAAGTCCAGCGGTGCGAAGGCCGGGACGCCCGCCAGCGGATCGAGGGCCGACCAGCTCCCGGCCAGCCCCAGCAGCAAACCGTGGAGCGCCTGGGGCGTCGCCACCCGGGTGTTCAGCGCGCCCTCGACTTCCGGCAAGCGCGCCCACAAAGCGGTCAATTGCCGGCGAATCTCCATGGCATCATCCTGGTTGCCCGCCGCCTGGGCCTGACGCAAGCGACCCGCGAGAAACATGCACTTTTCCCGGGCCCGGGCACACATCCCGGCGACCCGCCGACCAAGGGCCGACTCCGGCAACAGGATCGGCGTTGGCGGGGTGTAGGGCACACGCCAGAAGCCGCCGCCCTCCTTGCGGATGCGCAACAGCGGCAGGCAGATCGAATCAGCCTTGCTCAGTTGGGTGCACAGCCTCGGGTTGGGTCGCCAGACGGTGATCGACTCGGGAAATGCACCGCTGGTGAGGTCCGGCAACGCCTCGCCGACCACCGATTGCAGGCGCCCCTTGAGCGGCACCAATTGCCCGGCGCGCCACAGTGGGCTAACGGCCAGGTACACCGTCACGGTGGCGTCGTCGGTCTTGTCGATCGCCTCGCCGATGTCCAACTCCAGGGTCGGCCCGACACCGGCCTGCAGGTTGACCGGCAGGCCGTCTGGCAAGGTGCCTTGCAGTTGCAGCAGCCGCACCTGGCCGGCGCTGAGGGCCGAAGGATCGACTTCCAATTGGCCGACACCCCAGAACCAAGGGTTGCAGGCCCCGGCAAAATATGCGGCCAGCGCCTCGGCACGCAGCCCTTGCAATTGAAAATGCTGGGGCAGCAATTGCATGCCCTCATGCCAGCACACCGCGTCAGGTAACAGACTCATACGACTCCCTTCGACATTCCAATGTCACCGCGCATGGCGGCCCGCGGTCACTCGAGGCTGGCTGTCATCGAACCCCATCATTCACGAGGGTCATCTCGCGACTGTCGAACTTCAGCCAGGCCTGGCGCTGATCGTCCAGCCGAAGCCGGTGGGCTCCGGGAGTGTTATAGCTGGCGAAGACCAAAAGTCCAGCGGCACGCCGGCCCTCCAACGGAAAGGGTTGCCGGTCGATGAATTGCCCCGGAACCAGCTCCAGCCCCCACACCGACATGAGTTGACGATAGTCGCGCTGGAACTGTTCGCGCTCGGCGAACCACTGGCTGGCGGTGATACCCGACAGCTGCTTGAGCAGGTCCGGGTCGTTCACCGCAATGAAATCCACCGCGATCGGCGTGTCGTCATTGGCACGCGGCGCCACGTCCAGGGTCAGGCTGTCCAGGTCGACACTGGGCGCAAAAAGCGAGCAACCGGTGAGCGCCAGGCTCAAAATAAATCCGAAAAAAAAACCACGCAAAATGAATCTTCCTTTTCTCAGCGGTCAAAAATTGTTTTTGCTTGCTTTTTTATAGACCTGTTCTAGCGTCTTGGATAGTTCGGCCAGCGCGGTCGAATGCACCAGGTTCGTCAAGGGAATGACAGGTTTTCTGCCGTCCATTTGTAACCTGCGGATCAGCAAGGGAATGCGATGAGCGGGACTCCCGATGCATTGCGCCCACATATGCATCGGAGTCGGCCGCCATGGCAGAAAGTACCCAGCACAAGCTCGACAGAGTCCGCCCTCCCCGCGTCCAGATCACCTATGACGTGGAAATCGGCAACGCCATCGAGAAAAAAGAATTGCCACTGGTTGTCGGCATTCTGGCCGACCTCTCAGGCAAGCCACTGGACCCGCTGCCCAAGCTCAATGAGCGGCGCTTTACCGAAATCGATCGGGATAATTTCAACGAGGTGCTCGCCTCCATCTCCCCCCGCGCCACGCTCCAGGTGAACAACACCCTCAGCGGCGACGACAGCAAGCTCAACATCGAACTCAACTTCCGTCATATCGACGACTTCGACCCGGTCAAGGTCGTGGAGCAGGTCACGCCGCTGCGGCGGTTGTTCGAAGCGCGCCAACGCCTGCGGGACCTTTTGACCAAGCTCGATGGCAACGACGACCTGGACAAGCTGCTGCGCGACGTGATCGCCAACACCGAAGGTCTGCAGGAAATCAAGTCGGCCCGGCCCCAGGACGTACCGCCAGAGCTGCCCGCCGTGGCCGCCACCGATGACCCTGCCCCGGCCGAACCACAGGCCTGATCGCGCGCATCATTAAGGGAGATAACGCCATGCCTGCTTCATCCAGCGCTCAAACCAGCGAGAGCACGACCCAGACCCTGTCCCTGCTGGACAAGATCATCGCCGAAGGCCGCATGGCCCACGACGACAGCCAGCAAGACTACGCCCGCGACATGCTGGCCGAATTCGCCACCCAGGTCCTCGACGAAGGCATGACCATCGACAAGGACACTGTGGCGATGATCAACGACCGCATCAGCCAGATCGACCAGTTGATCAGCGCCCAGCTCAACGAAGTGTTGCACCACCCCGAGCTGCAAAAACTCGAAGCCTCCTGGCGCGGCCTGCACCTGCTGGTGCAGAACACCGAAACCAGCACCCGGCTCAAATTGCGCCTGCTCAACGTGACCCAGAAAGAACTGCAGAACGATCTGGAAAAAGCCGTCGAATTCGACCAGAGCGCGCTGTTCAAGAAGATCTACGAGGAAGAATACGGCACCTTCGGCGGACACCCGTTCAGCCTGCTGGTGGGCGACTACACCTTTGGCCGGCATCCGCAAGACATCGGCCTGCTGGAAAAACTCTCGAACGTTGCCGCCGCCGCGCACGCCCCGTTCATTGCCGCCGCCAGCCCGCGGCTGTTCGACATGACCAGCTTCACCGAACTGGCGATCCCCAGGGACCTGTCGAAGATTTTCGAGAGCCAGGAGCTGATCAAGTGGCGCGCCTTGCGTGAAAGCGAGGACTCGCGCTACGTGTCCCTGGTGCTGCCGCACTTCCTGCTGCGCCTGCCATACGGCCCGGACACGCTGCCGGTGGAAGGCATGAACTACGTCGAAGACGTCAACGGCACCGACCACAGCAAATACCTGTGGGGCAACGCCGCCTGGACCCTGGCGCAACGCATCACCGAAGCCTTCGCCAAATATGGCTGGTGTGCCGCCATTCGCGGCGCCGAGGGCGGTGGCGCAGTCGAAGGCCTGCCGGCCCATACGTTCCGCACCAGTTCCGGGGATCTGTCGCTCAAATGCCCGACCGAAGTGGCGATCACTGACCGTCGTGAAAAAGAACTCAACGACCTGGGTTTCATCTCCCTGTGCCACAAGAAAAACAGCGACGTGGCGGTGTTCTTCGGCGGCCAGACCACCAACAAGGCCAAGGTCTACAACACCAACGAGGCCAACGCCAACGCGCGAATCTCGGCGATGTTGCCGTATGTGCTGGCGGCCTCGCGCTTCGCCCACTACCTGAAGGTGATCATGCGCGACAAGGTCGGCAGTTTCATGACCCGCGACAACGTACAGACCTACCTCAACAACTGGATCGCCGACTACGTGCTGATCAACGACAACGCGCCGCAAGAAATCAAGGCGCAGTATCCGTTGCGCGAAGCACGGGTGGACGTGACGGAAGTGGCCGGCAAGCCAGGTGCCTACAAGGCCACGGTTTTCCTGCGGCCACACTTCCAGCTGGAGGAGCTGACCGCCTCGATCCGCCTGGTGGCGACCCTGCCGCCACCGGTAGCTGCCTGACCGCCCTTGGCGAGGGAGCAAGCTCCCACGGGGCTATGTGTAGGAGCTGCCGAAGGCTGCGATCTTTGATCTTGATCTGATCTTTCGCTTTCGACTCAATAGGTAGGGGAAAGATCGCAGCCTCGTTTCACTCGACAGCTCCTACAGCGCGGTCCGCCGGGACCAGGCTTTATCGCCACAGGTTGATTCATCGGTACCAGGCACTACCTCATTCGTCTTCTTCAGGAGTTCCACACAATGGATGCAATCATTCTCGACCTCGGCGGCGACATCAAGGGCGACAGCCTGCTGGAGGGTTTCACGGACAAGATCGAGGTCATGTCCTATAGCCATAACGTGGCGATGCAGGTCACCAACGACGTCAGCAACTCGGAGCGAACCTCTGGCCGGCCCCACATCGGCGAATTCACCCTGACTAAATTCATCGACAGCTCCACCCCCTCGCTCAACGAATATTGCTGCGCCGGCAAGCCAATCCCGCAAGCCGTCATCACCATTGGCCGCAATGCCGCCGAGGGCAGCGGCAAACTCATGCCGTTCATCATCTACACCCTGACCAACGTCGTGCTGTCCAACGTCAGTGTCAGCGGCGGCACCGGCGGCAAACCGGTGGAAACCCTGTCGCTGAACTTCACCAAGATCAAATGGGAGCTCACCGCGCAGAAAGACGACGGCACCAAGGAAGGCACGGCGGGCACGACCTGGGACCTGGCCGCCAACAAAATGACCAAGTAAGGAAACCGCGCCCATGGCTGGCTTCGGGCTGCGCCCGCCCCTGTTCGAACGCCTGGCCAGCCCGGCGGATGATACCGGTCGGGTGTTCGATCGACAGGCGTTGCAAGACTCGGTGCATGCCGAACTGTCGCGCCTGTTCAATACCCGACGCGGCCCCCGGGCGCTGACCGAACCGCCGAGCATCCTGGACTACGGCATCGCCGACTGGACCGCGCTGCAACAGCAGCGCAGCGATGACCGGCGCCAACTGACCCGGGAAATCCGTCAGGCCATCACCCACTTCGAACCTCGCCTGCGCCTGGGTGAGGTCGAGGTCTGCCCGGTGCCAGGTCATCCGCAACAACTGTGCATACGGCTGCTGGGCGAGCTGCGCGGCGACCTGCATGCCTGGCCCGTGGCCTTTGTCATCGAGCACGCCGGCGACGGCCTTGAGGTACGACATGAGCGACTCGATTGACCCGCAACTGTTGGACTATTACCAACGCGAGCTGACCTGGTTGCGGCATGCCGGGAGCCTGTTCGCCGAACGCTACCCCAAGGTCGCCCGGCGCCTGGAGTTGTCTCCCGGCGAATGCCCCGACCCGCATGTCGAGCGCCTGTTGGAAGGTTTCGCCCTGTTGGCCGCCCGCTTGCAACGCCGACTGGATGACGACTACGCCGAATTCAGCGATGCCCTGCTCGAACAGCTTTACCCGTTGGCCATGCGGCCCTTGCCGTCGTGCGCCATCGTGCAGTTCCAACCCGACCCCAGCAAAGGCAACTTGAACGAGGGCTACCCGCTGCCCCGCGACACACCGTTGTTCGTCACCACGGACAAAGGCCAGAGCATTCATTTTCGGACCACCGCCGCCGTGCATTTGTGGCCGGTG
Organism: Pseudomonas sp. RL_105y_Pfl2_101; assembly: GCF_963970585.1. Taxonomy (NCBI): domain Bacteria; kingdom Pseudomonadati; phylum Pseudomonadota; class Gammaproteobacteria; order Pseudomonadales; family Pseudomonadaceae; genus Pseudomonas; species Pseudomonas sp. RL_105y_Pfl2_101. Next base: position 79,397 of record NZ_CAXAPG010000022.1, read on the forward strand.
GAAATCAGCGAGGCATTGCTGCTGGGCAGCGATGAAGCCCAGGCGCTGACCGGAGTGGTCCGCGCCCGCTCGGCCTTGCGCCTGGAGCTGCGGTGCCTGGGCGAAAGCCAGTGGTCGACGCTGGGAATCAACACGCTGCGGGTGCACCTGGCAGCATCACCGATCATCAACGCCGGGCTTTACGACCTGCTGGGCGCGCACGCCATTGAGGTCCTGGCCGGTGCGCCCGGCAGCGTGCCGGAACCGCTGAAGGGCTTGCCACAGATCGTCGGCTTCGCCAGTGACCAGGTCTTGCTGCCGGACGAAGACGGCGTGCACCCCAGCATGCGCCTGCTGGCCGAGTACTTTGCCTTCCCGGATAAATTCGGCTTCTTCGACCTGCCACTGGCCGGCGCCACCAGCGATGGCCCGTCGTTGTACCTGTACATCGTTTTCGACCGTCCTCCCACCAGCCGCCTGCCGCTCCAGGCCAGTGACATCGCCCTGGGCTGCACGCCAGTGATCAACCTGTTCCCCAGGACATCCGAGCCGCTGCGCCCGGATGGCACCCGCAGCGAGTATCGGTTGGTGGCCGACAGTCATCGGGAAAACAGCGTCGAGATCCACAGCATCCGTGGCATGCGCGCCATGTCCAGCCAGGGCGTGCGCAAAGTGCCGGCCTATTACGGCAACCAGCATGGCAGCGACCAAACCTGTTATTGGCATGCGCGACGGGTCAGTGGCATGAGCCCGAACCGATTGGGTACCGACTTGATGGTCAGCCTGGTGGACACCCAGTTCGACCCGTTGGCCGACACCCGTGACTACAGCCTCACCGCCGAACTGCTGTGCACCAACCGCCACCTGGCCCAGAGCCTGCCGGCCGGCACCCCGATGGGTTTCGAGCGCCCGGGGCCAGTGGCCTGGGCGCGCCTGCGCAACCCACCCAGCCCGCAAAGCCTGCCGCGCCTGGACGGCGAATCGCGCTGGCGGCTGGTGTCGCAATTGACCCTCAACCATCTGTCGCTGGTCGAAGGCCCCCAGGCGTTGGACGCACTGCGCGAAATTCTCGAATTGCACAACCTGCGGGACGAGGCCAGCGCCCATCGCCAGATCGAAGGGGTATCGGGGCTGAGTTGCGACCGGGTCATCGCCCATGTCGGCGAAGACGCCTGGCGCGGCTGGCGCAACGGCCTGGAGGTGCGCCTGCAACTGGACCCGCAACACTTCGTCGGTAGCAGCGCCGTGCTGTTCTCCGGGGTGCTGGCGCAATTCTTTTCCCTTTATGCCACCGCCAATCGCTTCGTGCGCACCGTGCTGGTCCAGTCCGACAAGGAGGTGAAGACATGGCAACCCCAAGCCGGCAAACCCCTGGTGCTCTGAACCTGAGCCAGCGCCTGCGGCGCGACCCACAACGCTTCGAATGGCTCCAGGCCTTGCTGTTGCTCGAACGTGAACATCCCCAGGCCGAGCCCCTGGGCAGCGGCACCGCGCCGCACGCCGAAGCCTTGCGTCTGCGCGGGCCGTTGACGCCGCTGTTCGCCGCCAGCGAAGTGGAAAGCCTGGGCCAGGAACCCGGCCTGCCGCCAACCCTGACCACACCGATCTTCGGCCTCGGCGGTCCGGACGGCCCGTTGCCCTACGCCTACCAGGAATGGCTGCAACAACGGGCACGGGCGAAGGATCATGCCCCGGCGCAGTTCCTCGACCTGTTCCAGCATCGCCTGCTCAGCCTGCTTTACAAGGTGATGCGCAAGCATCGCATCGCCCTGGGTTTCACGGCCCCAGGCGCGTCCGCCGTACACGCGCAACTGCGGGCGTTGACCGGCCTGCTGCCCAAGGCCTTGCAGGAGCGACAGGCCGCCCCCGACTCGGCGGCACTGGCCTGCACCGCGCTGTACGCCGATGGCCGGCGCTCTCTGGACGGGTTCGCGGCGATTGTCCGCGAACAGTTCGGGCTGCCCGTGGAGCTGACCGCCTACGAAGGTGGCTGGCGTGAAGTCCCGCCGGCCAGCCGCAGCCGCTTGCAACCGGGCGGGCGCAACCTGTGCCTGGGCCGCAACGCGGTGGCCGGCTCCCACGTCTGGGACGAACATGCCGGCGTGCGCCTGACCCTCGGCCCGCTGAACACGGGCCAGGCCAGCGGATTGCTGCCCAACGGCGAAACCCATCCGCTGCTCGCCAGCCTTTATGCCCTGTACTTCGGCCCTGACCTGGATTGCACCCTGGTGTTGCTGATCCGTGGCGCCGGCCCGCTGCAACTGGACCGCCAGGCAGCGCCACGGCTGAACTGGAACGGTGGCCTGCAACGCCAGCCAACCCTCGCCGTGCAACGGATCGAAACCCGCCTTCGTCAGCCGGAGATTGCCTGAAATGGAACTGGCCAGCCTGATCGGACGCCTCAACCCGGACAACCGCCGCGCCTTGGAACGGGCCGCACAACGCTGCATGCAGCGCAGCCACCACTATGTGGAAATCGAACACCTGCTGCTGGAATTGCTCGACATCGAGGGCGGTGACTTTGCCTGTCTGCTACCACGCTTCGGCCTGGAGCGTGACGCAGTGGCAGCAGAAACCAACAAGGCCCTGGACCTGTTCAAATCCGGCAGCACCCGCACGCCCGCCTTGTCGGCACAAACCATCGGTCTGTTGGAAGACGCCGTGGTCCAGGCCAGCGTGCTGGGCCTGGACAGCATCCGCTCCGGGCTGTTGCTGCTGGCGCTGCTGGACCGTGATGAGCGCCGCAGCCTGCTGCTCAACAGCGCCTCGTCGTTGCTGCGCATTCCCCGCGATGCCCTGCGCGCCCACCTATTGGAATGGACCGAAAGCTCCCGTGAGCATGTCGGTGGCGTGCGCCCGGCCAAACCCGGCGCGCCACCCCAGAAACAAGACCCGGTGCTGGACCAGTACACCCAGGACCTGACCGCCGACGCCCGGGCCGGGCGCATCGACCCCATCGTTGGCCGCGACGGCGAAATCCGCCAGTGCATCGACATCCTGCTCCGGCGCCGGCAGAACAACCCGATCCTGGTGGGCGCACCGGGCGTCGGCAAGACCGCGGTGGTGGAAGGCCTGGCCCTGCGTATCGCCGCCGGCGATGTGCCGCCATCGTTGCAGGAAGTCACCCTGCGCGTCCTCGACCTGGGCCTGTTGCAGGCCGGTGCGGGCGTCAAAGGTGAGTTCGAACAACGCCTCAAAGGCGTGATCGACGCGGTAGGCAGCGCCGAAAAACCGATCATCCTGTTCATCGACGAAGCCCATACACTGATCGGTGCCGGTGGTGCGGAAGGCGGCAGCGACGCGGCCAACCTGCTCAAGCCGGCCCTGGCCCGGGGGGAACTGCGCACCCTGGCCGCCACCACCTGGCTGGAATACAAAAAATATTTTGAGAAAGACCCGGCCCTGGCCCGCCGCTTCCAACTGGTGCAGGTCGAAGAACCGGACGAACTCACCGCCGTGGAAATGCTCCGGGGCGTGGCGAGCAAACTGGAACAGCACCACGGCGTGCAGGTGCTGGACGCGGCCATCCACGAGGCAGTGAAGCTGTCCCACCGCTACATCTCCGGGCGACAGTTGCCGGACAAGGCCATCAGCGTGCTCGACACCGCCTGCGCCCGGGTCGCCCTCGGCCAGCACGACGTACCGCCGCCGCTGGAAAGCCTGCGCCATCGGCAGAACAGCCTCAAGGACGAGGTCGAACGCCTGCGCCGGGAACAGGCCACCGGGCTCGATCACCGCGAGCGCATCACCCTGCTCGAAGGCGAATCGACCAGCAACGTGCACGCCATCCGCGAGCTGGAAACCCGCTGGGGCGAAGAGCGCGAAGCCGTGCGCGAACTGCTCGACACCCGGCGCGAACTGCTTGCCCTGAGCGAACGCGCCGACAGTGAAAAAACCGACACCGAGATCGATAACCGCATCGACCACCTGGCCGCCGAACTGCTGCGCCTGGAGGCGGGCCTGGATGCCATTCGCCAGGACGATCCGCTGGTGCCCGAACAGGTGGACAGCAAGACCGTCGCCGCCGTGATTGCCGGCTGGACCGGCATCCCGGTCGGCAAGATGCTCGCCGACGAAGCCCACGCCGTGCGCACCCTCGGCCAGCGCATGGGCCAGCGGGTCATGGGCCAGAGCACGGCGCTGAACACCATCGCCCAACGCCTGCAAGCCTACCGCGCCGGCCTCACCGACCCACAGAAACCGGTCGGGGTGTTCCTGCTGGTGGGCCCCACCGGCGTGGGCAAGACCGAAACCGCCTACGCCCTGGCCGACGCTTTGTACGGCGGTGAACGCAACCTGATCAGCATCAACCTCTCGGAATACCAGGAAGCCCACACCGTCAGCCAACTCAAAGGCGCCCCGCCCGGCTATGTCGGCTACGGCAGCGGCGGTGTGCTCACCGAAGCGGTGCGGCGCAAACCCTATTCGGTGGTGTTGCTGGATGAAATCGAAAAGGCCCACCCGGATGTGCTCGAGGCCTTCTATAACGTCTTCGACAAAGGGCTGATGGAAGACGGCACCGGCCTGGTGGTGGACTTCAAGAACACCGTAATGCTCGCCACCAGCAACGTCGGCGCCGAATTGCTACTGGACACGCCGGCCGCGCAGTTGGGCAGCGACGCCTTCAACGAAGCCTTGCACAAGGTGCTGCTGCAAGCGTTCCGTCCGGCATTTTTGGCACGCATGACCGTGGTGGCGTACCGGCCGCTGGATGAGGCAACGCTGGAGGCCATTGTGCTGGCCAAACTGGAGAAATTGCGTGGGCGCTACAAGGCCGCGACCGGCAAGCAATTCGAGTTCGACGCTGGGATCGTCAAGGCCGTGTTGGCCAAGTGCAGCGCGGCGGGAGCAAGGGATGTGGAGAATGTATTGATGACGCAAGTGACGGGGAAGTTGGCGGAGTGGGTGTTGGAGTAATACCGCTGGACTGGCCGACTTTTTCAGCAGTTTTTACATAACGGAGATCGGCATCATGACGGAAGGAGACTTTTTGAATGTTGTATTACAAGCGGCCGGTGCCCATCCGCAGGACTTCTCCGGCACCCCCAGCCAATACAGTAAAAGCTGGACCTCGGACGGCCCTTGGGAACATGCCGCCCAGGTCGAGATTGCCTATCATCTGAAACGTGGCTACGGCATCACAGCCAAAGTAAGAGAGATCGCCTATCCCTCGCCCTACCATTCAGAGAAGGTCGATTTCTATTTCAACCTTGCCGGGAAGACGTATGCCGTGGAAATCAAGGTAGAGAGCACCAATGGAAACTTTGGCGGCGCCAATCTCCAGGAGGCGATCACTCGCGATGTCAACAAGCTCCACGGTTTCAACGCCGACAATCGCTGGGTCGTGGTCATCGCAACCAGTCAGAAGAATCGTGACCTGCTGGACAAAACATTGAACCGTGGTGACTCCTGGGTGTTCGATGTTGAGGGCGCTTTCACCGCCTACCTTTGCAACATTGACACTTACCCCCATGGCCTGCCCATGAGTCGCTCGGAAGATTTGAGTGCGCCCTACAACTTCATCACCACCCACTACAGTTCATGATTGCCACCCTGCGGCGCCAGCGGGGCCGCGCACTGAAGCCTGCGATGTTGCCGGTCCGTCTGGCGCGTACTGTTTGACGTCTTGAGGTCTTCCGAATGCCCCGCCCCACCGACAGCAACACCACTCTCTCCCTCACCGCCGCCACGCTGTCGGCGCTGTACCCTGAATCGCTGTCCGGCGAAGAAAGCCTCAATGCCTTGGGTTCGCACATCCTCAACGGTATCAACGACGGCCCTTCGCTGACCCTCACCAGCGCCGTCGCCAGCCATGTCACCACGACGCTGCACAAGGATGCGTTGTTGCGCCCGCTGGACTGTCTGGTCGCGGAAATCCGTCAGCTCCCCGCCGACGCTACCGCCGAACGCTATCAACTTTTACTGCGGCCATGGCTTTGGTGGCTGACCCTGGCGAGCAACAACCGGGTATTCCAGAACCTTGCCACCTCGGACATTGTCACCACGATTTTCAAGGCCCATGGCTTCACCGACTTTGAGCTCAAACTGACTGGCAACTACACCCCGCGCGAATACTGTGTGCAATACGGCGAAACCGATCTGACCTTCGTCTCGCGGTTGATGGAAGAAGACGGGATTTTCTGGTTTTTCAGCCACGAGCAGGGCAAGCATACGTTGGTATTGGGCGACAGCAATGATGCGTTCTTGCCGATCACCAATGGCCCGACGGTGAATTATCTCGGGCAGAAAATGGGGGATCGGGAACTGCACGGTGTCCGTTCAGGCCAGGTGTGCCTGCAAGCGGTGGCCGGGGTGTATCAGGCGACCGATTACCAATTCACCACGCCAACGACGTCGCTCTACAGCCAGGCCGAAGCGGTGGCCGGGCCCAGTTCGATATACGAGCATCCGGGCGGCTATGACGCCAAGGACCAAGGCGATGCGTTGACCAAACAGCGGGTGGATGGCCTGCGCAGTCAGGAGAAGCGTTTTGTCGGCGAAAGCGACTGCCGCTGGCTGGTGCCGGGGTATTGGTTCACCCTCGCCGGCCATGAAGATCCGACGCTGAATATCGATTGGGTGGTGACCTCGGTCAGCCACGAAGCCAGCCACGATAGCTACCGCAACCGCTTCGAGGCGATTCCCAAGGCCACGACTTATCGACCGGCCCGCACCACGCAAAAACCGCGCATGCACACCCAGACCGCGCTGGTGGTGGGCAAGGCCGGCGAAGAAATCTGGACCGACGAATACGGGCGGATCAAGTTGCAGTTCCCTTGGGACCGCACCGGCAAGAACGACGAGACCTCATCCTGCTGGGTTCGTGTGGTATTGCCCTGGAGCGGCAAGGGTTTTGGCATGCAGTTCGTGCCGCGTATCGGCCAGGAAGTCATCGTCACCTTCATCGACGGCGACCCCGACCGGCCACTGGTGACCGGCTGTGTCTACAACGGTGACAACGCCCTGCCCTACGCGCTGCCGGCCAACCAGACCCAGTCCGGGATCAAGACCCACTCGTCCAAGGGCGGCGGCGGTTTCAACGAATTGCGCTTCGAGGACAAGAAGGACGCCGAGGAGCTTTTTCTCCAGGCCCAGAAAGACTTCAACATCAACGTGCTCAACGACACCACCGCCACGGTCGGTCACGATGAAACCCTCACAGTGCAGAACGCTCGCACTCGCACGGTCAAGGAAGGCGACGAAACCGTCACCCTGGAAAAAGGCAAGCGCAGCGTGACCATCCAGACCGGCAGCGACAGCCTCGATGTCAAGGACACCCGCACCGTCACCGTGGGTTCGGACCAGAACCACAGCACCGGCGGCAACTACACGCACAAGGTCAGCGGTAACTATGAGCTGACGGTGGACGGCAACCTGACCATCAAGGTGAGCGGCACCTTGACCCTGCAAAGCGGCGGTAGCTTCGCGATCAAGAGCGGTGCGGACCTGACGGCCCAGGCGAGCACGTCCATCAGCCAGAAGGCTGGAACCGCCCTGAACAACCAGGCCGGTACATCATTGGAAAACAAGGCCGGCACGACCCTGACCAACGACGCCGGCATCAGCCTGGTGAACAAGGCCGCCGCCGAACAGACCGTAGATGGCGGCGGCATGCTGACCATCAAGGGCGGCCTGGTGAAGGTCAACTGACAGGAACACGGCCATGGCCTCGAAAAAACTCGACGTAGAACGTGATGACAGCCACCTGAGCGGGCAACTGGTTGACGGCCACCTCGACGGCCCACTGCAGATTGATGAGGCCCAGCGCCCGCAAGCGAAACTCAACTATCAACGGGGTGAACTGCAAGGCACCAGCACGCTGTATCACCCCAACGGCAAGGTCTCGGCGGTGTTGCCGTTCGTCAGAGGTAAACTGCAGGGCGTGGCGAGCTTCTATGGGGCCGAAGGTGGGTTGCAACGCCAGGCCACGTATCGCCGCGGGTTGCTGCACGGTGAGGCGAACAACTACTTTCCCGACGGGCAACTGGCCGAAGCCGAAGTCTATCGCGACGGCGTGCGCGACGGCCGCTATCGCCGCCTGCACCCCAATGGCAAACCGGCGGTCGAAGCCCGCTACCTCAATGGCCAACTGCTGGAACCGGCACACGCCTACGCTGAAGACGGTCGACCACTGGACGCCGACGGCAAGCCGATCTCCAGGGTGCGCTGGTGGTTCAGGCGCTGGAATGATCCGGCGCAAGCCTGAACACACCACTCCCAGAGGGGATTGAAGGTGGGCAGCTAGCCTGCGTCCACCACAACCATCAGGGAATCAACATCTGCACCTGCCCCGGCACAACGATCTTGATCACCCCGGCCCAAGTGCACATCAAGGTGCTGTTGGCATCGATGGCCGGCATGTTGCCCAGCAACAGGGTCGGGGCGCCGCCGGGGATCCAGGGGGCGGCGGTGGCCGGGATGCAGGGCATGGGGGTCAGCACACCGAGTGCCGCAGCGGTGGCGGCGGCCACTGTCGGGTTCGCCAGGCTCATGCACATGCCAAACGTGGTGATGTTCACCAAAGGAATGTGATCCATGATATTCGCCGCCGGCATCCCGCCGGTCAGCAGCCGATTGACCGGCAGCACATTGAGCACCGCCGGGGCCGCGCCGAAACTGCATTGCAAGGTTGCGGTACCACAGACTTGCGGGCATCCCATCACGATGGCTCCCTGAAAAGCGACAGACGCTCAAACCATAGCTCATCCACCCGGCATCAGGCCCGCTGATTATCCTGCAACACGCTAACCTATAAGACCTTGGCGTGCTTGTGACGCCTGTCACCTGCCATTAGATTAGCCAATGATCGATGGCCTCCAAAATAAGCAGAAGGGATAAGCATGGCGTTTACTGATCAGTCCACCCGTGTCCGCGACGGTGAAGAACTCGATGCCAGTCTGATCGACCCGTACCTCAAGGCCCATATTCCAGGCCTCACCGGTACGCCGCAGATCAGCCAGTTTCCCGGTGGCGCTTCGAACCTGACTTACCTGCTGGAATACCCTGAACAGGAATTCGTCCTGCGGCGTCCGCCGTTCGGCCATAAAGCCAAGTCCGCCCACGACATGGGGCGTGAGTTCCGCATACTCAATCAGTTGCGCGAAGGTTTTCCGTATTGCCCGAAAGCCTACGTGCACTGCACCGACGAGTCGGTGATGGGGACCGAGTTCTACGTGATGGAACGGGTCAAGGGCATCATCCTGCGCTCCGACCTGCCGCCGGAACTGGGTTTCGACGCTGCCCGTACCGAAGCCCTGTGCAAGAGCTTCATCGACCGGCTCGTCGAACTGCACCAGGTCGACTACAAGGCCTGCGGCCTGGCCGACCTGGGAAAACCCGAAGGCTACGTGGCCCGGCAGATCCGTGGCTGGAGCGACCGTTACGAAAAAGCCCTGACCCCGGACGCGCCGAAATGGGAGGCGGTCAAGGCCTGGCTCAACGACAAAATGCCGGCCGACCACCCCACCTCCAGCATCGTGCACAACGACTACCGCTTCGACAACGTGATTCTGGACCCTGACAACCCGATGCAAATCATCGGCGTGCTGGACTGGGAACTGACCACCATTGGCGATCCGCTGATGGACCTGGGCAACAGCCTCGCCTACTGGATCGAATCCGGCGACCCGGCACCGGTGCAACTGATGCGCCGCCAACCGAGCCATGCACCGGGCATGCTGACCCGTCGCGAGTTCGTCGATTACTACGCCGAACGCGCCGGAATGCGCATCGACAACTTCGACTTCTATTACACCTACGGCCTGTTCCGCCTGGCCGGCATCGTCCAGCAGATCTACTACCGCTTCTTCCACGGCCAGACCCAGGACAAACGCTTCGCGCAGTTCGTTCAAATGAACAAACTGCTGGAGCAGATGAGCCTGCAGGTCATCAGCAAATCCACGCTCTGAGCGCACCTATAACAAGGAAACAGCATGTCCAAGACCCAGTTGTTCGACCTCGACGGTAAAATCGCTTTCGTTTCCGGCGCCAGCCGCGGCATCGGCGAGGCCATCGCCAAACTGCTGGCCCAGCAAGGCGCCCATGTGATCGTTTCCAGCCGCAAGCTCGACGGTTGCCAGCACGTGGCCGACGCCATCATCGCCGCCGGCGGCAAGGCCACCGCCATTGCGTGCCACATCGGTGAAATGGAGCAGATCAGCCAGGTGTTCGCCGGCATCCGCGAACAGTTCGGACGCCTGGACATCCTGGTCAACAACGCCGCCACCAACCCGCAATTCTGCAACGTGCTGGACACTGACCTGGGGGCATTCCAGAAAACCGTCGACGTGAACATTCGCGGCTATTTCTTCATGTCGGTGGAAGCCGGCAAACTGATGCGCGAGCACGGTGGCGGCAGCATCATCAACGTGGCGTCGATCAACGGCATCTCGCCGGGGATCTTCCAGGGCATCTATTCGGTGACCAAGGCTGCGGTGATCAACATGACCAAGGTCTTCGCCAAGGAATGCGCGCAATTCGGCATCCGCTGCAATGCCTTGCTGCCAGGCCTGACCGACACCAAGTTCGCCTCGGCGCTGGTCAAGAACGATGCGATCCTGAAAACCGCCCTGGCGCAGATCCCCCTCAAGCGCGTGGCCGACCCGAGCGAAATGGCCGGCGCGGTGCTGTACCTGGCCAGCGACGCGTCGAGCTATACCACGGGTGTGGCGTTGAATGTGGATGGTGGGTTTCTGTCCTGACAGTGAGCGCCATGGCAGACCGGTGAGAAACCCTGTGGGAGCGAGCCTGCTCGCGATAGCGTTGTATCAGTCAGACACGTACTGCTGACCCACCGCTATCGCGAGCAGGCTCGCTCCCACAAGGGATCTCTGCAATCGCGAAAATGAATATTTATTCCAGTATTTGCAATTAACGAATATTTATTCCATAAATAGCCCTTCTGAAAATAAAAACTCAAAGGGCTCTTTCTCATGCGTGAACTCGGCATCGGTCTGATTGGCACCGGCTTCATGGGCCGTGCCCATGCCTTGGCGTTCCACAATGCCAAGGCGGTGTTCGACCTCCCCCTGAACCTGAAACTGGCGGCTCTGGCCGACGCCGATCCGCAACGTGCCCGGCAATGCGCCCACAGCTGGGGGTTCGAGACGGCCCACAGCGACTGGCAACAACTGATCGACGACCCGAAGGTCAACCTGATCGCCATCACCACACCCAACCACCTGCACTTCCCCATGGCCATGGCGGCGTTGGCGGCGGGCAAGCCGGTCTATTGTGAAAAGCCCCTGGCGGTGTCCCTGGAACAGGCCGAGCAGATGCGCCAGGCGGCCAAGGCAGCCGGGGTGGTGACGCGGGTCGGCTACAACTACCAGCACAACCCGATCATTCAACGGGCGCGGGACATGATCCAGCGCGGCGAACTGGGACAGATCATCAGTTTCCAGGGCGAATTCAGCGAAGACTTCATGGCCGACCCCGCCTCGCCGTGGTCATGGCGCTGCGAAACGGCCCACGCCGGCGGCGCACTGGCGGACCTGGGCAGCCACTTGCTGGCCATGGCCCGGAACTTGTTGGGCGATGTCGAGGCCGTGTGCGCTGACAGCCAGACCGTGCACAGCCAACGCCCTGCCAGCGCGGGCAATGCCGAACAACGTGCCATCGCGGTGGACGACCAGGTCCATGCGCTGCTGCGTTTCGCCAATGGCGCCCGGGGCACGGTGAGCAGCAGTTGGCTCAAGCACGGCTACAAGAACCACCTGAGCTTCGAGATCAGCGGCACCCTCGGGACCCTGGCGTTCGATCAGGAACGGCTCAACGAACTGTGCCTGTGTCGCGTCGGCCAGGCGGGTTTCCAGCGCCTGCTGGCCGGTCCGGATTTGCCCGGTTATGCCGCGTTCAGCCCGGCCGCCGGTCACCAGTTGGGGTACAACGAATTGAAGACCCTGGAAGTGCACGAACTGGTGATGACCCTCGCAGGCGAAGGAGGCAGCGGGACGGACTTCGAAGAGGCCTGGGAAGTGGAGCGGCTGGCGGCGGCGATTCGTGTGGCGGCGCGGGAGGAGCGCTGGGTCAAGGTGAGTGAACTATAACCGCTCACCTCAGCGAACACCCTGTGGCGAGGGAGCTTGCTCTCATCAAACAAAATCCATCCCCTTGTTCTTTAAGCTTTTTTAAGCCGCAACCAATCGGACACCCAGCTTTGTAGCCTTGCGCTGCAAAGCTCTAAGCTGACGATCACGGCTTTTAGCCTCGTA
>NZ_CAXAPG010000023.1:0-86995 GCF_963970585.1 Pseudomonas sp. RL_105y_Pfl2_101
GGCGCGTGCGCAGGATGTGCTCGACGATCTCCGGCACCGACTGGTACTGGTAGATGCGGAACTGTTTGCCCCGGCCCAGCAGGGCGAAACGCGGTTGCAGGGTGATTTCGTAGCGGGCTTCGTCGTGGGAGCCGGACAGGCGCTTGAACTCGGTGACCGCACCGTGGAAGGTGCGCAGCGGCTTGATCACCGGGGGCTTGAAGCCCTTCGGTGTCGGCGGTGGCGGCATCGGGTACAGGCTGAAATGGGCGCTGTGGTTGAGCAGGTCGGTGGCCGCCAGGTCGCGCTCGGTGCAGGTGAATTCGATGCGGTAATGGTAGGGCCGGCTCAGGTGTTCTTCGCCGGCGAAGGCCAGGACGTCGAGGCGGGCCTTGAGGTTGTAGACGCTCAGGGTGTGGCGGCTGTGGTCGAAGAAGATGGGCATGTTCATTGCGCGGGCTCCATATCGACAGCCCCGGCAGCGTCTGCGGCATCGACGAAGCGCAGGGTAATCCCCTCCTCCTGGCAATGACCCAGGTGCACCACGCGGGTCCGCAACTGCGCTGCCCGACGTTGCAACAACTGTTGGCTCAGCACCGGCAGGATCTGTTCGTTAAGCAGGCTATCGATGTTGCGTGCACCGGTGTCGGGCAGCAGGCAGGCGGCGACCAGGGCCTGGTTGAGAGCGTCGTCGATCTCGCAGTGCAAGCCATAGTGGCGCTGCAACCGCTTGGCGACCTGCCCCAGCTTGATCGCGACGATGCGTTGCAGGGCATCCTCTTGCAGAGGGCGGTAGATGAGGGTCTGGAAGCGGGCCAGGAGAGCCGGCTGAAAATGTTCACGCAGGATCGGTCGCATCAGGTCATGCAGCACGCTGTCCGGCGCGTCGGGTTGCGCCTGCAAGCAGGCCTGCAATGGCTCGCTGCCCAGGTTGGAGGTCATGAGGATGACGGTGTTGCGAAAGTCGATCTCGCGCCCTTCCCCATCGCGAATGAAGCCGCGATCGAAGACTTGGTAGAACAGATTGAGAACGTCGCGGTGGGCTTTTTCCACTTCGTCGAGCAGCACGACACTGTAGGGCCGCTGGCGCACGGCTTCGGTCAGCACGCCGCCCTGCCCATAGCCGACGTAACCGGGCGGCGAGCCCTTGAGCTGGCTGACGGTGTGGGCTTCCTGGTACTCGGAAAGGTTGAGGGTGATAAGGGATTTTTCGCCACCGAACAGGCTGTCGGCCAGGGCCAGGGCGGTTTCGGTCTTGCCGACCCCGCTGCTGCCCACCAACAGGAAAACACCCAAGGGCCCCTTGTCATCGGTGAGCCCGGCCTTGGCCGCACGCAGGCGCTGGGCCATTGCATTAAGTGCGGGGGCCTGGCCGATCACGCGCTCGGCCAATTGCTGTTCCAGCTCCAGCAGGTTGGCTTGTTCGTCCTTGAGTAGGCTGCCCAGCGGTACGCCAGTCCAATCGGCAATTACCTCAGCCACGCTGCGCGCGTCGACATCCAGGGACAACAGAGGTCGATTGCCTTGGATTGCATCCAGCTGTCGTTGCAACTGCCCACACGTTTGCTGCTGCGATACTCCAGCCTCGCGCGCATCAAGCAGTTTCTGGGACAAATCGAGCACCTGCATGTATTCGCGCACCAGCTCAACTCGCTGATGTTCCAACTCAGTGTGTTGCGCCGCGATTTGCGCCAGGCGTTCCGTATCAACGTTGCCGCTAAGGCCCTGGTCTACTTCCAGCGCTTGACGCTCCAGTTCCAGGGCAACTTTGCGCGCCTTGACACGAACCAGCGCCTGCGGTTCGCAGTCCACACTCATGCGCACCCGTGCGCTGGCCGTGTCCAGCAGGTCAACCGCCTTGTCCGGCAATTGGCGACCGGTGAGGTAGCGCCGCGACAGGCTGACGGCGGCCTGCACCGCCGCATCCTGGATGTGCACGCCATGATGGCTGGCGTAGCGCGCCTTGAGGCCGCGCAACATCAGGCAGGCGCTGGCGTCGTCCGGTTCGTCGACCTTGACCTTCTGGAAACGCCGCTCCAATGCCGCATCGCGTTCGAAGTATTGCTTGTACTCACTCCAGGTGGTGGCGGCGATGGTGCGTAACTCGCCACGAGCCAAGGCCGGTTTGAGCAGGTTGGCCGCATCGGTGCCGCCCGCCTGGTTGCCGGCGCCGATCAGCGTATGGGCTTCATCGATGAACAGCAGGATCGGGTTTTCGGACTGCTGCACCGCGTCGATGATATTTTTCAGGCGCTGCTCGAACTCACCCTTGACCCCGGCTCCGGCTTGCAACAGCCCGAGGTCCAACGCACGCACGCTGACCGACTTGAGGCTGTCGGGCACGTCGCCCTGGGCGATGCGCAGCGCCAGGCCTTCGACCAGCGCGGTCTTACCCACGCCCGGCTCGCCGACCAGGATCGGGTTGTTCTTGCGTCGACGACTGAGGATGTCGATGACTTGGCGTATTTCATCGTCGCGACCGAACACCGGATCGATCTGCCCTTCCTGCGCCTGGGCGGTCAGGTCCTGGGTGAATCTGTCCAGCAGCACCTGCCGTGCATCGGGTTTCGCACTACCGGGAACGGCGATGATGGGCTCGTTCATCGCAACATGTTCTTGTACCTCCGGGCGTTCTTCGGAAGTTTGATCCAGCAAGACAAACAAGCGCTGCAATTGGGTCTCGCTGAGGCTCAGCAATGGCCAGGCCTCAGCGCAAACCAGCAGGCCGGGCGTGTCCATCAGCGCTCCCAACAGATGCGCGGAACGCAGCCGGTCGTAGTCGTCATCCAGCGAGGCGCGCAGCCAGGCATTCCTGATCAGCTCCTGCAACGGCTCCGACAGCTGCGGCTTGCCCTGTACGCTGCGCGGCAGGCTGTCGAGGTGGTTGAGCAGGTCGCACCAGAGCGCCTCCAGATCCCATTCGTAACGCCGAGCGATCACCGTCAGGTCACCCTCGCCCTGCCCCAGCAACTTGAGCAACCAGTGCTCGATGGTGATATGTCCATGGGCACGGCTTTGACACAGCGACGCCGCGTCACTCAATGCCTGGGCACAGTAGGGATTTAGACGACGAAGCAAACGAGTGGCGCTCTGTGCCATGAGGGGGCGTCCTTGTGTGGGTTTCAGTGTTGGTGCAAGCGAAGATTGAAAGCAGATGTGCTTGGCTGAGCGCCCGCGAACGGACGCTCAACCCAACACACCGACGTGGGCGTGTCAGGCGCTCTGGCGTTCGCTCCAGGCATCGGAATGAATGATGTTGCCGTCCTTGTAGGTCCAGGTGACCTTTTCGTAGCGCAACGCAACTTCTTCCAGATGGTTGTGCTTCTCTTTATCCGGATCCTTGATGTCATGCATTTTCGGCGCGACTTTCACCACCTTGACGTTTTCCAAGCGGGTGACGAAATACACGACTTCCTGCCCGGCATCGTTGATGCGGTACCACTTGAATTCGGCGCTCTCAAGGGTTTCCCCACTCGTCACTGCCTTGTAGAGGTAAGGCGTCGAAGCATCGATTTCCTTGGTAAACACAAACGGTGCGTGCATCCGCGCGCCGGTCAATTTGCCGGTGTTGCTATCCGTGGGGATCGCAAGGCTGTGTTCCTGGGCGAGCACCTCGATACTGCCCTCGCGGTCTTGCACATCCACCGACCCCTTGATGGGCTCGTTTGCATCCTTGTGCAGCCAGAGATAAATGGGAATTGCCATGGGAAGCTCCTGTTTCTGAGGTTAAGAGTCGCTTGATGCGACAGGGGGTTGCGTGTCTGGGCCTGCCGTGGGAAATGCACAGGCCCCCACTTCGGGTACCAGACGAATATCGACACGACGATTGGCGGCGCGCCCTGCCTCGGTGTCATTGCTGGCGATCGGGTAGCTCGCGCCGAACCCTTGCACGGCAAAGCAGCTGTCGGGGATGCCGCCCATGTGCTGCATCCAGTCATGCACGGCGGCTGCACGTGCACGGGACAACCGAAGGTTCTGCGACGCATCGCCGGTGGCATCGGTGTGCCCGGCAATCACGATCAGCCAGCCTGGTTGGGCCTTGATACCGACCAGCGCATCGATCAACACCTTGGTCGAGTTCGGTTTGAGTTGCGCACTGCCCGGACTGAACAGCGAGAGGCTGTCCAGGCGTACCGGGGTGGGTAATTGCAGGGGTATCGAAAGCGACCGCTCACGGTGATTGGCGAGCACCGCCCACAGCCGCGTACGCAAGCGTTCGCCGCGATACAGGCCCAGGCCTAGCGCCAACGGTTCACCGTTGCGGTAATAGGTGTCCAGTCGCTGGCCTGCTTGACGGAGCTCCCGCGCTGCGACTTCACGCCGGGCGATGGTCTGCCGATCACGTTGTTTCAATGCCGAAAGGGAGGTGTACCGTTGCAGATCGTCGCTGACCTGACGGACCAACAAGGTGTTTTGCCACGCAGAGTGAGCCAATGCGAGCACGCCGGTCAGCGCAAGCATCCACAACGCAACGACACTGGCGCGCTGTGTCTGAGAGCCTTGGCCGCGTCGTGGAATCACGTTCAATACAGGGTCCGGGAACGGCAGCTGTGCACCTGTCAATGCTTGTCTGTTGTCGTCCAGCGCTACCTTGTTGCGTAGCCATTGCTGCCACAAACTCCCCTCCACGAGCAGGGGTAACGCCGGTACTGGTTTGATCGCGCAAATCATTGCCGGCCCCACGGCATCATCGAACCACAAGTGTGGTAGGACCGCTTCATTCAGCCAGACGCTAACGCTGCGCAGTTGCACGACGGTGCATGTCCGCGCGGTTTGCACTGACGAATCAGCGGATTGCGACTGCCAATCGGCCACACTGACGCAGGCACCGGCATTACGAACCCGGGGACTGGACTGGCCGTTCGCCCAACAGAACCAGGGATCTTCGCTTTGCGATGTCGGTAGGTAGCTCAGCAGCACCAGCGGTAGCGCGCCGCCGTACTTTCTCGCTTGGGCGAACTGGTAGCGGAAGGTGCGCAAGTGGCCCGCCAGGACGCCGGCCTCGGCGTGCGCAGCCGGATTGACGATCAGCATCACACTGAGCTGACTGCCCCAATCCGGGCGCACGGCCAGGACGCTTTCGGTGAAGGCCGGTAGCTGTTCCACCCCCGGCACTCGTACGTAGCATCCCTGGTCGCTCACGCGCAGGGCCATTTGTTCCTCTGCAACGGTGCCGAACAAGCCCTCCAAGTCATCGCCACACACCAGTACGACCGGTCGACGAAATGAAGCCGCGGGCAAGGACATGCTCGCGGCCAGGTTCACCGATCCACGCCGACGCGCGGCGTGGCGACTGGACAGCACCCAGCCCAACCCAACACAGCACACCACGATCAGCATCGCGACGACGCGTACCCAAGTGGCAAGCGCAATGATGGCCAGTAGTGCGAGCGCAAGCATGCCCGCCCACAGCCAAAGAACTCGTTGCAGTTTGAGCGTCATGTGCGCCTCACGCTTGGTCGGGCAAAAGTGAGGCGATCACGCCGTTCAACAGATGGTCCATAGCCCACCAGACACCCGCGAACAACAGGACGACCGCCAGGGCATGTACCAAGGGTGAACGTAGCTGGCGCAAACGCTCGATCAGTTCGCTGCCGGCCACCTGGGTAGTCGGGCCAGGATTGAACGCCAGGGGCATAACTTGTGCGTTGAGGGCAGCCAGAATCTGCTCGCGCTCCGGATCGGCTATATCCTGGTAACGCCCCCGGAAACCAAGCGTCAATATCCGTTGAAACGCGGTCAACACTGCCTGATCCGGCGCGGCTTCGCGCAACACCTCCCGCATATCCTCGTAAAGAAACTCACCCGCCTGATGCCGATTGAAAAACCTGGCCTGCAACGGCTCCCTGGCCCAGTCGGTACGTTCAGTCCCTTGCGTGCAAGTCAGCACGGTCTCATCCAGCAATGCGCATTGGGCATGGTTGATGTGATCGACGCTACGCGGGCTCAACCCCGCCTGCTCGAGCCGTTGGCGAACCTGTTCGACCTGCGTCACACAAAGGTCTCCCAATGCCTCGCTATCGGGCACCGAAGCGCCTCGGCGCAACTCGACCACCAGCAGATAGGTGCCCTGCAACAGGTCATCGATGTCCACCGTCGTTGCGTTGTGTTTTTTCGAAGTGATCAGATTCATGTGCGCAGCACCGCAAACAGTTCAAGTTGTACATCCGCCAGCGTGCTGGGCACGTAGAAGGCGCAGGTCCCCATGGCTAACATCGCCTGTCCCTTGGGATGACCGAGGTCCAGGACGAAGTACTGGTTCTCCAGACGCAGAGGTATCGCCGCCGGCACATGGCTGAGCGGTTTCAGTGGCACGCCGTCGAGTGCGGCATTGATCAAAGCATCGACATCGTCCGGCGCACCGGCCTTGCACAGGCGAGGAAATTGATCCTGCAACTGCGCCGCCGGCGAATGGCTGCGAACCGACAGGTAGAAATCCGCACCACCAGGTTCACGCAGGCGCTCATCGTTGAGTGTCACCTCCCAGCGATTGACGCCCTTCTTCTCCAATACCAAGGCAATGACCCGCGACGGCAGACTGGCTTCCAGCAAAGTGGAGATGGTGCGTATCAGCGGTGCAAACACGGTTTCCAAGTGCGCATGCCGATAGGCGGGAATTTTGTCGATATCGTGTTCCAGCGAGAACGTCAGCAGGCTGCCGGCCAGTTTGATCAACTCCAAGTAGACCTGCTCGGGATGCCGCTGCGGGTACGCCTTGAGGTCCGTCAGCACCGGCTGGTAGGTATTCAAGGCATTGAGCAGCCAGAACAACGACACATCGGCCACGGCAAAATCGGCCATGCGCTGATTGCTTTCCCGACGCATGCTCATCAGTCGTTGCCGCTTGGCCGACAACTGCGTCAGCAGGTTATCCAGCTGGCCCAGGAGCCCCGGATGCGCGGCGAAACTGAGCAGCGGCGGCACGTAGGTCGAGTCGAGGCTCCACCCCTCCTGCCCCTCGCGCACCAGGCGCGCGAGGGGGCAAGTCAGGTAATCGCCGTTGTCGTCCTTATCCAGGCGTAGGCTCAGCACGTGCTCCAGTACGCCGATCGACTGCACTTCGTCTGCATAAAGATCCTGTACCGCTCGCCAGTCCTGGCGATAACGGGTCGGCCGATCAGCCCGGCCTTCCTGCAACAGGCAGTTGTTACCGTTGGCCTGCTCCAAGGGCAAAGCCAGCAGCACGAGCGTTTGCTGGATATCGTCAGGCAGCAGCCGCGCCAACTCCAGCCCTGGCGGCAAACGATCCACCCTTTCACTATCGAGCAGGGTTCCATCGGGCATGCGCACACTCAGCCGGGTTGCCTTGAGCTTGCCCAGGCGCAATGCGTCCAGGTCAAACGCAACAGCCTTCACCCCCCATGGGTGTGCCAAGGCCAGGTGAGCAAGCTGTTCGTTGGCCCAAGCTTCCCAGCGCGCCTGCTGCTGGAACTGTTGCGCAGACAACAAAGTCCCGGACGCCCACAAAGGACGATCGATTTTCATGGCATCGTTTCCTTGGGAGTGAGTCAGGCTTTTGCCTTGGGCATCTGCGAAACCAGTGACAAGTTGACGTCCATGCCCTCGACTTGAAAGTGCGGCACCGCGTACAACTTCACGCGGAAGAAACCGGGATTGTCTTCAATGTCTTCTACGGTCACTTTCGCGTCACGTAGCGGATGGGATGCCTGCAGGTCATCGCCCGGGTCGGTCATCTCGGTGACCAACCCGCCGATCCATTTATTGAGTTCCAACTCCAATAAACGACGGTCCTTGGTGGTGCCGATGTTTTCGCGCTGGATCAGTTTCAAATAATGGGCGATGCGCGAGAGCAGGAAGATATAAGGCAGGCGCGCGTTGATTCGGCTGTTGGCGGTGGCATCCGGGGTGTCGTACAAAGCTGGCTTCTGGGCGGAACTGGCGGAGAAGAAACACGCATAATCACGGTTCTTGTAATACGACAGCGGAATGAAACCGAGATTGGCGAATTCGAATTCGCGGGTTTCCGGAATCATCACCTCCGAAGGAATCTTCACCTGGTTACCGGTACCCAGGTCGTACAAATGGATCGGCAAGTCTGTAACCGCACCGCCGGACTGCGGCCCTCGAATCTGCACACACCAACCGTTCGCGATAAAGCTCTTGACCATGTTCGCAGCGAAGGCAAAAGACGCGTTGGTCCACAGGTACTTATCGTGGTCGGGGCCTTTGACGCTTTCGATATAGTTGAAGCTGCGCACGGGAATCGTATCCGGCCCATAGGGCAAACGACCCAGGACCCGAGGCATGACCAGGCCGATATAGCGCGCATCGTCACTGTCGCGAAATGCCTTCAACTTGATGTATTCGGCACGATCGAAGTAGTTACCGATGTCCTTGATGGCCGCCACTTCCTCCATGGATTTTTTGCCAAAGAAAGCCGGGCCCACCGAACCAATGAATGGCATGTGCGCCGCTGCCGACACTTTCGAGATGTTGCGCAGCAACGCGATGTCCTGTGGGCTGCGATCGAACTCGTAGTCGGAGATGGCTGCCGCAATCGGCTCTCCACCCGGCGTGTCGTATTCGCGAGTGTACGTGTGCAAATACAAACCGCTCTGCGCTATTTCCGGTGCATCTTCGAAGTCCCGCACCAGATCGTCCTTGCTGATATCCAGCAATTCTATGCGCACGTTCTGGCGAAAATCGGTCTGGTCGATCAATGACTTCACGCCACGCCAGGTTGATTCGACTCGTTGAAAGTCGGGGTGATGCATCACTACGTCGAGTTGGCGACTGATCTGCATGTCCAGCGAGGCGATATGCTCATCGAGCAGAACCTTGTCCAAACGCTCCACTTTTTGCGATGACTGTTTTAGCAATTTCAAGAACACGCTGACAGCGGCAGTGACCCGTTCATCAGTCGACGCCTCCGACAAGGCCTCGGCGTGCTGGAAAGTTTCGATATCTGCCAACTCTGCGACAGGGCTTAGATTGATCTTGCTGAAAAGCGCAGCGTAGACACCACTTTCTTCGGACAACACTGTAGCGCCGCGCGATTGCACGTTAGAACTTTCAACGGACATAGTTAATGTACTCTTCTGGGCTGCCGGCAATTTTAATTAACGAACGGTTTCTGGCGCCAACGCTGCCAACTCGGCTCGCAACTCATCGCTGAGCGCATCATCCTTGAGGATGCGCTCCAACTCGTGACGAAAGGTTACGTTATCCAACAAGTTAGATTTCAGGTCACGTAATAGATTGCGCATGGCCAGCAATGCGCGCAATTGAGGAATCTGCCGTGCTACCTGCTCCGGTTCGAAATCCTTCATACTTTGAAACTTCAACTCGACAGACACGTCGGAATCATCATCAGCCAGGGTATTATTCGCTCTAAGTTTCAGTCTTGGAGAAAACTCACCCAAGACGCTATCGAAGTTATTTCGGTTGATGTCGATTTTTTCTCGCTCCGACAACTGGCGATGCTCCTTGCCGTTGCTGTAGTCACCCATCACCATCAATTTCAGTGGCAACTCGACTTTTTTCTGCGCGCCTCCGGTGTGCAAGTCGAGTTTGATATTGACCCGCGCTTTGGGCACCTCATTTTGGAAACTGTTTGAAGCCATGTTTTTGCTCCTTGTTTTCAACGGCCATTGCCGCATCTGAAGACGGCTCATGTACCGTCTGCTTGATCTTGCTCCCGCTGCCGATATAACCCACTTGCCCGCTCGCCCTCCCCTGTAGCCAGCCACACCTCACTGACACTCAGCAAACGCGCGAGCTGCTCCACCCGCAATCGAGGTACGCCTCGTCTTTTCCAGTAGCACAAACATTGAGGAGTTATACGCAGTACCTCGGCAAAACCCGAGGCAGGGATGCCGTACTCCTTCAGCAGGCCACTCAATCGTTGTGCGCAAGCTCGCCGGGCGCTGGACTGCGGATTACTTTGTTTCCACCAAACATTGACCATCGTGATTGCCCTGCATCTTGCTCGTACATTCAGTGGTACTGACTGTAAGCAACGCAGCACAAAGCTGGATAGGTTTAACAAGGTGGTCGCCATCGAAAAAGGAACAACCCCACAATAAGCAAACGGGGGGCTTACAGAAAATTCCCACAACAGTGCTCACCCATACGAATGTATGGGCGAGCGCTCAAATATTTAGGAAACAAATTACAGACGCAAAGCCGGACACAATGAGTTCCGCTTTGCACGCTCATTCTGGGAACTGATAACAAAAGACAAAGTTCAAGATTTTTGGCGGTCGGATGATTTATACCGTCAGATAGACGCGACCAAGCATCGGGGTTTCGGACACCGCGTCGATGACATTTTTCAGACGCTGCTCGAATTCACCCTTGACCCCGGCAACGCCTTTCCACGCAGGACGGCGCCCCGAACACATCTCCTGCCCGCTCGCCCTCCCCTGTGGCCAGCCACACCTTACTGACACTCAGCAAACGCGCCAGTTGCTCTACCCGCAACCGAGGTATGCCTCGCGCACTCCAATTCGTCAGGCATTGAGGGTTGATACGCAGCACCTCGGCAAACGCCACGGGATAAATGCCGTATTCCTCCAGCATGCCTCTCAAACGTTGCCCGCAAGCCCGTCGGGCACCTGACCGCGAATTACATTGCTGTTGCTGTTCCCACCAAGCATCAATCATTGCTATTGCTTTTCATCCTGCCTGTTCGTTTAGCGGGCCAAATGTAAGGAACTCGGCGCAAAACCGGGTAGGTCCAAGTACTGGTCCATCTGAATAAAAGGAATGCCCCCACAAACAGACAGGAGAGGGATTACAGACTGCACCTACGAACAGGTGCGTGCGTGGCCGAATCCTCAGATCTGTAAGAACAGGATTACGCAGGGATGCTCATACAGATACGCCTGGCGACGTGGCGAGGGAGCCGGAGCTTGCTCGCGCTGGGCTCCGTAGGAGGTGGCGAAGCCTGCGATCTTTTGATCTTTCGCTGGGGACTCACGTGGCTGGGGAAAGATCGCAGCCTCTTTGCACTCGACAGCGCCTACACAGCGTTCAATCAACCGCCGTGATCCGGCGTCAACTTGCAAGACCCAAGGCTTTTGTCGACGGGATGATCTATACCTTCAGATACACGCAGTCAGGCCGATGCAACAGACGGGCCTGTCCAGATAAAACGGCTGTGGCGAATCCGCTTTTTGGGGGGCTGCATCACATAAAATCGGCCAACAACACGCTGTTTCCTGCGCCGCCCCGTAAAATGGCGCACCACTTTCCAATGCCTGAAGTATTGATCATGAGCCCGAGCAAGCGCGTTTTGAATGCCCCCACCAGAGCGCTATCCAGGCTTTGTCTGTTGTTACCGCTGCTGGTTGTCGATAACGCGTGCGGTGAACCCCTGACGATTGAACTGCACATTCTGGATGCGCCCCCGCTGACCTTTGTCAACGACCCCAGGGGCCACGGCATCGTTGGCGATGTCGCCGTGGCAGCCATGGCCAAAGCCGGGTATGTGATGAAAATCCATGTACTGCCCTGGGCCAGGTCGCAGAAACACGTGAGCGAGGAGCATGACCACCTGATCGCTCCCCTGTCGCGCATACCGGAACGTGAAGAACGCTTCACCTGGATCGCCTCGATCATGCCCATGGAGCGGGCCTTCTTCAGCCTCGACCGGAAAGTGAGCAGCTTTGCCCAAGCAAAAGAAACCTACCACAAGATTGGTGTCGGCCTGGGCAGTGCGCAGGAACAGATCCTGCGCAGCGAAGGGTTCAGCGAAAGGCAGATCCATACGCTGGCCATTGGCGACAACCCCGCCCAGATGCTTTTAATGGGACGCATCGATGCCTGGTTCAACGGCGTCCCAGAGAGTCGATATATCTGGCCGAGGGTGTCCAAGCGCAAACTGCTCATGAGCCCGGTCGGCAGCCATGCCGATCTCTACCTGGCCTGTTCCAAGCAATGCTCGCCCCAAATGGTGGAGGACTTGCGCGATGCCATTGACGCACTTCGCAAGGATGGTTCAATCAAGCGCATCCATGACGTCTACTTGCCCGAATAGCTGTTCCCTGGAGACCCGCCGACCATCAACTACATTGATAGCCCCCTAACAAGATCCCCGCAATAGAGGCCTTGTCGATGGCTTATATCATTCTGAATGATAGTTACCTTTGCTTCATTCGATTCGTTCCTCTGCCTTGCGCCACGCATCATCCGCCCATTCTCAATACATTGGCGGATGGTATCCATGGAACATTCACTTTCAAAACTGCGTTTTCCCCTCGCGCTGCTGGCGGTGCTGGTGGTGAGCGCCTGCGGCAAGACTCCCGACTCGACAGCCTCGATGCCGCCGGCCAAAGTCAGTGTGGCCAAGGTACTGGAACAGCCGGTCAACGAATGGGATGAATTCACCGGACGCCTTGAGGCGCCGGAAACCGTCGAGATCCGCCCACGGGTTTCCGGGCAGATCGACAAAGTGGCCTTCACCGAAGGTTCGCTGGTCAAGAAAGGCGATCTGTTGTTCCAGATCGACCCACGCCCCTTCCAGGCTGAAGTACGTCGTCTCGACGCCCAACTGGCTCAAGCCCGCGCCACCGCCACCCGCAGCAAGAACGAAGCCCAGCGTGGTGAACGTCTGCGCTTGAGCAACGCCATTTCCGCCGAGCTGGCCGACTCGCGCACCAGCGCCGCCCAGGAAGCCCGCGCCGCTGCCGCGGCTATCCAGGCACAATTGGACCTGGCCAAGCTGAACCTGAGCTTCACCCGGGTGACCTCGCCCATCAGCGGTCGCGTCAGCCGAGCGGACATCACCGCCGGCAACCTGGTGACCGCTGACGTCACCCCGCTCACCAGCGTGGTCTCCACCGACAAGGTCTATGCCTACTTCGATGCCGACGAAGGTGTCTTCCTCAAGTACACCCAACTTGCCCGCCAGGGCCAGCGCGGCCAAGCCACGCCGGTCTACATGGGCCTGTCCAACGAAGACGGCAACCCGCACCAGGGCCACATGAACTTCGTTGACAACCAGGTCAACCCGCAGACCGGCACCATCCGTGGTCGCGCCGTGTTCGACAACAAGGACGGCGCCTACACCCCAGGCCTTTATGCCCGCCTGAAGCTGGTGGGCAGCGGTACTTACGCCGCCGTGCTGATCAACGACGAAGCCGTCGGCACCGACCTGGGCAAGAAATTCGTGCTGGTGATGGATGCCGAGAACAAGCCGGCCTACCGCGCCGTCGAGCTGGGTCCGAAGATCGAAGGCCTGCGCATCGTGCGCAGCGGCCTGAGCAAAGACGACACCATCATCGTCAAGGGGCTGCAACGGGCTCGCCCCGGTTCGCCGGTCACGCCTGAAACCGTGCCGATGGCCAGTGAAGAAACCATCGCCGCCCTGGCCCAACAACGTAAAGCGCTCGAAGCCAGCAACCTGCCCCAAGTCGCGCCATCCAAGAACGCGTCAGAGTCGGCAGGCAATTTGGCCGCTGCGACCCCACGCGGTTAAGGGACTGAATCCAAGATGAAATTTTCCCAGTTCTTCATTTCGCGGCCGATCTTCGCAGCAGTGCTTTCGCTGCTGATCCTGATCGCCGGCGCCATCTCGCTGTTCCAATTGCCAATCAGCGAATACCCGGAAGTCGTGCCGCCGACCGTGGTCGTGCGCGCCAATTTCCCGGGCGCCAACCCCAAGGTCATCGGCGAGACCGTGGCCGCGCCCCTGGAGCAAGCCATCACCGGCGTCGAGAACATGTTGTACATGTCTTCGCAGTCCACCGCTGACGGCAAGATCACCCTGACCATCACCTTCGCCCTGGGCACCGACCTGGACAACGCCCAGGTGCAGGTGCAAAACCGCGTCACCCGGACCGAGCCCAAGCTGCCGGAAGAAGTGACCCGGATCGGCATCACGGTGGACAAGGCATCGCCCGACCTGACCATGGTCGTGCACTTGACCTCGCCGGACAAACGCTACGACATGCTCTACCTGTCCAACTACGCCCTGCTCAACATCAAGGATGAGCTGGCGCGCCTGGGTGGCGTGGGTGATGTGCAGCTGTTCGGCATGGGCGACTACTCCCTGCGGGTCTGGCTGGATCCGAACAAGACCGCTTCGCGCAACCTGACCGCCACCGACGTGGTCACGGCGATCCGTGAACAGAACCGCCAGGTGGCTGCCGGTGCCCTGGGTGCGCCGCCAGCACCCAATGCCCAGGCTTTCCAGCTGTCGATCAACACCCAGGGTCGCCTGGTGAATGAGGAAGAGTTCGAGAACATCATCATTCGTTCCGGCGCCAACGGCGAGATCACTCGCCTGAAGGACATCGCCCGGGTCGAACTGGGTTCCAGCCAATACGCCCTGCGTTCGCTGCTGGACAACCAGCCGGCCGTAGCGATCCCGATCTTCCAGCGTCCGGGCTCCAACGCCATCCAGATCTCCAACGACGTCCGCGAGAAGATGGATGAGTTGAAGAAGGGCTTCCCGGCCGGGATGGACTACAGCATCGTCTATGACCCGACGATCTTCGTCCGGGGCTCCATCGAGGCCGTGGTGCATACCCTGTTCGAAGCCCTGATTCTCGTGGTGCTGGTGGTGATCCTGTTTCTGCAGACCTGGCGCGCCTCGATCATTCCATTGGTGGCGGTACCGGTATCGCTGATCGGTACGTTCGCGGTGATGCACCTGTTTGGCTTCTCGTTGAACGCCCTCTCGCTGTTCGGCCTGGTACTGGCGATCGGTATCGTGGTGGATGACGCCATCGTGGTAGTGGAGAACGTCGAGCGTAACATCGGCCTCGGACTGACCCCGGTGGAAGCGACCAAGCGGGCCATGGGCGAAGTGACCGGGCCGATCATCGCCACCGCCCTGGTGCTGTGCGCGGTGTTCGTCCCGGCAGCGTTCATCAGTGGCTTGACCGGGCAGTTCTATAAGCAGTTCGCCCTGACCATTGCCATCTCCACGGTGATTTCGGCAGTCAACTCCCTGACCCTGTCGCCGGCCCTGGCCGCCGTATTGCTCAAGGGCCATGACGCGCCCAAGGACCGTTTCTCCAAGTTCCTCGACAAGCTCTTCGGTGGCTGGCTGTTCCGGCCGTTCAACCGCTTCTTCGAGCGTGCCAGCCACGGGTACGTGGGCACCGTCGCCCGGGTGATTCGTAGCAGCGGCATCGCCTTGGTCCTCTACGCGGGCCTGATGGTGTTGACCTTCTTCGGTTTCTCCAACACCCCCACCGGTTTCGTGCCCGGCCAGGACAAGCAATACCTGGTGGCCTTCGCCCAGTTGCCGGACGCCGCGAGCCTGGATCGTACCGAAGACGTGATCAAGCGCATGTCGGACCTGGCCCTCAAGCAACCGGGCGTTGAAAGCGCCGTGGCCTTCCCGGGCCTGTCGATCAACGGCTTCACCAACAGCCCGAACGCCGGCATCGTGTTCGTGACCCTCAAGCCCTTCGACGAGCGCAAGGACTCGAGCATGTCGGCCGGCGCCATCGCCGGTGCCTTGAACGGCCAGTACTCGGAGATCCAGGAAGCCTACATGGCGATCTTCCCGCCGCCGCCAGTACAGGGCCTGGGTACGATCGGTGGTTTCCGCCTGCAAATCGAAGACCGGGGCAACCTGGGCTACGACGAGCTGTACAAAGAAACCATGAACATCATCAACAAAAGCCACAACGTGCCGGAACTGGCCGGGTTGTTCACCAGCTACACCGTGAACGTACCCCAGGTCGATGCTGCCATCGATCGTGAAAAAGCCAAGACCCATGGCGTGGCTGTCAGCGACATCTTCGACACCCTGCAGATCTACCTGGGTTCGTTGTATGCCAACGACTTCAACCGCTTCGGCCGTACCTACCAGGTCAACGTCCAGGCCGAGCAGCAATTCCGTCTCGAGCCGGACCAGATCGGCCAGCTCAAGGTGCGTAACAACCGTGGTGAGATGATCCCGCTGGCGACCTTCATCAAGGTCAGCGATACCTCGGGGCCAGACCGCGTGATGCACTACAACGGTTTCATCACCGCTGAAATCAACGGTGCCGCCGCCCCGGGCTACAGTTCCGGCCAGGCTGAAAAAGCCATCGAGAAACTGCTCAGGGACGAACTGCCCAACGGCATGACGTACGAATGGACCGACCTGACGTACCAGCAGATTCTCTCGGGCAACACCGCGCTGTTCGTGTTCCCGCTCTGTGTACTGCTGGCGTTCCTGGTGCTCGCGGCACAGTACGAAAGCTGGAGCCTGCCATTGGCGGTGATCCTGATCGTGCCGATGACCCTGCTGTCGGCGATTACCGGGGTGATCCTCTCCGGCGGCGACAACAACATCTTTACCCAGATCGGCTTGATCGTACTGGTGGGGCTTGCCTGCAAGAACGCGATCCTGATCGTCGAGTTCGCCAAGGACAAACAGCTCGAAGGCATGAACCCGTTGGCGGCGGTCCTCGAAGCGTGCCGCCTGCGTCTGCGGCCGATCCTGATGACCTCCTTCGCCTTCATCATGGGCGTGGTGCCTCTGGTGTTCTCCAGCGGCGCCGGTGCCGAAATGCGCCATGCCATGGGTGTGGCGGTGTTCTCCGGGATGCTCGGCGTGACCTTCTTCGGTCTGCTGCTCACCCCCGTCTTCTATGTACTGATTCGCAACTTCGTCGAACGCAGCGAGGCACGCAAGGCGGCCCGGGCTTTGAAACTGGAGGCGCAACAATGAGTCTGAAAGCGTTCGTGCCGAGCTTGCTGGTGCTGGCCTTGAGTGCCTGCGCCGTGGGCCCGGACTACAAGGCCCCGCAAACGGAGGCGGCGAATATCACCACCGCCACCGACGGCGCCGCCGGCCAGAAGAATTTCGACCGCGCCCGGTTCGAAGGCATCTGGTGGCAGCAGTTCGACGACCCGACCCTTAACTCACTGGTGACCCGATCCCTGGAGGGCAACCGCGAGTTGCGCGTGGCTTTCGCCCGCTTGCGGGCCGCCCGGGCGATTCGCGATGACGCCAGCAATGACGCCATGCCGACCATTACCAGCCGCGCCAGCAGCGAACTGGGCAAAGGCCAGAATCCGATGGGGCAAACTGACGACCGGATCAACTCCGAGCGTTACGACCTGGGCCTGGACATGGCCTGGGAGCTGGACTTGTTCGGGCGTATCCGGCGCAACCTGGAAGCCACCGATGCCGATCAGCAGGCCGTCGAAGCCGACCTCTATCAGTTGCAAGTGACAATGATCGCCGAACTGGTGGACGCCTACGGTCAATTGCGCGGTGCGCAGCTGCGGGAAAAGATCGCCCTGGCGAACCTCAAGAACCAGCAGGATTCGCGCAAGATCACCGAAAGCCTGCGTGATGCCGGCGTCGGCGATCAGCTCGATGTGGTGCGTGCCGATGCACGACTGGCCTCGGTGGAAGCCAGCGTGCCGCAGCTGCAGGCCGAACAGGTGCGTCAACGTAATCGCATCGCCACGTTGCTGGGCGAACGCCCGGACAAGCTCAGCGTGGACCTGAGCCCGAAACAGTTGCCAGCCATCGCCAAGGCCCTGTCCATCGGCGACCCGGGCGAACTGCTGCAACGGCGCCCGGACATTCTCAGTGCCGAGCGCCAACTGGCCGCTGCCACGGCGCGCATCGGCGTGGCCAAGGCCGATCTGTTCCCACGGGTCAGCCTGAGCGGGTTCCTGGGCTTCACGGCTGGACGCGGTTCGCAGATCGGCTCCTCGGCGGCCAACGCCTGGGCGCTGGGCCCGAGCATTACCTGGGCCGCTTTCGACCTGGGCAGCGTGCGGGCTCGCTTGCGCGGTGCCGGCGCTGAGGCGGACGGCGCCCTGGCGACCTACGAACAGCAAGTGCTGCTGGCCCTGGAAGAATCGGAAAACGCCTTCAGCGACTACGGCAAGCGCCAACAACGGCTGATCTCGCTGATCCGCCAGAGTGAATCGAGCCGCGCCGCCGCTGACCTGGCAGAGATTCGCTACCGCGAAGGCACCGTGGACTTCCTCGTGCTGCTCGACGCCCAGCGCGAACGCCTGGCAGCCGAAGACACCCAGGCCCAGGCCGAAGTGGACCTGTACCGCGGCATCGTCGCGATCTACAAGACCCTGGGCGGCGGCTGGAAACCGGAAACCGTTGCCAGCAACTGATCTCCCCTGCTCAACCGAGCTCCTTTGGTTGGCCGCAACCAACCAAATTTTTGCCCCGCGTCTCATTTGGACGCGGGGCTTTTTTTCGGCTAAAGGGTGCTGAGGAAGACCCCGTGGGAGCAAAGCTTGCTCGCGATAACGGTGTGTCAGATGCGTTGATGCTAAATGTGCCGCCCTCATCGCGGGCAAGCCTTGCTCCCACATTGACTTGGGCAAGCTTACCCAAGGCGCCTCAGAGGCTTCACAAGGTTTGACTCAAGCCCCCACCTGACCGAAGCTTGCGACATTTCACGCTCCTGGTTATGGATTACCTGCATGTCTTCGTCTCGCCGCCGCTATCTGCTCCTCAGCCTTTGTGTCCTGTTGGTGATTGGTTTTGTCGCGGTGTGGCTACGCAGCACCACGCCGCAGATCCCCGACGCGATCAAGCGTGGCTACAGTGAAGCCTTGGGAAGCGCCCGCAACGGGCAGCCAGGGGCGGCGCGGATGCTTTACCAGCAATTGGGGCGTCCGGACCTTTCGCCCAAGCGTCGTGTGTGGCTGCACGCCGAACTGCCCAACTATCCCAGCCCCCAAGCCCTGAAGCTGGCGGATGCGGACCTGCACAGCAAATCACCGGACGTGCGGCGGGCCGCCATCGGCAGTGTCGTCGGGCTGGTGCCGACAGGCCAGCGCAGCCTGTTGCTCGGCCCGCTCCTGGAGGATGATGACCAGAACGTCCGGTTCGCCGCCGTGAACGCGCTGCTGGGCTTGTCGCCGGATGACCTCGGCTTGTATTTCGGGGCGATGCAGTCAGCCATCGACACCTGGAAACAGGTGCTCGAGGACGGTCCGAAAACCGCTGAGACCCACTACCAGCTCGCCCGACTGCACCTGCACAACGCCGAACTGAAGAAAGCCCAGCGGGCCCTAGAACAAGCCTTGAGCCTGCAACCGGACAACCTGCCGGCGCTGGTCATGCAGATCAAGGTGCTGGACAAACAGGGCCAAAGCGAAGCCGCACGATTATTGCTCGCCCGACAGCTAAAAACCCAGCCAGCGTCGGCTTATCTGCAACACGCGCTGGGCATGTGGCTGCTGCAACACGGCCAGAACGAGTATGCAGTGCTCGGCTTGGCAAAAGCTGTGGAACTGGAGCCCGAGAACCGCCATTACCGCTTTGACCTGGCGACCACCCTGCATGCCGAGCAGGAAGTGGAGGCGGCGCAGAAACAGTTGCAGGAAATCGTCCAGCGCTATCCCGCCGACCGCAAGGCGCGGGTGCTGCTGATCAACTATTGGAAGGAGACCGGCCAGCTGCAGAATGTTCAAATCCTGCTGGCGCAACTTGAACAGTTGAACCCCGACGACCCGGCGCTGCAACAGGGTCTGTAGGCGCTGCCGAAGGCTCGGGCCGCGTTCGGGTGATCGTTTGATCTAGAGCGTTCGAGTGTTCGCTTGTCATTCAATTGGCTTGGTAAAGATCGCAGCCTCGCTTCGCTCGACAGCTCCTACACAGCGCCTACCAAAGTTGTGCAGTACTCCTCGTTTTATCGATGTAAGCGGAACCGCCATCACCGCCAAAGGTCAAGTGTTCAGGCAGTTGAATTCAGGCGTGACCCCGCCTGCTGCCCACTTCCCTAGTCATGAGAGGGCTTTTTTTGTCTACATCTAACGAGTTGATCAGTGCAAAAGCCGCCACCGGCATCGAAGGGCTGGACAATGTCCTTTCCGGTGGTTTGTCCCGCGGCCATGTGTTCCTGCTTGAGGGGGAACCGGGGACTGGTAAGACCACGGTCGCGCTGCATTTTCTGTTGGCCGGCGCCCAGGCTGGCGAGCGCTCGTTGTACATCACGCTATCGGAAACCGAGCGTGAACTGCGTCAGGGCGCAACCTCCCACGGGTGGACGCTGGACGACAACATTCATATTTTCGAACTGACCCCACCCGAAAGCCTGCTCAATGCCGAGCACCAGCAGAGCCTGCTGTACTCCTCGGACCTAGAGCTGGGCGAAGCAACCCGACAGATCTTCGAAGTGGTCGAACGGGTCAAGCCGACCCGAGTCGTGCTCGACAGCCTGTCGGAGATTCGCCTGCTGGCACAAAGCTCCTTGCGCTACCGTCGCCAGATCCTCGCGATCAAGCACTATTTCGTGCGTTACGACGCCACAGTCCTGTTGCTCGACGACCTGACCACCGAGTCCCTCGACAAGACTGTCCACAGTGTTGCCCACGGGGTGATACGCCTGGAGGAACTGACCCCCGACTATGGCGCCGAACGACGCCGGATCCGGGTGGTCAAGTATCGCGGACAGAAATACCGTGGCGGTTACCATGACTTCACCATCATGGGCGATGGCGTACACGTCTTCCCACGCCTGGTGGCCGCCGAACACCGTGGTCAGTACCTGCGCCAGCAACTCTCCAGCGGCATCGGCGAAATGGACGCTCTGCTCGGCGGTGGTATCGAGACCGGTTCCAGCACGTTGATCCTGGGTCCGGCGGGGACTGGCAAATCACTGATAGCGCTGATTTTTGCCGCAGCCGCCGTGCATCGCGGCGAAAAAGCCGCGCTGTTCATCTTCGACGAAGAACTGGGCTTGTTGTTCGAACGCATGAAAAACATCGGCATCGACCTGCAAGCCCTGCAAGAGACCGGCAACCTGCTGATCGAGCAAGTGGACGCTGCCGAGCTGTCCCCTGGCGAGTTCTCCCACCGCGTACGCCGTTGTGTCGATGAGGGCGACATCAAGACCGTGGTCATCGACAGCATCAATGGCTATCAAGCGGCCATGCCGGAAGAGAACGCCCTGGTGCTGCACATGCACGAATTGTTGCTCTATCTCAACCGCAAGGGCGCGGCGACCTTCATGACGGTTGCACAGCACGGTCTGGTCGGTGACATGCAGGCGCCCGTGGACATTACTTACCTGGCTGACACGGTGATTCTGTTGCGTTATTTCGAAGCACTGGGCAAGGTCCGGCGGGCGATTTCCATTATCAAGAAACGTACGGGCAGCCATGAATCGACCATCCGCGAATACCGCATCAGCGGCCAGGGCATGACCATTGGCGAACCGCTGGAGGCATTCCAGGGCGTATTGCGTGGCGTGCCGACCTACATGGGAGCGGACCACCCGCTGCTCAAGGATGATCTCCAGTGACCTTGACCGAGCCCCTATCAGAGCGAGCATTGATCCTCGCGCCGCTGGGACGGGACAGCCAGATCGCCTTGATGATCCTCAATGAAGCCGGTTTCACCGGTCTCATTTGCCGTCATCTGGGGCATTTGTGCGAAGAACTGGAAAATGGTGCCGGCCTGCTGGTGATTTCATCGGAAGCGCTGCTGGGGCCCAATCTGGAAACGTTGTTCCTGCACATCGAGCAGCAGCCGGCCTGGTCTGACCTGCCCATTGTCTTGCTGACCCATCACGGCGGCCCGGAACAGAACCCGGCGGCGCGCCTGGGTACGCAACTGGGCAACGTGACCTTCCTTGAGCGCCCTTTCCACCCTGTGACCCTGATCAGCCTGGTGACCACCGCCCTGCGAGGCCGTCGAAGGCAGTACGAAGCCCGCGACCGCCTGATCGACCTCAGCAACAGCGAACAGCGCCTGCAAACCACCCTTGAAACCCTCGAGCAACAGGTGGAAGAGCGCACTGCCCAGTTGCGCCATAACGAAGAAGCACTGCGCCAGTCGCAGAAAATGGAAGCGGTTGGCCAACTCACCGGCGGTATCGCCCACGACTTCAACAACATGCTCACCGGGATCATTGGCAGTCTCGAACTGCTGCGCCGGCGCCTGGCGCGGGGCCGCACCGAGGATCTGGACAGCCTGATCGACCTGGGCGTGACCTCGGCCAACCGCGCGGCCGGCCTCACCCACCGCCTGCTGGCGTTTTCCCGTCGCCAATCGCTGGACTCCAAAGCCGTCCAGATGAACACGCTGGTGCTGTCCATGGGCGAGTTGCTGCAACGCAGCCTCAACGAAAGCATCCGCCTGGACATGCAACTGGACGAGCAGCTCTGGGTCGCCGAAGCTGACCCCAACCAACTGGAAAGCGCCCTGCTCAACTTGGTCCTCAATGCCCGGGATGCCATGCCCAACGGCGGGACCCTGGTGGTACAGACCTGCAATCGGCACCTGGACGCCGATTTTACCGACGCCTCTACCCACCTGCAGCCCGGCGACTATGTGGTGCTGAGCGTGCAGGACAGTGGTTGCGGCATGCCCGAAGCGATCATCGGTCGTGCGTTCGATCCGTTCTTCACCACCAAGCCCATCGGCCAGGGCACAGGGCTGGGCCTGTCGATGATCTATGGCTTCAGCAAGCAATCGCACGGCCATGTGACCATCGACAGCGAAGTCGACAAAGGCACCACCGTAACCCTTTACCTACCACGCTTTGTCGGTGAAGAAACACACGAACCCCCGATCTTCCCCCCCCACACGCCCTATGCGCAGGACGGCGAGACCGTGCTGATCGTCGAGGACGATCCGGCGGTGCGGGTGCTGGTAAGCGCGGTGCTGAGCGAACTGGGCTATACCTTTGTGGAGGTGGGGGACGCCAACGGCGCGGTACCGATCCTCCAATCAGACCAACGCATCGACCTGCTGATCAGCGACGTAGGCCTGCCCGGCATGAATGGCCGGCAACTGGCAGAAATTGGCCGGCAGATCCGTCCGGACCTGCGGGTGCTGTTCATCACCGGTTATGCGGAACATGCCGCTGTACGCGGCGGTTTCCTTGACCCGGGGATGCAGATGATCACCAAGCCGTTCACCTTTGATTTGTTGACAGCCAAGGTCCGGGAGATGATCCGGAACCCTTGATTTCGTGGGAGCAAAGGCCTTGCCCTATCCAGACCATGCGTCTTGAACCTACGACAACATTGACTGCATGATGCTCTGCAGCTCATCCAGGTCGAACGGTTTGTCCAGGATCGGCGCCTTACGGGTAATGGGGCTATCGGTGTCGCGCACTTCCTGCGCGTAGCCACTGATGAAAATGACCTTCAGTTCCGGGCGCAACTTGACCGCAGGTTCGGCAATCTGCACCCCGGAGATACCACCCGGCAGGCGGAAGTCAGTAATCATCATGTCCAGATGAGGCTTGCTCGCCAGGATATCGAACGCCTGGGCACCGCTTTGCGCCTGCAGCACCCGGTATCCCTCGC
This sequence comes from Pseudomonas sp. RL_105y_Pfl2_101, assembly GCF_963970585.1. Taxonomy (NCBI): domain Bacteria; kingdom Pseudomonadati; phylum Pseudomonadota; class Gammaproteobacteria; order Pseudomonadales; family Pseudomonadaceae; genus Pseudomonas; species Pseudomonas sp. RL_105y_Pfl2_101. The sequence goes on from NZ_CAXAPG010000023.1 coordinate 23,194, forward strand.
CCGACAGGTAGGCCGACAGCACCATCAGGATCGACGGGTCATCCTCAACGATCAATACAACATCTTGCGCATCTTCACTCATGAGAAGCCTTTGTTCGATCAATAGCTGCTGATACGACCTTAGGGTCTCTCAGAGGTTGCGTCTGTTCGGCGGTTTTGTCCAAGGCTGTTTTCTGTAAAGGCAGACAAACACGAAACAAGGCCCCTTCATTGAGGCGACTGTTGACCGTGATCGTCCCGCCATGGGCCATAACAATCTGCTCGGAAATGAACAGCCCTAGCCCAAGACCAGCAGCAGCCGCCTTGGACGATACGCGCTCGAATTGCTGAAAGATACGTTTCTGGTTCTCCTCGCCGATGCCGATGCCGTGATCCTGAACCTCGATACAGGCATGGTCGGGCGTCTTGTAGACGCGCACCTCGATCGGCCCCTTGCCGCCGTAGCGCAACGCATTGGTCAACAGGTTCGAGATCACCTGCTCGATACGAAACTCATCCCAAAGCCCCTCCACCGACGGCTCGACCAAGCAGGTCAACGAGCACTCGGCGTCGGCGATCTGTGGCTGGAAATTACGCAGTAAATTTTCCAACAATGCCGTCAGGTTGAAGTGGCTCGGACGGATCGACAGCTTGCCGGTGCGAATCCGCGAGACATCCAGCATGTCCTCGATCAGCCGGATCAGGCTCTTGATCTGCCGCTCGTCGCGGTCGACCATTGCCCGCACTTTGTCCAGGCTGAAGGCCGCGGCGTTGTCCCGGGCCAGGTGCATTTTGCGCAGTTGTGTCTCGAGAATGAGCCCATTGAGGGGCGTGCGCACCTCGTGAGCAACGATGGACATGAAGTCGTCACGCATGCGCACTGCCTGCTCCAGCTCGCCACGAGTGGCCTCCAGTTGCTGCACCAGAACCTCCTGCTCGCGGCGACTCTGCTCAAGGGCGACGACCTGCTCCTTCATGGCCTTTCGTTGGCGGTATAACTCAACGAATACACTGACCTTGCTTTTGACTGCCTGGGTGTCCAACGGCTTGTACAGGAAGTCCACCGCACCGTTTTCATAACCGGTAAAGGCATAGTTGCGTTCACGACCAGCGGCACTGACGAAAATGATAGGGATGCTACGGGTCTTCTCCGTGCCACGCATCAACTCGGCCAGTTGGAAACCGTTCATGTCCGGCATCTGCACATCGATGATGGCCAGGGCAAAGTCGTGTTGCAGCAGCAGGGACAGCGCTTCGTCCGCCGACAGGGCCTTGAAGACCTCGCGGTTGCCCCCCTTGATCAGCGCTTCCAGGGCCAACAGATTCTCAGGCAGATCATCGACGATCAGCAGTTTGGCTTGCATATCTCTTGGCATGTGGTTCATTCCAGCCCGACCAGCAATTGGCCGATGCCTTGCAAAGTAAGGATATGGTTGGGCTCGTGCAGGGCCAGCGCCGCTTCGGGCATGGTCGAGACCTGGGCCTCATCGGGGTCCTGGACCACCGTGATCCCGCCCAGCGCCCTGACCTTCGCCAAGCCACTGGCGCCATCGTCGTTGGCGCCGGTCAGCACCACGGCCAGCAATTTCTGGCCGTAGACATCGGCGGCCGATTCAAACAAAACATCGATGGACGGCCGCGAATGATGCACCGGTTCCTCCAGACTCAACGACAGGCTACGGTCAGCCTCGACCGACAAGTGATAGCCGGGCGTGGCGACATACAAGGTTCCCGGCACGATGTCCTGCTTGTCCCGGGCTTCCTCCACCGGCACCGCCAGACGATGTCCGAATACATGGGCCAGTTGGCTCACTCGCTCGTCCGGCAAATGCAATACCACCAGGATGGGCACGCCAAAGCCTTTGCGCAGGTATCCAAACACCCTGAGCAGCGCGTCGACGCCACCGGCCGATGCACCGACGACAATGGCCTCGATAGGCGGGTTGGATCTGTCCTTCGTCTGATTCATAACTTGCGATAGATCCGTTCCTGTTTGACCAACGGCTCGAATCGATGGCCGTAAGCCGAGAAATCCAACGTCTCCTTGCTGCCCAATACCAGGAAACCACGGTGACAAAGGGACTCATGAAACAGTCCAAACGCCCGATCCTGTAGTTTTTTATTGAAATATATCAATACGTTACGACATGAAATTAACTGAGTTTCTGAAAAGACACTGTCGGTCGCCAGGCTGTGATCGGCAAAGGTCACGTTCTCACACAGGGTTTTGTCGAACATCGCATAATCGTAGGCGGCGGTGTAGTAATCGGCAAACGAACGCCGGCCTCCGGCGTTCTGGTAGTTCTGAGTGTAGGTGCGCACGTTTTCCAGGGAAAAAATCCCCTGCTTGGCTTTCTCCAACGAGCGCGGATTGATATCGGTGGCATAGATGAATGTGCGGTCCAGCAGGCCTTCTTCGCGCAACAGGATCGCCATGGAGTAGACCTCCTCCCCCGTGCTGCAACCGGCGATCCAGATCTTGATCGAAGGATACGTTCTGAGTAGCGGCACGATTTCCTCGCGGATCGCGAGGAAATGCGAAGGGTCGCGAAACATCTCGCTGACCGGGATCGTCAGCAGTTGCAGCAGCTGCATGAACACCCCTGGGTCGTGCAGCACACGCTCCTGCAAGGCCGATATGGTCCTGCACTCGAACTGACTCAGCGCATGATGGACCCTGCGCTTGATGGACGCACCGGAATAATCGCGAAAATCGTAGCTGTACTTGAGGTAGATCGCTTCGATCAACAAACGAATTTCAATGTCAGTGTCACGTTCCACTAAATTCTTTCCATATTCGGCAACCACACGCGAATCAGCGAGAACAGACGATCCAGATCGATCGGTTTGGCCAGGTAGTCGTTGGAACCCGCCGCCAGGCAGCGCTCCTGATCATCTTTCATGGCCTTGGCCGTCACCGCAATAATGGGCAGCTTGCGCCAGCGCGGGTCCTTGCGGATCAGCGCGGTGGCTTCGAAACCGTCCATCCCCGGCATCATTACATCCATCAGCACCAGGTCGATGTCGTCGAATTCGTTCAGGCGATCGATCGCCTCCAGGCCGTTACGGCCGATGACAACGATCGCCCCCTTCGCCTCCAGGGCGCTGGTCAGGGCAAAAATGTTGCGCACATCGTCGTCTACCAACAGTACCTTGCGGCCCTCAAACACCTTGTCGCGGCTGCGGGCCGTCTTGAGCATCCGCTGCCGTTCATGGGACAACCGGGATTCGACTTTGTGCAGAAAGAGTGTCACCTCGTCCAGCAGGCGCTCGGGCGAACGGGCGCCCTTGATGATGATCGAGCGCGAATACTTGCGCAGTTCGGCCTCTTCATCGCGGGTCAGGTTGCGCCCGGTGTAGACAATCACCGGCGGGAAGGAACAGATGTCTTCGCTGGACATGCGCTTGAGCAGGTCATTGCCGAGCATGTCCGGCAACTTGAGGTCGATAATCATGCAGTCGTAGACGTTGGTCCGCAACAGATCCAGGGCTTGTTGGGCCAGGCCAACGGCGGTGATCTCGATGTCATCGTCGCCGATCAGGCGGGTAATACTGTCGCGTTGCAGGTCATCGTCCTCCACCAGCAGCACCCGCTTGACCTTCTGGGTCAGCTTGGCTTCCAGGCGGGCGAACACCTCCTTGAGCTCTTCGCGGGTGGTCGGTTTGACGGCGTAGCCGATGGCGCCCATGTGCATGGCGGCTTCGACACGGTCTTCGACGGAAATCACGTGCACCGGGATGTGCCGGGTTTCGGCCTGCTCCTTGAGCCGCTGCAACACCGTCAGCCCGGAATGATCCGGCAGTCGCATATCCAGCAGGATCGCGTCGGGTGCCAGTTGCAACGCCAGGTCGAAGCCTTCGTCGGCACCGTGGGCCACCAGGCACTGGTAACCGAGCTCATGGGCCAGGTCGAACAGGATCCGGGCGAATTTGGGCTCGTCCTCGATCACCAGAATGCACCGGGTGTCGAACGGCGCTTTGTCGCGGTCGTCGGCAAAGCGGGCAATCGGCGTATCCACTTCAGCGATCAACGGCGCCGCTGTTGGCGCGACGGACGCTGGCGCCGAGGCGGTCGGAGTGAACGTCATCGGCTCTGTTGGCGAGTCTCCGGGCTCGACGTAACGTTCAGGCAACACCAGCGTAAACACACTGCCCTGCCCCGGTTCGCTGGAAACGGAGATCGAGCCGCCGAGCAACGTGGCCAGGTCCCGGGAAATCGACAACCCCAGGCCTGTGCCGCCGTAACGACGATTGGTCGTGCCATCGGCCTGGCGGAACGCTTCGAAGATGCTTTGCTGCTGATTGACGGCGATGCCGATCCCGGAGTCGCGCACCATGAACGCGATGCCCGAGCCCGGTTGCCCGGCCACCGTCAGGCTGACGGCGCCGTGCTCGGTGAACTTCACGGCATTGGACAGCAGGTTCTTGATCACCTGCTCCAGGCGCTGGCGGTCGGTGTAGAGCATCGTCGGCGCATCGGGCAACACCTGGACCTCGAACCCCAGGCCCTTATCGGCCGCCAACGGTTCGAACATGTCCCGCAGCCCCTCCACCAGACGCTGCACGCTGGTGTTTTCCGGGCGCACTTCCAGCTTTCCGGCTTCGACCTTGGAGATGTCAAGAATATCGTTGATCAGGTTCAACAGGTCGTTGCCGGCGGAGTAGATCGACTCGGCAAACTTGACCTGCTCCTCGCTGAGGTTCTGCTGCGGATTTTCGGCCAACAGCTTGGACAGGATCAGCGAGCTGTTGAGCGGCGTGCGCAGCTCATGGGACATGTTGGCCAGGAACTCGGACTTGTACTTGCTCGAACGCTGCAGCTCTTCGGCGCGCTCCTGCAACTGGATCTGGGCCAGGTTCAGCTCACCGTTCTTCTGGTCCATGGCGTCGCGCTGTTCGGCCAATTGCTCGTTGCTCTGCTCCAGTTCCTGCTGCTGGGTTTCCAGGTGAGCCTGGGACTCCTTGAGGATGCGCGACTGCTCTTCCAGTTCCTCATTGGCGGTCTTGAGCTCTTCCTGCTGCACTTGCAGTTCTTCGTTCAACTGCTGGGTTTCGGCCAGCACTTCCTGCAAGCGTTGGCGATAACGGGCGGCCTCGATGGAGGTGCCGACATTGCCGGAAATCAGCTCCAGCAGCTCAATGTCGCGCTCGGTCAATGGCCGCAGCAAGCCCAGTTCGATGACACCGTTGATCCGGCCATCGTCACTGGTGGGCGCCACCAGCACGCTGTTGGGCAGCCCTTGCCCCAATCCGGAGCTGACTTTCAGGTAATCGTCCGGTACGTCATCCAGGCGAATGACACGCCCCTGTTGCAAGGCCTGGCCAGCGATGCCTTCACCGTCGACAATCACCTGCTGCTGCTCGTTATCCTCCCGGGACAAGCCATAACTGGCAACGCGCCTGAGGACGCCATTGTCTTCCCGTACATAGAGTGCAGCGACCGCCACATCCAGGTACTTTGCACAGAACTGCAAGATGTTGCGACCCAACAGGTTCAGGGACAACTGCCCCAGGACCTGCTCGGCCAGCAGCATCTGGCCATTGCGCAACCAGGCCTGCTTCTCCAGGTGCAGGGCGCTACGTTGCTGGACTTTCAAGCTGGCGCTGTAGCTCTCGGACAGGCTCAACAGATCCCGGCGGCCGACGTAGGCCAGCAACCCACTGACCGCGGCGACGAACAGCAAGTACAGGGCGATACTCCAGACCGTGGTCGTGCGCACCTCCTCATTGCGCGCCGCACGCAGTTGCTGCTCGGTCTCGACAATGTCTTCGAAGGACTGGCGAATTTCGTCGATCAGGCGCTTGCCGCGCCCGGCCTTCACCGCTCCCCGGTAATCGCCACGGGTGCGTTGCAAGTCGATCACGCCTTGGGCGTAATTGGCCCACTCGGTCTGGAGTGCCTGTATCTTGTGCAGGCGGTCGGTCTGGACGGGGTTGTCGGCGGTCAATTCCAGCAGTGTGTCCAGCGCAACGGCGATCCGGGGCTTGGCGACTTCATAGGGGTCGAGAAAATGCTCGTCACCACTCAAGAGATAGCCGCGCATGCCCGTTTCCAGGTCCACGCTCAGCTTGAACGCCTCATTGACGTTATTGATCACCCGGTCGGTATGGCCGACCCATTGGATCACCGACAGCAGGTAGGTGATCAGGATGATGAAAAACACCGAGCTGAGGGCGCCCATGCCCAGCGGCAGACCGATATTGCGGCTCAGGAGCTTGCGAAAACTTTTCTCGTCGACCGAAGACGAAGGGATCATGGAAAAGGCCTTGGTGGACAGTTGAAAACCGTGGAGTTTGCCCGAAAAATGGCGCTTGGATCCACATTATCTGACGAGTCAAAGGCGCAAGTGCGCGACGATCCACCGAGTAGCAAGGAAGCGACTATCCTTGTCAGCTCTTGTACTATAGATCCTTTCTTGTACAACCCTGGGAACTTGTGCCGCCTCGGGACTTACTCATAAAAGAGGCTCATAAAAGAGGCTCATGAATGAGACCGTTTTTTTTTTGAGTCTCCCTCCCGTTCCCTTTTTCGAGAATGTCTACTATGTCCACCCCTGCCACTCCGCCCACCATCCTGGTCGTCGAAGACGATGATATTGTGCGGATGTTGATCGTCGACGTGCTGGAGGAACTGGAATACCGGGTGTTGGAGGCGGAGGGTTGTGAGCAGGCGCTGGCTTTTTTGCACAACGACGCGCAGCCCATCGAACTGATGATGACCGACGTCGGTCTGCCGGTCATGGATGGGCGCGAATTGGCAAAACAGGCCCAAGCCGTGCGGCCAGAGCTGCCTGTGCTGTTTGCCAGTGGTTATGCCGAAAGTATCGATGTGCCGAAGGGCATGAGTGTGATCAGCAAGCCCTTCTCGATCGATCAATTGCGAGACGAGGTCAAACGCATTCTTTCTTGCCCCCCTTCTTGAGCCGGATCGTATTGTTGGTCACTATCGGCGCCCCGTGCGCCAACAGCGCCTGATTCGCTTCGAGGAACCCTCTGCTCATGCATCACCCCACCGCCACCAAAGTACTGGTTATCGGCTACGTCTGGCCCGAACCGCGCTCATCGGCTGCCAGCGGGCATGTCATGCAGATCCTCGACGCCTTCCTCGGGCAAGGCTGGGACATCACCTTCAGCAGTCCGGCGGGTCCCGGCGAACACCGCGCCGACCTGGTCGCGCTGGGTATCCAGGAAGTGCCGATCGAACTCAATAGCAGCAGCTTCGACGCCTTCATCAGCGAGCTGGCGCCGGACATCGTGCTGTTCGACCAATTCATGATGGAAGAACAGTTCGGCTGGCGGGTCGAGAAGCACTGCCCCGGCGCCCTGCGGGTGCTCGAGACGTCAGATTTGCAAAGCCTGCGCCACGCCCGGCATCAGCGCTTGAAGGACCGTTTGAAGCGCGATGAGGCTAGCCAGGAGTTCAGCGACCTCTTCGCTCCCGCCCTGGGCGAGGAGTTCCAGCGGATGGCCGACACCGACCTGGCCAAGCGGGAAATCGCTGCACTGTACCGCTGTGACCTCAACCTGATGGTGTCCGAGGTTGAAGTCGAACTGTTGGTGGAACATTTCAAGTTGCCCCGCAACCTGCTGCACTGGTGCCCTTTGATGCTGGACCTGCCCAGCGAACAGTCGGTGCCGTTCGAGGACCGGGCGCATTTCCTGAGTATCGGCAACTTTCGCCACGCGCCGAACTGGGACGCCGTGCTCTGGATGAAAAACGCCATCTGGCCACTGATCCGCCAACAATTACCCGGCGCGCAACTGCACCTGTACGGCGCCTACACCCCGCCCAAGGCCGCCGTGCTACATAACCCGGCCCAGGGTTTTCACATCATGAACTGGGCCGAGGACGCCTTGCAGGTGATGTCAGCGGCACGCATTTGCCTGGCACCTCTGCGTTTCGGCGCTGGCATCAAGGGCAAGCTGATCGACGCCATGCTTTGCGGCACACCCAACGTCACCACCCCCGTGGGGGCCGAAGCCATGCACGGCGGCATGCCCTGGCCCGGCGCAATTGCCCAGAGCGCCGAAGGCATCGCCAGCGCGGCGGTGCAGTTGTACAGCGACCAGGGGCGCTGGACCCAGGCCCAGGATGCAGGCCTCGCCCTGCTGGCGAGCCGCTACCAGCAACAGGTTCACGGCCCGGCGCTGATCGACAGCATCAACGCTTGCCGGGCGGACCTGGTACAACGGCGCCGGGACAACTTCACCGGCAGCATGCTGCGTCACCACCAACACAAAAGCACCCAATACATGTCCCAGTGGATTGAGGAAAAAAACCGCAACGCCTAATCGTCAGAGTGGCACCTGCCTGGGGAAGGGGGCATTATCCAACGGCGATAACAATAAAAGCGCCAGGCCCATGACCCGAACTGCCAGAATCACCGACCCCTCCTACGAGTTGATGGACGACCATAATGGGTTATCCATCATCTACCGCCAGCACGGTTTCCCTTGCCCGCTGGTGCGCTGGCATTTCCACAAGGAATACGAACTGCACTTGATCGTTGCCAGTTCCGGCAAGGTGTTCATTGGCGACTATATCGGCAACTTCTATCCCCAGTCGCTGTTCCTAACCGGGCCCAACCTGCCCCACAACTGGATCAGCCAGGTGGCTGAGGACGAAGTGGTGCACAAGCGCGACATGCTGGTGAACTTCACCGACGAGTTGTTCGAAAGCGGCCATCAGGTATTCGCCGAACTCAAGGCTGTCGCACCGCTGCTCGAACGTGCTCAATACGGCATCGAGTTTCGCTGCAAGCGCACCATCCGCCAGGCCATGACCCTGATGCAGCGCATCGCCGATTCCCAAGGCATGAGCCGCCTGGGGCATTTTTTCATTCTGATGGAATTGCTGGCCGCCACGGATGACTATCAACTGCTTTCCGGCGCGACCTCCCCGCAGGCGGCGGACGAACACAGCGTCGACCGCACCAACCGCGCGGTGGACTACATCTTCGCCCACTACGCCCGGGAACTGTCCCTGGAAGAAGTGGCCGAGCACCTGAGCATGAAACCCACCTACTTCAGCCGGGTGTTCAAGCAGGCCACCGGTCGCTGCTTCATTGAGTTCGTCAATCGCCTGCGCATCAGCAAATCCTGCGAGTTGCTCGCCGACGGCGACAAACCGGTGACAGACGTGTGCTTTGAATCCGGTTTCAACAATATCTCCAATTTCAACCGGCGTTTCCAGCAGCTCAAGGGCATGACCCCTTCCCACTACCGGCGGTTGGCGATGCAGCGGCTGACGGAGCAAAACCAGGGCTGACAATCTCGGATTGTCCCTGTGGCGAGGATTTATGTGGGAGCCAAGCTTGCTCGCGACGCAGGCGCCTCGGTTTCCCGGCAGACCACGTCATCTTCATCGCGGGCAACCCTTGCTTCCACAAAGCGGGACGGTGCGACATTTCGCTAAATTCCCTCGCCACAAATCTTCGCCAGTGCAAAAAAGTATCAGCACAAGTGCGACGGATGATTTGTCACGCCGCCCATTGAGGGCTGTAATCAGCGCACATTCTTCCCTTCATCCGGAAGACACAAAAACAATAACTGTCCTTCTGCAACCTTCGGGCGCAGAAAAGGAGTGCGCGATGAAACCTTCGGTAAAAGCTCTGTTTGTCTCCACCTGCATGACCCTCAGCAGCGTCAGTTTCGGCGCACAGACCCTCACCATTGCCACCGTCAACAACAGCGACATGATCCGCATGCAAAAGCTCTCGAAAACCTTCGAGGCCGAGCACCCGGACATCAAGCTGAACTGGGTGGTGCTCGAAGAAAACGTCCTGCGCCAGCGCCTGACCACCGACATCGCTACCCAGGGCGGACAGTTCGATGTGCTGACCATTGGCATGTACGAAGCTGCACTCTGGGGTGCCAAGGGCTGGCTGGAACCGATGAAGGACCTGCCGGCTTCCTACGACCTGGAAGACGTGTTCCCTTCCGTGCGCGATGGCTTGTCGGTCAAAGGTTCGCTGTACGCCCTGCCGTTTTATGCCGAAAGCTCGATCACCTATTACCGCACGGACCTGTTCAAGGACGCCGGGCTGACCATGCCCGAACACCCGACCTGGACCCAGATCGGTGAGTTCGCGGAAAAGCTCACCGACAAATCCAAGGAACAATATGGCCTGTGCCTGCGGGGCAAGGCCGGTTGGGGCGAGAACATGGCGCTCATCACCACCCTGGCCAACGGTTATGGCGCGCGCTGGTTCGATGAGAAGTGGCAGCCGCAATTCAATGGGCCCGAGTGGAAGCAAGCACTCAATTTTTACGTCGACAACATGAAGAAGTCCGGCCCGCCGGGCGCTTCCAGTAATGGTTTCAACGAAAACCTGGCGCTGTTCAACAGCGGTAAATGCGCGATCTGGGTGGACGCCAGCGTCGCCGGGTCGTTCGTCACCGACAAGACTCAGAGCAAGGTGGCCGATCACGTTGGATTCACCTTCGCCCCCCACGAAAAAACCGACAAGGGCACTTCGTGGATGTACTCCTGGTCCCTGGCCATCCCGACCAGCTCCAAAGCCAAGGACGCGGCCACGGCCTTTACCACCTGGGCGACGTCCAAGGAGTACAGCCAATTGGTTGCCAAGACCGACGGCATTGCCAACGTCCCGCCAGGCACCCGCACCTCGACCTACAGCGACGAGTACATGAAGGCCGCGCCGTTTGCCAAGGTGACCCTGGAATCGTTGAAAGTCGCCGACCCGAAAGCGCCGACCCTCAAACCTGTGCCCTACATCGGCATCCAGTTGGTGACCATTCCCGAGTTCCAGGCCATCGGCACCCAGGTGGGCAAGTTCTTTTCGGGTGCGCTGACCGGCCAGCAGACCGTGGACCAGGCGTTGACCGCTGCGCAGTCCACCACCGAACGCGAGATGAAACGCGCCGGGTATCCCAAGTAATCCGCGTCGCCGCTCTGCCTTTTGTGGGAGCGGGCTTGCTCGCGAAAGCGATCTGTCAGTCACATTGATGTTGGATGTGCCGCCCTATTCGCGAGCACGCTCGCTCCCACAGTGGATCTTCATAGGCCCGCAAAAATCGGTTCAATGCCATGAATAGCTCAACAACAACTGCCAAAGCCCCCATCGAGATTGCTCCGCCGGCACGCAAGCTCCGCCTGGCCAACCCCGGTTGGTTCCTGGTCAGCCCTTCGGTGGCCTTGTTGCTGCTGTGGATGATCGTGCCGCTGGGCATGACCGTCTACTTCTCGCTGATCCGCTACAACCTGCTCTACCCCGGTGAAAACCAATTCGTCGGGCTGGAGAACTTCACTTATTTCCTCACCGACTCAGGTTTCGTGCCCGGCGCCACCAATACCCTGTTGCTGGTGGGCAGCGTGCTGTTGATCAGTATCGTCCTCGGGGTGTTGATCAGCGCGCTGCTGGAGGCCAGTGAGTTTTTTGGTCGTGGCATCGTCCGTGTGCTGCTGATCTCGCCGTTCTTCATCATGCCCACCGTCGGCGCGTTGATCTGGAAGAACCTGATCTTCCACCCGGTCTCGGGCATCCTCGCCTCGGTGTGGAAACTGTTCGGCGCCCAACCGGTGGACTGGCTGGCCCACTATCCGCTGCTGTCGATCATCATCATCGTGAGTTGGCAATGGCTGCCATTCGCGATCCTGATTCTGATGACCGCCATGCAGTCGCTGGATCAGGAACAGAAAGAAGCCGCGCGCCTGGACGGTGCCGGCCCGATCGCGATCTTCTGGCACCTGACCCTGCCGCACCTGGCCCGCCCGATTGCCGTGGTGGTGATGATCGAAACGATCTTCCTGCTGTCGGTATTCGCCGAGATATTCACCACCACCAACGGTGGCCCCGGCTACGCCTCCACCAACCTTGCCTACCTGATCTACAACCAGGCACTGGTGCAGTTCGACGTCGGCATGGCTTCGGCCGGTGGCCTGATTGCCGTGGTCATTGCCAACATCGCCGCCATCATCCTGGTCCGGATGATCGGCAAAAACCTCACCGACAAGCATTGAGGCCGTCGCCATGACTCTTCAACAATCCCGTCGCCTGCAAAGCCTGCTGCTGGGCACGCTGGCCTGGGCCATCGCGATCCTGATCTTCTTCCCGATCTTCTGGATGGTGCTGACCAGCTTCAAGACCGAAATCGACGCGTTCGCCACACCGCCGCAGTTCATCTTCGCGCCCACGCTGGAGAACTACCTGCACATCAACGAGCGCAGCAACTACTTCAGCTTCGCCTGGAACTCGGTGGTGATTTCCTTCAGTGCCACCGCCCTGTGCTTGCTGATTGCGGTGCCTGCGGCCTACTCCATGGCGTTCTATGAAACCCAGCGCACCAAAGGCACGTTGCTGTGGATGCTCTCCACCAAGATGCTGCCGCCAGTGGGCGTGCTGATGCCGATCTACCTGCTGGCCAAGCAGTTTGGCCTGCTGGACACGCGTGTCGCGTTGATCATCATCTACACCTTGATCAACCTGCCCATCGTGGTCTGGATGATTTACACCTACTTCAAAGACATTCCTCGCGACATCCTCGAGGCCGCGCGTCTGGATGGCGCCACCCTGTGGCAGGAGATGGTCCGGGTGCTGCTGCCGATTGCCAAGGGCGGCCTGGCCTCCACTGTGCTGCTGTCGCTGATCCTGTGCTGGAACGAGGCCTTCTGGTCGCTGAACCTCACCTCCTCCAAAGCCGCACCACTGACGGCGTTGATCGCCTCTTATTCCAGCCCGGAAGGGTTGTTCTGGGCCAAATTGTCGGCCGTCTCGACCCTGGCCTGCGCGCCGATCCTGATCTTCGGCTGGATCAGCCAGAAACAGCTGGTGCGCGGTTTGTCCTTCGGCGCGGTGAAATGAACCGCCAGAAGATCGCAGGCTTCGCCAGCGCCCACCGGATCGCTGTAGGAGCGGTCGAGTGCAACGAGGCTGCGATCTTTCCCGGCCAACTGAATAAATAACAAGTGGAGGCCCATCATCATGGCCAACCTGAAAATCAAGAATTTGCAAAAGGCTTTCGAAGGCTTCTCCATCATCAAAGGCATCGACCTTGAGGTGAACGACCGCGAGTTCGTGGTCTTCGTTGGCCCATCGGGCTGTGGCAAGTCCACGCTGCTGCGGCTGATCGCCGGCCTTGAAGAGGTCAGCGACGGCACCATCGAACTGGATGGCCGGGACATCACTGAAGTCAGCCCGGCCAAGCGCGACCTGGCGATGGTATTCCAGACCTACGCCTTGTACCCGCACATGAGCGTGCGCAAGAACATGTCCTTTGCCCTGGACCTGGCCGGTGTGCCCAAGGCCGAGGTCGAGAAGAAGGTCAACGAGGCGGCACGCATCCTCGAACTGGGGCCGATGCTCGAGCGCAAGCCCAAGCAACTGTCCGGCGGCCAGCGCCAACGTGTTGCGATCGGCCGGGCCATCGTGCGTAATCCGAAAATCTTCCTGTTCGACGAACCACTGTCCAACCTCGACGCCGCCCTGCGGGTGCAAATGCGCCTGGAACTGGCACGCCTGCACAAAGAGCTGCAGGCGACCATGATCTACGTGACTCACGACCAGGTCGAAGCCATGACCCTGGCCGACAAGGTAGTGGTGCTCAATGGCGGGCGCATTGAGCAGGTCGGCTCACCGCTGGAGCTGTACCACCAGCCGGCCAACCTGTTTGTCGCCGGGTTCCTCGGCACACCGAAAATGGGTTTTCTCAAAGGCAGGGTCACCGGCCTGGACAGCCAGGGTTGTGAAGTGCAGTTGGACGCCGGCACGCGTATCAGCCTGCCCTTGAGCGGTGCCAGCCTGAACGTCGGCGGCGCGGTGACCCTGGGGATTCGCCCAGAGCATCTGAACCTGGCGCAACCGGGTGATTGCACCCTGCAAGTCACCGCCGACGTCAGCGAACGGCTGGGCAGCGACACTTTCTGTCACGTCGTCACCGCATCCGACGAAGCCTTGACCATGCGCGTTCGCGGCGACTTGGCGAGCCGTTTCGGCGAGCAACTGAGCCTGCACCTGGACGCCGAACACTGTCACTTATTCGATGCCGAGGGCGTTGCGGTGACCCGCGCGCTGCGCGCCGCCGCCTGATTGCCGAGACCTGCGATGAAACTCAACCGACAAAACCTGCACAACCTCAACCCTGACGTCGCCCTGCCCGCCTACCCTGTGGGCGACATTCGCCAGGGCATCGCCCACATCGGCGTCGGCGGTTTCCACCGCGCTCACCAGGCCTACTACACCGATGCGTTGATGAACACCGGTGCCGACCTGGACTGGGCCATCTGCGGCGTGGGCCTGCGAGCCGAGGATCGCCGTGCCCGGGACGACCTGGCCGCCCAGGAATACCTGTTCACCCTGTACGAACTGGGCGACACCGATGACACCGAAGTCCGGGTGATTGGCGCGATCAATGACATGTTGCTGGCTGAAGATGGCGCCCAGGCGCTGATCGACAAACTGGCCGACCCGCAGATCCGCATCGTCTCGCTGACCATCACCGAAGGTGGCTATTGCATCGACGACAGCACCGGCGAGTTCATGGCCCACTTGCCGCAGATCCAGCACGACCTGGCCCATCCTGAGACGCCGAAAACCGTTTTCGGTTTCCTCTGCGCCGCCCTGGCCAAGCGCCGTGCGGCCGGCACTCCGGCGTTCACCCTGATGTCCTGCGATAACCTGCCCCACAATGGTGCTGTGACCCGCAAGGCGTTGCTGGCCTTCGCCGCGCTGGGCGACGCCGATCTGGGGCAATGGATCGACCGCAATGTCAGTTTCCCCAATGCCATGGTCGATCGCATCACGCCCATGACCAGCGTGGCCCATCGCCTGCAACTGCATGACGAACATGGCATCGACGACGCCTGGCCGGTGGTCTGCGAACCCTTCGTGCAATGGGTCCTGGAAGACAAGTTCGTCAACGGTCGCCCGGCCTGGGAAAAGGTCGGCGTGCAGTTCACCGATGACGTCACACCTTATGAAGAGATGAAAATCAAGCTGCTCAACGGCAGCCACCTGGCGTTGACCTACCTGGGCTTTCTCAAGGGTTATCGCTTCGTCCACGAGACCATGAACGATCCGCTGTTCGTACGTTACATGCGCGCCTACATGGACCTGGACGTGACGCCGCAACTGGCGCCAGTGCCGGGCATCGACCTGAGCGACTACAAGAACACCCTGGTGGAGCGTTTTTCCAACCAGGCGATTGCCGACCAGTTGGAACGGGTCTGTTCGGACGGCTCGTCGAAGTTTCCGAAATTCACTGTGCCAACCATCAACCGCTTGATCGCCAACGGTGGCGAGACCCGCCGCGCGGCGCTGGTAGTGGCCGCCTGGGCCGTGTACTTGAAGGGTGTGGACGAGAACGGCGTGACGTATTCAATCCCGGACCCACGGGCGGCGTTCTGCCAGGCACTGGTGGCTGACGATGCGCTGGTGACCCAGCGGATGCTGGAGGTGGAAGAAATCTTTGGCACTGCCATTCCTCGCTCGCCGGAGTTCGTGGCAGCATTCGAATGGTGCTGCAACAGCTTGCGTGAACACGGGGTAACACGAACACTTGAGCGAGTGTTGGCTGACGGCGCTTAAACAGCAATCCGCTTTTGTGGCGAGGGAGCTTGCTCCCGCTGGGCCGTAGGAGCTGTGTAGGAGCTGTCGAGTGCAACGAGGCTGCGATTTTTCCCTGACACTTGAATCCCAAGCGAAAGATCAAAAGATCGCAGGCTTCGCCAGCTCCTACAGAGCCCAGCGGAAGCAAGCTCCCTCGCCCCGGGGTTGTGTGTTTGCTGACCGAGCTGCTATTACCTGCTGGTATTGATCTGACGACCAAGGATTTCTATGGCAAACCAACAACTGTTCCTGGGCATCGACTGCGGCACCCAAGGCACCAAGGCGCTGGTCCTGGACGCGACCAGTGGCCAGGTCCTCGGCCAGGGTGCCGCGGCGCACGCCATGATCAGCGGCCCCAACGGTCGCCGCGAACAAGACACCCAGCAATGGCTCGAGGCATTCACCCAAGCCACTCACCAAGCCTTGGCTGTCGCTGGGGTCGATGGCCAGGCGATCCACGGTATCGGCGTCTCCGGCCAACAACACGGCCTGGTGTTGCTCGATGACCAAGGCCAGGTGCTGCGCCCGGCCAAGCTGTGGTGCGACACCGAGACAACGCCGGAAAACGATCGACTCCTGCTGCACCTGGGTGGTGAAGGCGGCAGCCTCGAACGCCTCGGCGTGGTGATCGCGCCGGGCTACACGGTTTCCAAACTGCTCTGGACTCGAGAGCAACATCCCCAGGTTTTCGAACGCATCGCCAGCGTCCTGCTGCCCCACGACTACCTCAACTACTGGCTCACCGGCCGCCATTGCAGCGAATACGGCGACGCCTCAGGAACCGGCTATTTCAACGTGCGCACCCGCCAGTGGGACGTGCAACTGTTACAACACATCGACCCCAGCGCACGCTTGCAAGCGGCGCTGCCGGAACTGATCGAGGCCCATCAGCCAGTTGGACGTATCCTGCCAGCCATTGCTGCGCACCTGGGCATCAACCCCAACGCGGTGGTGGCAAGTGGTGGCGGCGACAACATGATGGGGGCCATCGGTACGGGTAATATCCAGCCCGGCGTGATTACTATGAGCCTCGGTTCCTCCGGTACGGTCTACGCCTATGCCGCCGAACCTGCGGTCAGTCCACAGCCGTCCGTGGCGACATTCTGCTCCTCCAGCGGTGGCTGGCTGCCGCTGATCTGCACCATGAACCTGACCAACGCCACCGGGGCGATTCGCCAATTGCTGGCGCTGGACATCGACACATTCAACGCCCTGGTGGTCCAGGCTCCGATTGGTGCAGAGGGCGTGTGCATGCTGCCGTTCCTCAACGGCGAGCGTGTTCCCGCCCTGCCCCATGCCACCGGCAGCCTGTTGGGCCTGACCACCACCAACCTGACCCGGGCCAACCTGTGTCGCGCCGTGGTCGAAGGCACGACATTCGGTTTGCGCTATGGCTTGGACCTGTTGCGGGCCAACGGACTCCAGGCCCAGAGCATTCGCCTGATCGGCGGTGGCTCCAAAAGCGCGGAGTGGCGGCAGATCGTCGCCGACACCATGGACACCACGGTCATTTGCACCGAGCAGAGCGAAGCCGCGGCTTTGGGGGCGGCGATCCAGGCGGCATGGTGTCACTCGGGTTCGCAAACAGGCTTGGCCGAGCTGTGTGAGCGCTGCGTCAAGCTCGACCCGACCAGCGAAACCCGGCCAATCGCCGCGCATGTCGCGGCGTCGCAACAAGTTTATGAACGTTATCGACAACACGTCGCAACCCTTTGAGAGCGGGCAACTATGTATTTGGTGTGTGGTGAAGCGCTGTTTGATTTTTTCAGTGAGACCGAGGCGAATGGCTTGGCCTCGCAAGTGAACTACAAGGCCATTGCCGGCGGTTCACCGTTCAACGTAGCCGTGGGGCTGCGCCGCCTGGGTGTTGAATCGGCGCTGTTGACCGGGCTGTCCACCGACTACTTGGGCCGACGCTTGCAGCAGGTGCTGCTCAATGAAGGTGTCAGCGCCCAATACCTGGTGGAGTTCGACGCACCGACCACCCTGGCAATGGTTGCCGTGGGCGCCAATGGTTCGCCCCACTACAGTTTTCGCGGCGAAGGCTGTGCGGACCGACAACTGAGCCTGGCGCATCTACCGGACCTGGGCCCCGAGGTGCGCGGCTTGCATTTCGGCTCGTTCTCGCTGGTGGTCCAGCCCATTGCCGATACGCTCCTGGCCCTGATGCAACGCGAAAGCGGCCGCCGCCTGATCAGCCTCGACCCGAATGTGCGACTCAACCCGCAGCCGGATATCGAGCTGTGGCGCTCACGGATTGCGACGCTGGTGCAATATGCCGACCTGATCAAGGTCAGTGACGAAGACCTGGAGCTGCTCTACCCAGGGGTTGAGCCCAAGGCGATCGTCGAAGGTTGGCTGGGGAACCGCTGCCAATTGGTCTTCCTGACCCGTGGCGGCCAGGGCGCTACGGTCTTCAGTCGCCAACACGGCTCATGGTCGCTGCCGTCCTGTCCGGTGAAGATCGCCGACACCGTGGGTGCAGGCGACACCTTCCAGGCCGCGCTGATTGCGTGGTTGACTGAACAACAATTGGATTCGGTCGAGGGCTTGCACACCCTGACCCGGGAACAGATCAGCGCAATGCTTGAGTTCGCCATTCGCGCCGCCGCCCTGACGTGTGGCAAAACCGGGCCAGACCTGCCATACAGACAACAATTGAACTGAATGGCGCATCGCTGCTAAAAAATCGCAGCTAAAAAACTGGACGCCGGGTTCGGACATGACCGGACCCGAGCGTCAGGCTTACAAGGACAAGGCCGTTATCAGCGGCCAGTCATCCGATGGTGTTGCTGATGAAAGTGATTGCCAGCGGCAGGGTTGTGGTCGAGCTCGGTACGCAGCTCGGCGATCAAGTCGTTGATGGCCCGGCAACCGGTGAGTTTATTGGCATCGATGTCGGTTTTGACCAAAGCCACGCGATCGGTTTCGTGATCGTCGTAAATCTTGACTGTCATCGTCAGCTCAGGTGACAAGGTGCATTGCGAGCGCTTGGGTAACAAGCTGCTTTCAATGATGTTTCGCATTTCGAGGGCAGATAGAAACATGGCGACTCTCTCCTGTTGAGGCGGCCAACTTATGTTCACGGCAGCGGTATTTCGTCCGTTTTCTTCCCTGCGGACTGGAACTACGAATACCGTGCCGTTCGTTTTTTTCAGCACTTTCAGTCAACGAGTTCGCCAAACGAACCCTTGAATCATCCCGCAAGAAGTATGCCTGTATTGAAAACGTTGCGGATTGATCTGAATCAAGCGTTTAGCTTCGTCCCGCGCCAGATAGTTCGTGCAAAATGCAAGGAAACGCTACTTTCCCCCCTGCAAATTGCAATCGCTTTTATCCGGTTCGCAACCTAGAGTAGCCCCTAATGCGAAGATGCAAGTGGGCATCCGTCGCCTGCTTCAAAAAATGTGTGACGTAGCGTAAATCACTCAAACCGCGCCCACCGCTGCACGCTCGGCCACGTGGCGCAAACTGTCGAAATTGATGTTGGCACCGGAATCGATCGCCACCAATGTCTGGCCTCGCGCCCCCGTGTGCGCCACGTATTGCTTGATGCCTGCCACTGCCAGTGCGCCCGACGGTTCGGTGATGGAACGGGTATCGTCATAGATGTCCTTGATCGCGGCGCACAGTTGATCGTTGCTCACGGTGATCACTTCATCGACACAGAAACGGCAGATATCGAAGCCATGGGCGCCAATCTGCGCCACGGCCACGCCATCGGCGAAGGTTCCCACCTCTGGCAGGGTTACCTGCTCACCGGCTGCCAGCGCTGCCTGGAGGCAGGCAGAATGCTGCGACTCGACGCCGATGATGCGTACTTCCGGGCGCAGGTACTTGACGTAGGCCGCGATCCCGGCGATCAACCCACCGCCGCCGACCGGGACGAAGATCGCATCCAGCTGGCCGGGGTGCTGGCGCAGGATTTCCATGGCGACAGTGCCCTGCCCGGCGATCACGTCCGGGTCATCGAAAGGCGAGACGAACTCCCGTCCGGTCTGCCCGGCCAGGTCCAGCGCATGCGCCAGGGCAAACGCAAAGCTTTCCCCGTGCAGAATCGCTTCGGCGCCTCGGTTGCGCACGCCCAGCACCTTCAATTGCACAGTGGTCACAGGCATGACGATGCTGGCCGAAATACCCAATTCCCGTGCCGCCAGCGCAACGCCCTGGGCATGATTGCCGGCAGACGCGGTGATGACGCCACGGGCGCGCTGCTGCGGGGTCAGATGCACGAGTTTGTTATAGGCACCGCGGATCTTGAAAGAAAAGGTTGGTTGCAGGTCTTCGCGCTTGAGCAGGATCCGGTTACCCAAGGCCTCGGACAGTGCGGAAGCCGCTTGCAGCGGCGTGCGTACGGCCAATTCATAGACTGGCGCGGCGAGAATCTTCTTAACGTAGTGCTCAAGCAGGGCTTGCTCGGTGCGGGTAACGGTCATGGCGATCTCCTGGTTCGGGCGGAGCCCAGGAGACAGAAAGAAAAAACCCGCCTCCAGGGCGGGTTGGGTGCAGCCGTCAGCTAACCCGCCAAATAAGGAATGGCGGTAATAATGCTTGGCTGGCTGCGCAGTACGGTTGAAGTCATGGCTGGAAGTTAGCGGTGCGTTGGTGGCAAGTCAATGGCAAATATGTTGGAGCTGGCGAAGCTTTTGATCTTTTGATCTTTTGATCTTTTGATCTTTTGATCTTTCGCTTGAGATTCAATTGTCTTGGGAAAGATCGCAGCCTCGTTGCACTCGACAGCTCCTACACAGCTCCTACGCAGTTCCTAGATGAATGGCTGCACATGAACGCCTACAGGGCGGTGCGTCATTTGAGTCCGACTTTATACAACGCCCCGTCGTCCTCATCCGTCAGCACATACAGGTAACCGTCCGGGCCTTGACGAACGTCCCGGACTCGCGCCTTGAGCTCACCCAGCAAACGCTCTTCGTGGACGACCTTGTCGCCCTGCAATTGCAGGCGAATCAGTTCCCCGGGCACCAGCGCCCCGATGAACACGTTGCGCTGCCAGGCCTTGAAACGATCATGGTCGTAGAACGCCATGCCACTGAGCCCCGGTGACACCTGCCAGACGTGATGTGGGCCAAGGCTGCCCTCGACAGTCTTGCCCTGGGCTTCGGGAATCGGGGCGCCGGAGTAGTTGATGCCATGGGTCGCCAATGGCCAGCCGTAGTTCTTGCCGCGCTCGATGATGTTCATCTCATCACCGCCCTTGGGTCCGTGTTCGTTCTCCCACAACGTGCCATTCCAAGGGTTGAGGGCCGCCCCCTGGGGGTTACGCATGCCGTAGGACCATATTTCGGGACGGACGTTTTTCTGGCCGACAAAGGGGTTGTCGTCGGGCACCTTGCCGTCGGGGTAGATGCGCACGACCTTGCCTTGCAGCTTGTCCAGGTCCTGGGCGGTGGGCCGCTCGTTATTTTCCCCCAAGGTAATGAACAGATAGCCATCGCGGTCGAAGACCAGGCGCGAGCCAAAGTGGTTGCCCGTGGACAGCTTGGGTTGCTGACGGAAGATCACGTCGAAATTCTTCAGGCTTTTGAGGTCTTCGGCCAGTTGCCCACGCCCCACGGCGGTGCCGGCCTTGCCGTCTGCGCCCGCCTCGGCGTAAGACAGGTAGACGGTACGATCCTGCTTGAAATCGGGCGACAGCACCACGTCCAGCAGACCGCCCTGCCCCTTGGCCCATACTTCAGGCACGCCACTCAAGGGTGTGGACAATTGGCCATCGAGGCTGACCACGCGCAGGTTGCCCGGTCGCTCCGTCACCAGCATGCCCTGCTGGCCAGGCAGGAATGCGACAGACCAAGGGTGCTCAAGTCCCTTGACCACGGTGGTCACTTCCACGGTGCCCTCCTCGCTCTTGAATGATTGGGTCGGCGCGGCAGCAGCCGACGTGGCAAGGGTCAGGGCAGCGCTGGCGCAACATGCGGCCAGGAGTGTTTTACGCAACATGCACAATTCCTTCTGTGGTGTGAAAAGAGCGCGACGACCTAGCGGTTGCCATTCTGGGTGCTCCTGGGTGGCGTCGGAGCCTCGATGGTGGGACGCGGCGAGCCCGGTGGCTGGCCGGAACGGGGATAACCATTGCCAATGCCGCCGTTTTCCAGGGTCGGTGGGCGCAGTACCGGCACCGTCGGGTTGTCATGAATCGTCGGCACGTTGGACCGCGTGCCCTGCATGCTATTGGGATTGGCCCGCCGCGTCGGGCTGTTATAGGGATTGTTGTTGCCCGGTAGATTCTGGGCCAGAACCATGGGGCCTCCGCCCGGCGTGGCAGCTTGGGCAGCGGCGGTCAGAAATAGCGTAATGATGGCAACCATCAGCCTGTTCATTCGGACACCTCTTGAGTTCAGGCATATCGAAAGCACGCTACGCCGCAGGTTCGCCCTTGTTAAGCGAAATGTCCGGGTGAAGATGTAACGAAACGTCTGCGAACCAATGCGTGCGGGCTTGCTCGTGACAGCGGAGGGTCAACTTGCGTCAATGGCGCCTGTACTGCCGCCATCGCGAGCAAGCTCGCAAAATGGAAACTTTTCCCAAGCCGCGAAGGTCACCAGAAAGACATCCACCGGCAAGGACAACACCACCATGGCACGGGCAATTTGGAAAGGCGCAATCAGTTTCGGACTGGTCCATATTCCTGTCGCGCTGGTGTCGGCCACCTCCTCCCAGGGTGTGGATTTTGACTGGCTGGACAAACGCAGCATGGACCCGGTGGGCTACAAACGGGTCAACAAGGCGACGGGTAAGGAGGTGACCAAGGACGACATCGTCAAGGGCGTCCAGTACCACAAAGGCCAGTACGTGTTGCTCAGCGAGGAAGAAATTCGTTCCGCCCACCCCAAGTCCACCCAGACCATCGATATCTTTTCCTTTGTCAACAGCGAGAAGATCCCACTGCAAAACATCGACACACCCTATTTCCTCGCCCCTGACAAACGCGGTGGCAAAGTCTATGCCCTACTGCGCGAAACCCTGGTCAAGACTCACAAGGTCGCCCTGGCTCATGTCGTGTTGCATACCCGCCAGCACCTGGCGGCGCTCATGCCCCTTGAATCGGCGCTGGTACTGGTGATGCTGCGCTGGCCTGCTGACGTGCGCGACCTTGATGTCCTGGAGCTGAGCGACGAGGTGACGAACCCGACCCTGGCCAAGGGCGAGCTGGAAATGGCCAAGCGTCTCGTGCAAGACATGAGCGCCGACTGGGAGCCGCAAGAATACCGGGACAGTTTCGAAGACAAAATCATGGAGCTGGTGGAAAAAAAAGCCAACGAAGGCCGCCTCGAAGCGGTGGAGACTGCCCCAGGCGAAGAACAACGCAAGACGGCCGATGTCGTCGACCTTACAGAGTTGCTCAAGCGCAGCCTGGGCAGCAAGGGCAAAGCCACCGACAAATCCGCCGGGAAGGCGCCTGCAAAACCTGCAAAACCCCGCAAATCCGTTCCTGCCAAAAAAGCCACCAAGGCCTCCCGGGGGTAACCCCTGGCGTGCGCAATAGAAGGGAATCTGTCATGGCCAACGCCAAGAGTGAATCTGCTCGTTTGTCTAACGCCAAGTCGGACACTACAACGGCCCGCAAGGCGCCTCAAAACCGCCTGCCCGAGCGCCTGTCGCCGCACCTGGCCACGCCCGTGGAAGAACCGCC
The DNA here is from genome assembly GCF_963970585.1 of Pseudomonas sp. RL_105y_Pfl2_101. Lineage (NCBI taxonomy): Bacteria > Pseudomonadati > Pseudomonadota > Gammaproteobacteria > Pseudomonadales > Pseudomonadaceae > Pseudomonas > Pseudomonas sp. RL_105y_Pfl2_101. Next base: position 46,387 of record NZ_CAXAPG010000023.1, read on the forward strand.
CACCGGCGAATGGCGCTATGAAGTCCAGTTCCACGGTTATCGACTGCTGACCCGCATCGAACAGGGCGAAATCCGCTTGTTCAATAGCAATCACCAGGACTGGACCGAGCGTCTGAAGCTGCATGCCGATGCCCTGGCCGAGTTGAACCTGGGGGACAGTTGGCTCGACGGCGAACTGGTGCTGCTCGATGAGACCGGCCACTGCGATTTCGCGGCCCTGCGCCAGGCTTTCGACATCAGCCGCACGGTCGACATGGTGTACTTCCTATTCGATGCGCCGTTCCTCAACGGTGTCGACCTGCGCCAGGCGCCGGTGGAGGAACGCCGTGCGGCCCTGAAAAAAGCCCTTGGCAACAACGCCAGCAAGCGCCTGCGCTTTTCCGAGTCGTTTTCTGCCAGCCAGCACGACATGTTCGAAAGCGCTATCGCGCTCTCACTGGACAGCGTGGTCGGCAAGCGCCTGGGCAGCCCTTATATGTCCCGGCGAAGCGCCGATTGGGTAAAACTCAAGTGCCGGTTGCGCCAAGCCTTCGTCATCGTCGGGTTCACCCGCCCCCAAGGCAAGCGCAGCGGTTTCGGCGCGTTGCTGCTGGCCGTCAACGGGCCGTCTGGGCTGGTGTACGCCGGTCGGGTCGGCACGGGGTTCAGCCAGGCGCAAATCAAACAATTACACCCGCAACTGTGCGCGCAGCAGCGCGAGACTCCGCCACTGGCTTTGCCACTCAACGGTGTGCGGGGACGGGGCGTGCAGTGGGTCGAGCCTGGCCTGACCTGCGAGGTCGAGTTCACTGAATGGACTCACGATAACCGGGTGCGGCAGGCTACTTTCCTGGACTTGTCGGGCAATATGCCGGCCAACAAGGTGTTTCGCGAACAGCCTCTGCCAATAAAGCCCACGACGCCAGAACCCAAGCGCCGCAGCAAAGCCCGCGCGGCCAAAGTCGACGGCGTGACCATCACCCACCCTGATCGGGTCATCGACGGTGTCAGCGGTGTGCAGAAAGCCGAGTTGGCGCAGTATTACCTGGACATCGCTCCGTGGATCCTGCCGCACCTCAAGCGGCGCCCGGTCGCGCTGTTGCGGGCGCCGGACGGTATCGGTGAAGAGCAGTTCTTCCAAAAACACGCCGATCGCCTGGACATTCCCCATATCAAACAGCTGGATCCGCGACTGGACCCGGGCCATGCAGCGCTGATGGAAATCGATGACATCCACGCCCTGGTCAGCGCGGCGCAGATGGGTACAGTGGAACTGCACACCTGGACCGCGACCCACGACCGGATCGAGACGCCCGACCTGTTTGTCCTGGACCTGGACCCGGACCCTTCGCTGCCCTGGAGCGCCATAATCGAGGCGACCCATATGACCTTGGCGGTGCTCGACGAGTTGGGTTTGCAGGCTTTTCTCAAGACCAGCGGTGGCAACGGCATGCACGTGATCGTGCCCTTGGCGAGAAGTGAAGGCTGGGACACCGCCAAGGCGTTCGCCAAAGCCATCTCGCAGTTCCTGACCCGGCAAATGCCAGAGCGCATCACGGCCACCATGGGCCCAAAGAACCGCGTCGGGAAAATATTCGTCGACTACCTGCGCAACGCTCGCGGTGCCAGCACGGTAGCTGCCTACTCGGTACGCGCCAGGCCAGGCCTGCCAGTCTCGGTGCCAATCGCCCGGGCCGAACTGTCGACCCTGCGCAACGCCCAGCAATGGGACATCTATACCGCGCAGGAACGGGCAAAGGGCTTGGGCGCCGATCCCTGGGAAGGCTACAACCACCGCCAGCGCATCACGGCCAGGATGTGGGAGCAACTGAATGCACAAAAACCCACCAACTGAACACCCTGTAGGGACGTAGGGACGTAGGAGCTGTCGAGTACAACGAGGCTGCGATCTTTCCACAACCCATAGAGTCCAGAGCAAACGATCAAAATCAAAATCAAAAGTTCGCAGGCCTCCCCAGCGCCTACATCCAGATAAAGATCACCAGCAGGCCACCAAAGAACGCCCACTTCTGCAGGTAATACAGCGTGCGGTTGCGCTTTTTCAGGGCCTTGCCCTGCAACCGTATCTTGTAGAGCCTGGAGAACGCCCGGTTCAAGGCGCCCGTCCTGTCGCCCGCGTCGTTGGGCGCGCCGGCCGCTGTCATCACGGTGCGGCTGAACCAGCGGTTGAACGCGGTAGCCCAGCGAAACTTCATGGGCCGTTCCACGTCGCAGAACAGGATGATGCGATTATGGCCGGTGGTGTTATGGGCGTAATGAATGAACGTTTCGTCGAAGATCACCGCCTCGCCATCGCGCCAATGATAAGGCTCGCCATCGACATTGATGTAGCAACCAGCATCGTTGGGTGTTTCCAGGCCCAGGTGATACCGATAGGACCCGGCATAGGGGTCGCGGTGCCGGACCAGCTTCGAGCCCGGCGGCAACTCGGCGAACATCGCCGCCTTGATCGAGCCGATGCTCTGCACCAGTTCGGTGGTACGGGGGCACAGCTTCATGGCCGAAGGATGGCTGTCGCCGTACCACTTCAGGTAGAAGCGCTTCCAACCGGTCTTGAAGAACGAGTTGAAGCCCACATCGTCGTATTGATCGGAACGCTTGATCTCCCCCGCGCGCAGCAGCTCCTGGCCTTCCGCCCGGATCTCCTCCCAGTGGGCCTGCAACGGGCTCAGGTCCGGGAACTGCGCCGGGCTCAGGAAAGGCCTGTTGGGCAGTTTCGAGCACAGGTAAAGCAGGCAATTGATCGGGGCGAGAAACGACGAATGATCGCTCAACTGGCGTCCGAACTTATGCCGCACGCGACCGCGCAGGTGAACGTAGCCAATGGAGAAGATGTAGATCGCGACAATGATGAGCTTCACGAAAAACCGCCACAATGCTGGAGTGGACAGGTCGTTTCCCTGGCCAGTCAAGCGACAGGCAGATGGCACAGGGGGAAATGGCATTTTAGCCACAGTTTGTAACCAAAAGTTATCCTTCCATTGTGAAAAACTGTCTTGCCCGGGCAATACCCTATCGTTTATGCGGCCAGACCAGTACAATCGCCGCCAACTATTACGCGCCCCCTTTGGCCGATGCCGCAAACGCGGCCTCGGCGCACGTCTACCGGGCCAGGCGCTCCGTATGCTGCTGTCCTCTTATGCCGGATGGACCCTTGCGCTTGCGACCGCGACACCTTTGCGCGGTCGGGACGTGCGCAAATAGGTACTGAACAGGTACTGCCGCACCCTTAGCTACTCTGAATGTTCCGCAGGATAAACCTTTGATCTCTACAGCTAACATCACGATGCAGTTCGGCGCCAAGCCACTGTTCGAAAACGTCTCTGTCAAATTCGGCGCGGGTAACCGCTACGGTCTGATTGGCGCCAACGGTTGCGGCAAGTCGACCTTCATGAAAATCCTCGGCGGTGACCTCGAGCCGTCCGGCGGCCAGGTCATGCTCGAGCCGAACGTGCGCCTGGGTAAACTGCGCCAGGACCAGTTCGCCTACGAAGAATTCACCGTGATCGACACCGTGATCATGGGTCACGAAGAGCTGTGGAAGGTCAAGGCCGAGCGCGATCGCATCTATTCGCTGCCGGAAATGACCGAAGAAGACGGCATGGCCGTGGCCGAGCTGGAAACCGAATTTGCCGAGATGGACGGCTACACCGCCGAATCCCGTGCCGGTGAACTGCTGTTGGGCCTGGGGATTGGCATCGAGCAGCATTTCGGCCCGATGAGCGAAGTATCACCAGGCTGGAAACTGCGTGTGTTGCTGGCCCAGGCACTGTTCTCCGACCCGGAAGTGCTGCTGCTCGACGAACCGACCAACCACCTGGATATCAACACCATCCGCTGGCTGGAAAACGTGCTGACCCAGCGTTCGAGCCTGATGATCATCATCTCCCACGACCGTCACTTCCTGAACAGTGTCTGCACCCACATGGCGGACCTGGACTACGGCGAGCTGCGCCTGTTCCCGGGCAACTACGACGAGTACATGACCGTGGCGACCCAGTCCCGCGAGCAACTGCTGTCGGACAACGCCAAGAAGAAAGCGCAGATTTCCGAGCTGCAGTCGTTCGTCAGCCGTTTCTCGGCAAACGCCTCGAAAGCCAAGCAGGCCACCTCTCGCGCCAAGCAGATCGACAAGATCCAACTGGCCGAGGTCAAGCCATCGAGCCGCGTCAGCCCGTTCATTCGCTTCGAACAAACCAAAAAGCTGCACCGTCAGGCGGTCATTGTCGAACGCATGGCCAAGGGTTTTGACGGCAAGCCACTGTTCAAGGACTTCAGTTTCACCGTCGAAGCCGGTGAACGCGTGGCGATCATTGGCCCGAACGGTATCGGCAAGACCACCTTGCTGCGCACCCTGGTCAATGAGCTGGAACCCGATGCCGGCACCGTGAAATGGACCGACGCCGCGGAACTGGGCTACTACGCCCAGGACCATGCCCACGATTTCGAAGACGACGTCAACCTGTTCGACTGGATGGGCCAATGGACCCAGGGCGGCGAACAACTGGTTCGTGGCACCTTGGGCCGTATGCTGTTTTCCAACGACGAGATCCTCAAGTCGGTCAAGGTCATTTCCGGTGGTGAGCAAGGCCGCATGCTGTTCGGCAAGCTGATCCTGCAAAAGCCGAACGTGCTGGTGATGGACGAACCGACCAACCACTTGGACATGGAATCGATCGAGGCGCTGAACCTGGCGCTGGAAAACTACCCGGGCACGCTGATCTTCGTCAGCCATGACCGTGAGTTCGTCTCCTCCCTGGCCACCCGCATCATCGAACTGAGCGCCGATGGCGTGGTCGACTTCAGCGGCACCTATGACGACTACCTGCGTAGCCAGGGTGTGGTGTTCTAAGGACGGCCCTTGGCTGTTCGCTGTAAAAGCAAAGCCCTGTCCACTGTGACAGGGCTTTTTGTATTGCAAGGGTAAAACTGTGAGCGGGCTTGCTCGCGAAGCGGCCGGTGCATACAACCTCAATTGAAACTGACCATCCGCCTTCGCCAGCACATTTAGTTAGCCTGCTTTCTTTTATCCCCTCCTCGCGCCATGATGAGGCTCTCTTACCGCTGCCCGCGAACGAGCCCTATGCCCAAGCCCTCACCTGCCTCCAGCTCCCTGTCGATCACCCTGCAGATCGTCTCCATCGTTTTCTACACCTTCATCGCCTTTCTCTGCATCGGCCTGCCCATTGCCGTGCTGCCGGGTTATGTCCACGAACAACTGGGCTTCAGCGCGGTGGTGGCCGGGTTGACCATCGGCTCACAGTACCTGGCGACCCTGCTCAGCCGCCCCATGGCCGGGCGGCTGTCGGACAGCGTTGGCACCAAGCGGGCAATCGTCTACGGGCTGACGGGGATTGTGCTCAGCGGCTTGCTGACGCTGCTCTCGATCTTGTTGCAAAGCTTTCCCCTGGCCAGTCTGTTGATTCTGATTGTTGGGCGCTTGCTGCTTGGCGTGGCCCAAGGGCTGATTGGCGTGGGCACCATCAGCTGGTGCATGGGCCAGGTGGGTGTGGAGCACACCGCCCGCTCGATTTCCTGGAACGGCATCGCCTCGTACGGAGCCATCGCCATCGGTGCGCCGTTGGGCGTGGTGATGGTCGGTGAGCTGGGGTTCGCCAGCCTGGGCGTTGCGTTGTCGCTGCTAGCCGGGGCGGCGCTGTTGATCATTCGCAACAAGCCGTCGGTGCCGGTCATTCGCGGTGAGCGCTTGCCTTTCTGGGCGGTGTTTGGACGCATTGCGCCATTCGGGGCGGGCCTGAGCCTGGCATCGATCGGCTACGGCACGCTCACCACGTTCATCACATTGTTTTATGTCAGTCGCGGCTGGACCGGCGCGGCCTGGTGCCTGACGGTCTTCGGTGCCTGCTTCATCCTGGCGCGGTTGTTGTTCATTTCCAGCATCGCCCGCTTCGGTGGCTTCAACTCAGCCATTGCCTGCATGAGCATCGAAACCCTCGGCCTGGTATTGCTGTGGCTGGCGCCGTCCACCGCGTTCGCCCTGGTCGGTGCCGGGCTGGCCGGTTTCGGGCTATCGCTGGTATACCCGGCGCTGGGGGTGGAGGCCATCAAGCAAGTGCCGAACACCAGCCGTGGCGCGGGTTTGAGCGCCTATGCGGTGTTCTTCGACCTGGCGCTGGCGATTGCCGGTCCGCTGATGGGGGCGGTGGCGTTGAACCTGGGCTATTCATCGATCTTCTTCTGCGCCGCCTTGTTATCCGTCACTGGTCTGGGCCTGACCCTGCTGCTGCGTCGCCGAGCTATAAACGCACCTTGTTGATCATAATGCTGTTCACTCTGGGAAAAACGGTGCTTGTTTCACGAATGGAAAGCCAGGCCCTTCAAAAAAAACCAAAAAAAACGGCGCTTTTCATTTCTGAAAAAACGCCGTTGTTTCTATGTGAACAGCATCACGCCAAAGCGGGCTTCTCACTCATCACCAATGCAATCAGTCGTCGCGACCCATCAGGCCGAACAGCTGCAGCAAGCTGACGAACAGGTTGTAGATCGATACATACAGGCTAATAGTGGCCATGATGTAGTTACGCTCGCCGCCGTGGATGATAGCGCTGGTCTGGTACAGGATGCAGACCGACGAAAACAGCACGAAGCCGGCGCTGATCGCCAGTTGCAGGCCGCTGATCTGGAAGAAGAAGCTGGCCAGCACTGCCCCCAGCAACACGAAGAAACCTGCGGTGATGAAGCCACCCAGGAAGCTCATGTCCTTGCGGGAAATCAGCACGTAGGCCGACAGACCACCGAACACCAATGCGGTCATTGCGAAGGCCGAGCTGACCACTTCAGCGCCGCCCTGCATTTGCAGGTAGCGATTGAGGATCGGGCCGAGCAAAAAGCCCATGAAGCCGGTCAGGGCGAAAGCCGACACCAGGCCCCAGGCCGAATCACGGAGTTTGTTGGTGAGGAAGAAAAGGCCGTAGAAACCGATCAGCACAACGAAGATGTTCGGGTAACCCACCCGCATCTGTTGTGCGACGTAAGCCATCACACCGCTGAAAGCGAGTGTGAGTGCCAGCAACCCATAAGTGTTGCGCAGGACGCGGCTAACCTCTAGCTGCTCAGCCTGCACGCTGTTGTTCACTGCGTAATCCTGTTCGCGCATGGCGACACTCCTCCGGTTTTGAAACATTCAGTGGCAAGGATAATAACAGACGCTCTGTAACAAGCTACGTAGAGAGTTTGACAGTGTGTTTCATTCGGGTATTATGGCGCCCGCAACGCAATACGGAGGTGTGGCCGAGTGGTTTAAGGCAACGGTCTTGAAAACCGTCGACTGTAACAGGTCCATGAGTTCGAATCCCATCGCCTCCGCCATCTTTATACGAAAAAGCCCTGATTATTCAGGGCTTTTTCGTGTCTGGCATTCGCAATACCGATTGCAGCTTCAACATTGGACACAGCTATGGCAAACCCCATCCAGCCACTCAAGGAAAGAAAAGTGCCCCATAAAACCATCGGCTCCATCGTCGCAGCAATCGGGGGCATCCTCCTGTTGTGTATATTCTTCAGCAGCTGGTACACGGTCGACGAAACCGAGCGCGGCGTGCTGCTGCGCAACGGGGCGTTGGTCGGGGTGATTGAACCGGGGCTGTCCTTCAAGATGCCATTTATCGAGTCGGTACGCCTGATCAGCGTCCAGAACCAAGTGACGGCTTATGAAGACCTACAGGCCTACAGCAAGGACCAACAGTCTGCCCAGCTCAAGGTGTCCGTGTCCTGGCACATCGCGCCTTTGGATGTCGCGAAGGTCTATACCCAGTTCAAGGACCTTGAAGGTATCCGCGACCGGATGATCAGCCGCCAAGTGCCTACCCAGGTGGAAAACGTCTTTGGCAAGTTCAACGCCGTGGCTGCCGTGCAGAACCGCGTCCAACTGGTCAACGATATTTCCACGGCCATCAAGGCCAGCATTACCGGCCCCGTGATCATCGACAGCGTTCAGGTCGAGAACATTGACTTCAGTGATGCCTACGAAAAAGCCATCGAAGCGCGCATGGCTGCGGAAGTCCAGGTCAAGACCCGCGAACAACAGCTCGCCACCGAGCAGGTGCAAGCACAGATTCGCGTGACCCAGGCGCAGGCGGAGGCCGATTCGCAAGTGGCACAGGCCAAGGCAGACGCACTGGCTACCGAGTTGCGCGGCAAAGCCGAAGCCGAAGCCATTAAGGCGCGGGCCCAGGCCCTGGCCAGCAACCAGAACCTGGTGGAGCTGACCAAGGCCGAGCGCTGGAATGGTGTCTTGCCAACCACCGTGCTGCCAAACGGCGCCCTGCCCTTCATCGACATCAAGTAACGCCACGGGCGCGGCCTGCACGGCCGCGCCTGCTCCACTGCGGCGTACTCGCGCAGCAGCATCGCCCCTCTCGTTAGCGCTACACTCAACCATGAACCCGACGTTCATCGTTAGCACGGAGCTCAACGTGTACCCAGGCCAAAGCAAACCTGAACACCAACCCGCACGACGCTTACCTTTCCCCCCTTCCGCCCCCCTTCGAGCATCTCTCCCCCTCGGGAATTCATCGACTCCTTCGGTCAGCGCCCTGAACAGGAGAATAACGTGACCACTATTATCAAAAAATATAAATGGCCCGCCCTGTTGGCTGTCGCGCTTGTTGTGTTTTGCGCACTGATATTCTTTTTAATCAAGTCATACACGTACGACTCATCGACCTACTTTGAATCCCGCGACTTCATTCGCCAGCTCAAGCAGGCCGATGCTAACTGGAACGTCAAGATCCTCAGGAAAAAGATCGGCGTGAACAACAACCTGTCGCTGGCACTGCCGCTTGAGGCCGGCAGTCGATGGGAGCAGTTGGAGCAACTCAATAATTCCGGCCCTTTAGCGGCGCTTTGGGCCTCCAGGCGCAAGGGCTATGTGGAGGCCGTCAAGAACAAGACCTTGTTGGTGGAGCAATTCGAACAGCACAACGCCAATCTACGCACATCCCTGGATGCGTTGCCGCAGGTCGAAGACCAGATTCAAACGCTACTCAACGACATGAATATCGAAAACCCCATGGAGCGCCTGACCGCAGCGTCCAATGTGCTTCAGTTGACCCTGACAACGCTGGAGTTCGCACTTTATGTCTCGACGGACAAAGCCAAGGAAGTGCAGGGCAAATTAACTGAGCTGGAGCCTTACATTCACCAGTTGCCTGCGGCCTATCAGCCCCCGTTCATGACCCTGACCCACCACGTCCAGACCATTGCCCAGGAACAACCTGTCGTCAATGACCTACTTGATCGCATCAGCGTCATTCCGGTTGCCCAGGAGCTGGACAGCATCAATGAGCTGCTGAACGAGACACAGCGCAGGACCGCCGCAACGGACCGTCAATATCATCTCTACCTGGCGGTGTGCGCCAGCGTGATGGCACTGTTGATGATCTACCTGGCGGTGCGACTGGTTCGCAGTTACGCCGTCATCAATCAGATCAACCAGGAACTGCAAGTGTCCAATGAACGGCTCGAGGAGCGCGTACAGGAGCGCACCCAAGAGCTGAAGGAGGCCGAACGCGAATTGGTGGATGCGGCCCGAATGGCGGGCATGGCCGAAATAGCCACGAATGTGTTGCACAACGTCGGAAATGTGCTCAACAGCGTGAATATTTCGGCCGAGCTCGTGACCCGCAAGTTGAGGAACAGCAAGACGCTCGGGCTGACTAAAGCGGTCAAGATGATGAATGAACATGCCGAGGATCTTGGACAGTTCATCACCCTTGATGAAAAAGGCCGGTTGCTGCCACGCTATTTCAACGAACTGGTCGATTCCATCGCCGCGGAACAGGCAGTGCTTATCGATGAGCTGGCGCAGTTGACCAAGAGCATCGATCACATCAAGGAAATCGTCACCACTCAACAAACCTATGCAGGGGCCGCCAGACTGATCGAACCGCTCAATGTCAGCAATCTGTTCGAAGATGCGCTACGTATGAATTCGGGCGCGCTCAGCCGGCATCACGTCACTGTCATCAAGGAATACCAGGACGTTCCTGCGATCATGGGAGACAAGCACAGGTTGCTGCTGATCCTGATCAACCTGATCAGCAACGCCAAAATCGCCATGTCGCACATCAGTGAGCATCCGCGGGAAATGACCCTGGGGATTCGCATCCTCGACGAAACCACGCTATGCCTCAGCGTCAAGGACCGAGGCGAAGGTATTGCCCCGGAGAACCTGGCCCGCATCTTCAACCATGGCTTCACGACCCGCAAGGACGGCCATGGATTTGGCTTGCACAGCTGCGCCCTGGCGGCGGTAGAAATGAATGGCCGCCTCTATGTCCATAGCGACGGACCGGGGCAAGGCGCCCTATTTACCTTGGAAGTTCCGCTGGAATTGGCACGCGCCTGATGAGTGACGGACGTTGGCTGCCCCCGCTGCTATCGTAAGCAAGCTCCCACAGGGGACGATTGCTGAACACCCGGGAAACCTGTGGGAGCGAGCTTGCTCGCGATGGCGGCGTACCTGTCACCGAGAGGTTGGATGTACCGCCCCCTACCTATTTCGTGTTGACAGACCGATCGCTACAGCTTCTGCGGGTCGGCAACGCGGCGGCGTAGGCCAGCGCTTCCTCACGGGAAGCAAAGGAACCCAACCGGTCAGCCTGGGTACAGACCCTCCATGGGCCGCTGTTTACGCTAAGCACGTCATAACCGTTGATGTGCATTTTCGTCAGCATCGCAGTACTCATTGGTCACCTCCTACTTTAACCAAGGGTGCACGGCCTACCATACACGCCGATTGCGCTGGGCGGCCAACCGACCGTCGCGACACCCGCCGCATTCGTGGCGCCCTCAGTGGGAATCCGAATCCCACAACCAGTCCCACAGTCCTGGCAAATGCACGGGCTCGGTACTGTGATCGACCGTCCGAGCCAAGGCCGCTCGCTCCAGTGCCTGGTGGTCATCATAGAACGGCTTGGCGTCGGTCCTCACGCCGGTAGCCTTGGCACTGTCGAGCAGGATCTGCAGGTATTCGCGGGCATGCCGAGCGGTATAACGATTGATGTCGTGAAACGTCACCACCACCGGAATGACCCCATCCACCACCGGCAACTGCCCGGCGGCGATGCGCTCGCGCACCTCGGAAAGTTGCCGGGTCAGGTTGATCCGCCGCCGCGGGCTCATCGTGATGCCCCAGACTTTGCCGTCATTTGCGCTCAGGTCGGTCAACAAAATATGCAGGCCATGGCGCCGGTAGGCGGCAGAAGTACGCCTGTCGAAGCTCCAGAATGGCGGCCTCAGCAAGGTCGGCGCCGCACCTGTAATGGAGGCGATATCGCGCCGGCCACGGGCCAGCGATTGCTCCAGCTCATCCGGATTCAGGAACCGGTGATTGGTGTGCCAGTGGGTCGCCGTATGAAAGGCCAACACATGGCCCTCCTGCTGTTCACGGCGCATTACCGAGCGGCCAATATCACTGCCACCGGCCCGTGGTACGCGGGTCTGCAGAAAAAACACCGCTTTGATGTCGGGCTGTACCGGATTGTCTGCGAGTGCGTCGAGCACCTCCAAGCTAGGGTTCCAGATAGATGAGGCGCTGGGCCCATCATCGAATGTCAGCAGGAAACGGATCGGGGGTTGTTCACGCAAGCGTTGCTCGGTTTGCGGCGTCAGTTCGATGGGGGCGCCAATGCAGCCCGACAAACCGATGGCGAGGGCTGCGATGAACAGCACCCTGGCGATGTTTTTCATGTTTTGCCTTTTGTTGATGCCGCATTGCGTCGCCTTTGATCCTTGGCCTAAGGTGTTGAAGCTCACCTTGGAGAAGGGTAACCGGCTTTGGTTCCTGGCCGCGAGTTCCGGCTGTTTGGCTGTCGCTCCGCGCTCGAGTCTGAGCGGTATTAATTTGACCGTCTGGAAGCTCAATGGAATTTTCCGAATGCCTTTGTATCCATCCGTATAGGACTAATTAGGGAGGACTTATGGGCGGGCCATCGCTTTACATCATTGATTACATGCTCCATGGCGAACCCAAGTCATTCATTATTCGCGCAGAAGTGATGAATAATTCCGAGGCTTGGCATTGGGCCAGTTGCGACGCGGGGGTCGGGCGAATACCGAAATTCGGGAGGGAAAAGGTCAAGCGGGTCTCCAAACCCCTTGCTGAAAAATACGGTATTACCGACGTGCGCTGGCGGGCGAGCGTCACGCCGTCCTGGGTCAAGGAGTCCAGCTGACACCACTCGCATTGTTTCCGACGCACCGGCTGTCTAACCGGACGCCGGATTCTTCGACAGACCTGAAATAACTCAACTACGCTTAAACCACGGCACAGCCCGCCCCTGGCGGGTTTTGTGCTGCCTCATCAACCCTTGAATGGAGGTGTGACATGTCCGAAAAAGAGTCCATCACCACCCTGCTCACCTTGCTGGAATCGCGTCAGGCCAGGCTCACGGCAGCCTGCAAGGAAATCGCCGACTGGGTCGACCACCAAGGCGGGCATCCTACCGCAGTGCGCATCCGGGACCGGCTCAACGACATCGATAAAGACGCCCCGTCGATCCAAAGTGCGCTAACGTCGCTCAAGCCTGCAGAACCCCCTCTGCCCAAGTTCCGCTGACGCGCTGCGCCAGACCTGTTCTCCCTGAGTTCTACCGGTTGGAAAACCGATGGAACGCGTTTTTTTGCGCCTCGAAATTGATCGGCACCGGTGCAAAAGCACAAAGGGAAGCGCAACGCCAGCACGAAATTAGGCACAGCCTTGCAGGCGCCGATCAACGCGCTGGCACCTATCCCCGCTCGTTCAGATAAGCAACCCACTGCTCATAAGCTTCGTGTTGACGCTGGACCGCCTCATCCCAGGTCGATCCGCTCATTTGATGAACACATATGAGCTTCATCATTTCCGACGTTGCCGTATCAAGCTCCACCAGAAGCTCATGGGATTTGATCTTGAAGTCTTCAACAGTGGTCATTTCTCGCTTCCTTCCCCTATCGGGGTCGGCCAGTGCACCCAACATGGATTCATTTTTTTTAAGCTGATTCATTTGAGGCGATAACCGGTCGAAAGCCTAGTGCTAGTGGTCGGAGAAATGAAGCAATGGCAAGCACAAATAATCTCAGTCTTTCCCGCGCCGTCGCGGTCTTAGTGGATAAGACCAGGCAAAACTCGACATTTGAACGAAACAGATACTGTCAGGCGCAAATATTGCAGTTATATTTCAGTTTAATGACAGTCACAGATCGAGTACGACCATGAAAATTCGAGCGACCGTCATCTGCGAGGAAAATCGCCACATCCTCCTGGTTCGCAAAGCCAATAGTCGTTGGGCGCTGCCGGGCGGTACCGTCGAGTGCGGCGAAACCCATGCTGGGGCAGCTATCCGGGAATTGGCAGAGGAAACCGGCCTGGACGTCGAGAACCTGCTCTACTTGATGCGAATGAGTGACGGGCAGACCGAACATCATGTGTTCGAAGCATCGGTCAGCGACTCGACGGCAGCCAAGCCACAGAATGAAATCAGCGATTGCCTCTGGCACCCGCTGGACGCCATTGCCCAACTGCAAATGAAAAAGGGGACGCGGGACATTCTCGAGGCGTTTCGGCGGCGGTTGTGAGGAGCCGGCACCGGTGGTCAACACCTAATAGGCTGCATAATAAATATCATGCAGCCTATTGTTTTATAAGATTTTATCTACAACAGAATCCCCACAACTCTACCGCCAAGCCGCTTTAGCGCGACGGGTTCATTTTTCCTTCCAAGCGGTACTGATTGGATTGACCACGGTATTCTTTTCCTGCGTATAGGTTCCGTTCTGCTGGGCTATCGCTTCGCCGGTGTCGACAATTGCGTTCTGGATAAACACGTTTTGTGCATCACCGCGAATAAAGGTGAGCTGGTGATACGCCGTTTTATTTCCCCAGTCGGGGGACGGTAGGGAGATAAACTTCACCGTGTATGTTTCATCGCTGTGCTGTCCCTGCAAGACATAGACACCGTAATGATTTTCTCCCTGAGAGATGATTTTGTACAAACCGTTGCTGTAGTAATAAATTTCCGCATCGGGATAAGGTTTCTTATCGTACATTTTCCGATAGTGCAGAACTTGTTTAATAGTCGGCTCGCCAAAGTTTACCGCTAGCGTTTTCCCATCAACGGACGTTGTCTCCCCTGCGTATACAGCGCTGCTGCCCATCAAGGTCAACAGACTCATCGTTGCGATTGTTTTCACTCGTCACCTCTCCATGGTTAAAGGATTAGCATACTGGGTAAGGCAGCCTGGAGGACATAACCGCCGGCCACTCACCTTGCCAATCTCAACGCCGAGTGTAGAGGTTTGCGCTTGAAAATACCCGCAGGCTTGGACCCGGTTTCTGCGCCAGTTTTTCAGAAGCAGAAACGAACAAGGGTTTGCGTTAGCTTTCGCTCGCAAACCCTTGATTTTAGATGGTGCCCGAAGCCGGAATCGAACCGGCACGCCCTTACGAGCGGGGGATTTTAAGTCCCATGCGTCTACCAGTTTCGCCATTCGGGCGGTAGCGCGGTTAGCCATGGGAACGTCGGCAAAATCCAATGGCCGATGTTCTGGCTGGTGCAGCAAGAGGGGGAATATATACATCCCTCCCCTGCGAAGCAAGGTAGCTCATGTCCTTTTCGATACAAAAGCTTTCAATGCTTAGCAAATAAAAAAGCTCCGTAAATCATAGATCTACAGAGCTTTTTAAAAGTGGAGGCCGAAGTCGGAATCGAACCGGCGTAGGTGGATTTGCAATCCACTGCATAACCATTTTGCTATTCGGCCTCAGAACGTTTGATGCGATGCTGCCACATCAACCGCGTACAAACCTGATCAGGACACAGGACCTCTAGGTGTCGCTATCCCCTTGAAAACATTGAGATTTTTTACGTCCCAGTGCGTTCGATGGGCGCAATTATGTACTCATTTGCCTAGGCTGACAACCCCTTGATTTCAAAAAAAAATCGTCCAGCGGTCTCGGTGCGCCAGGTAGATATCGGAAGGCTTTTGGGGCTGCTGCGCGGCCCACCAGGAGCAGGCTCCCTCGCCACAGGCGTTTGTGGGGTTGCAGGGTCTTACAGTGCAACGCATGAACCGGCTGTCGCAGGCCTGGACCATTATGGGTAACATACCGGCCGTCCCCGCAGCCCTCCTGCGACCTGCTAGATAAGCCTATTCCATGCCTTTTGAACTCAGCGTTGACCTCACGACCCTCGCTATCCTTGCTGTTGTCGCATTCATTGCCGGTTTCATCGATGCCATTGCCGGTGGCGGTGGGTTGCTGACCACGCCAGCCCTGCTGACGGCAGGCTTGCCGCCACATCTGGTCCTGGGAACCAACAAACTCAGTTCGACCTTCGGCTCTGCAACGGCCAGCCTCACCTTCTACAAGCGCAAGCTGTTCCACCCAAGGCAGTGGACTCATGCCCTCGTTGGCACCCTGGTCGGGGCCCTGGCCGGCGCCATCGTCGCCCATTACTTACCCGCCGAGTGGCTGAACAAGATGCTGCCAGTCATCGTCTTCGCCTGCGGCCTGTACCTGTTGTTCGGCGGCACGCCCAAGGCGCCGCTGGACAGCGACGCCCCGATCAAGAAGACATGGCAGGCGCCCCAAGGCTTCAGCCTGGGCTTCTATGACGGTGTGGCCGGGCCGGGGACGGGGGCGTTCTGGACTGTGAGCAGCCTGCTGCTCTACCCCATCGATCTGGTCAAGGCCAGTGGCGTGGCCCGTAGCATGAACTTCGTCAGTAACATCGCGGCGCTGTCGGTGTTCATCTTTTCCGGGCAGGTGGACTGGGTCATCGGCCTGAGCATGGGCCTGTCGGTGATGACCGGCGCGTTCTTCGGCGCTCGCACCGCCATCAGTGGCGGCGCGAAGTTCATCCGACCGGTGTTCATCACCGTGGTGCTGGGCTTGACCGTGCGCCTAGCCTGGCAGCACTGGTTCAGCGTGGCCTAAGCGTCGCGCCACATACAGGTCGATCAGGTAGCGGGCGATGGAACGCGAGGCCGGCAACGGTGGCAAGTCATGGACGTTGAACCACTGGGCGTCCTCGATTTCATCTTCCTGGGGCACGATGTCGCCACCGGCATATTCAGCGTGGAAACCGAGCATCATCGAGTGGGGGAACGGCCAGCATTGGCTGCCCATGTACTGAATGTTCTTCACCTCGATGCTGACTTCCTCGCAAACCTCGCGCACCAGGCAATCCTCGGCCGACTCGCCAGGCTCGGCAAACCCCGCCAGGGTGCTATAGACGCCCGGGACGAAACGCGGCGAACGGGCCAGCAGGACTTCATCGCCGCGAGTGATCAACACGATCATGCTCGGTGAAATCCGCGGATAGTGCCGCAGCTCACAGGTGTCGCAATACATGGCCCGCTCCAGCGGAATCTGGTCCATGCGCTTGCCGCAACTGCCACAGAAACGATGGTCCCGGGCCCAGGTGCCGATCTGCGCGGCATAGCCCAACACTTTGTACAGCGTGTGGTCATCCTCAAGCATGAACGCCCGCAAGCCTTTCCAATTACAGCCTGGGATTTCCAGCGGGCTGTGCAATTCCAGCAGGTAGACCGGCTCGCCATCCAGGTGACCGATGCCGTGCTCGGCGAGGATCGACAGGTCTTGGCGCTTGAGCCATTCGCGAGGAAACAGCGCGCCGTTGTCATCGAACAGAAAGCCTTCGGGACTGCGGGCAACGGCCCAACCGCCAGGAAGAGCGGTATCGAGTACTGCGGTGGTCCAGCGTGAAATCATGGTCAATCAATCCTGGAATTCAGGTTTCTGTTTGCTCATATGGGCGGCCATGGCCACACGCAGGTCGGTCGATTGCAACATGGCGGCGTTCCAGGTGGCGACGTATTCCAAGCCATCATCGATGCGGTGGTCGCGCATGTAACCGATCATTTCCTTGGTGCCGGTCACGGCAATCGGCGACTTGGCGGCGATTTCCCGGGCGATGTCCATCACGCCGTCGAGCAGGCTGACGGTGTCACTGTAGACACGATTGACCAGGCCGATGCTGCGCGCTTCGTCGGCACCGAAGGTGCGCCCCGTATAAGCGAGTTCACGCAGCATGCCGTCCCCGATGATCCGGGGCAAGCGTTGCAATGTGCCAACATCGGCGGCCATGCCGATATCGATTTCCTTGATGGAAAACTGGGCGTCCTCGGCGGCGTAACGCATGTCGCAGGCGGCAATCAGGTCGATGGCCCCGCCCAGGCAGTAGCCTTGGATCGCCGCAAGCACGGGTTTTCGGCAGTTATCCACGGCATTGAACGAGGCTTGCAGTTGCAGGATTTTGCGTCGCAGCAGGCGTGCATTGCGCCCTACGTCCTTGCCCAGCTCGTTGGCCACGCCCGCCAGCATCATCAAGTCTATCCCTGAAGAAAAATGCTTGCCGGCACCACTGAGTACCACCACCCGCGCGGCATCGGTGTCGTCGATCCATTGGAAGATCTCGATGATCTCGCTCCAGAACGCGGCGTTCATCGAGTTGATCTTTTCCGGGCGATTGATCTGCACATGGGCAATGTTGTCTGCAAGTTCGACGTTGAACGCTTGGTATTGCGACATGACAGTGATCCTTTACCGGCTGAAAAGAGGCTTGAACTATAACAAGCCATCGCGACAGGACGTAGGCAGTGCATCGGCCAAAGGCGGGACTGACCGCCGACATGACCAAGGAAAGCTTTATGGCAAAAGGGGAACTCTGTGGGAGCAAGGCTTGCCCGCGATGAAGGCAATGCGGTCTTTCAAGAATAGAGTTGCCTGTTTCGCGGGGGCCTTGCTCCCACTTACCCCCGTCACAATGATCAGGGCTTCTCTTGCGCCTGCAACTGCCCATCCCACCCCCCACCCAATGCGGTAATCAACTGTACACTGGCGACCAAGCGGCTCTGCTGCAGGCTCAGCACACTGCGTTCGTTGCTCAGCGCGGTGGCCTGGACGCTGACCACGTCGAGGTAGGCAATCAACCCAGCCTTGTACTGGTTCTGCGTCAGGCGCAGGGATTCCCGGGCGGCGTCCAGGGCTTCCTGGCGTACGCGGGCTTCGTCTTCCAGCACCTTGAGCTGGATCATGTAGTTTTCCACCTCGCGCAAGCCGTCGAGCACGGTCTGGCGATAGGTGGCGACGGCCTGGTCATACGCCGCGACAGTACGGTCGACTTCTGCCGAACGCTGGCCGCCATCGAACAATGTCATCGCCAATTGTGGACCGACCGACCAGAAGCGGTTCGGCACGCTCACCCAGTTGTCGTAGGTACTGCTGCTGTAGCCGCCACTGAGGCTGAGGGTCAGGTCCGGGTAATACGCGGCCTTGGCGACCCCGATCTTGGCGTTGGCGGCCATCACCGAGCGTTCTGCCGAGGCGATATCCGGCCGACGCTCGAGCAGCTGCGCCGGCAGCGCTACCGGGATCTGCGGCAGCGACGGGATGTCCTGAGTCTCGGCCAGGTTGAACTCGGCCGGCGGCAGGCCGATCAGCACGGCGATGGCGTTTTCAAATTGGGCCCGTTGCCAGATCAGGTCGATCAGGTCGCCCTGGGTGGTCTTGAGCTGGTTCTGCGCCTGTGCCACCGCGTCCTTGCCGGACACCCCTGCGCGGTACTGGTTTTCGGTCACTTTCAGGGAACGCTGATAGTTGTCGACGGTGGTCTGCAATAGGCGTTTCTGTTCATCGATCACCCGCAATTGCAAGTAATTCTGCAGCAGTTCCGATTGCTGGCTCAGGCGCATCGCCGCCAAGTCGGCAAAACTGGTTTGGGCGCTCGCCTCGTCGGCTTCCAGGGTGCGGCGCAACTTACCCCACACGTCCGCCTCCCAACTGACACCGGCCTGGGCGCTGTAGGTGTCGCGAATGCCGCTGGACGAACTGCTCAAGCTCGAACTGCTACTACCAGTGCCCTGGCTGGAACGTGTTTTGCCAACGCTCAAGTCCACGGTGGGAAAAAATGCGCCACGGGCGTTGCGCACCAGCGCCCGGGCCTGCCGGTACTGGGCGTCGGCCTGGGCGACGGTCTGGTTGGACGCATTGAGCTGGTCCACCAGGCTATTGAGTTGCGCATCGCCGTACAGCTCCCACCAGGCGCCTCTGGCCATCGCATCGCTAGGGTTGGCCTGACGCCAGCCCTGGGCCTCCTTGTATTGCACCGGGGCGGCAGCCTGGGGACGTTGATAATCCGGGCCGACGGCGCAGGCGCTGAGCATCGCCACGCACAGCGCCAGGCTCAGCACCCGCGAGCCACGGGCGGCCGCCAGCGTTGCGGCAAGATTGAAAGGCGAACGGTCGGTCATAGCGGAGTTTCCAGGGCAGCATCAGTGCGCACGCCGCGCCAGCGATTGAAGCGATGGCGCAGCTTGTCGAGATAAAGGTAAACCACTGGGGTGGTGTAGAGCGTCAGTACCTGGCTGAACACCAACCCTCCGATGATGGTCAGGCCCAGTGGCTGGCGCATTTCCGAGCCCTCGGCAGCGCCGAGCAACAGCGGCAAGGCGCCAAGGATCGCCGCCAGCGTGGTCATCAGGATTGGCCGCAACCGCAGCAGGCAAGCGCTGCGGATCGACTCCAGCGGCGTCTGCCCGGCACGCTCCAGTTGCAGCGCCAGGTCGATCATCAGGATGGCGTTTTTTTTCACCACGCCGATCAGCAGGAACAGCCCCAACAGCGAGATCAGGCTGAACTCGCCACCCAGCGCATAGATCGACAGCAACGCGCCAACGCCGGCCGATGGCAAGGTGGACAGGATGGTCAACGGATGGATGTAGCTTTCATACAACACACCCAACACCAGGTACACCGCCAGCAACGCCCCGAGGATCATGAACGGCTGGCTTTTCTGGGTGGCGGCGAACGCATCGGCGGTGCCGGCCATTTTCACGATGACATCCTCGGGCATACCAAGCTTGGCAAGCGCACGCTCGATGGCCGCAGTGCCCTGCTCCACCGTGACACCTTCGGCCATGTCGAAGGAAATGCCCTCGGACGCGAACTGGCCTTCATGGCTGACCCGGTCGTCCTCCAGGCTGTTCTCGTAGTGGGCGATGGCCGACAGCGGTACGCGCGCGCCATCGGCGGTGATCACCTGGACCTGCTCGAGGGTACTCGGGTCCTGGGCGTACTTGGGATTGACCTCCATCACCACCTGGTACTGGTTGAGGCTGTCGTAGATGGTCGATATCTGCCGCTGGCTGTAGGCGTTGTTGAGCACCGCGGTAACCATGTCCATGTCGATGCCCAGGCGCTTGGCCTGATCGCGGTCCACCACCAGCGTCACCTGCTGCGCCCCACCACCGTCGCGGGCATCGATGGCGGTCAGTTCCGGCAAGGCCCGGAAGGCAGCCACCACTTTGGGATACCACGTGCGCAGCGACGCCAGGTCGGCGCTTTGCAGGATGTAGGCATACTGCGAGGTGGTCTGCTCGCGACCGCCACCGAACTGCAGGTCCTGGTCGGCCATTAACATCAACTGAGCGCCGGGGACCTTGGGCATTTCTTTACGCAGGCGTTCGATGACCTTTTGTGCAGAAATATTACGTTCCTTGATCGGCTTGAGACGCACCAGCATGAAGGCGTTGTTGGTACCGTTGTTGCCACCGATGAAACCGGCGACGCTTTGCACCGCCTCGTCCTTGAGCACGGCGCGGCGGAAGATTTCCATCTTCGGCTGCATCACGTTGAACGACAGCCCGTCGTCGCCACGCACAAAACCGATCAACTGACCGGTGTCTTGCTGCGGCATGAAGGTTTTCGGCACCACCACATACAGCGCAACGTTCACGCCGATGGTCACCAGCAGGCTCAGCAAGGTCAGGCGTCGATGGCGCAGCACCCAGTCCAGGCTGGTGGCGTAACCATGGACCATCCGTTCATTGACTCGCCGGCTCCAACGCTGCAGGCGGTTTTCCTGCGCTGGCACGTGAGGCTTGAGCCAGCGGGCGCAAAGCATCGGCGTGAGGGTCAGCGAGACCACCAGCGAAACCACGATGGACGCCGCCAGGGTGATGGAAAATTCGCGAAACAGGCTCTCGATGATTCCACCCATGAACAGGATCGACAGGAACACCACCACCAGCGAGGCGTTCATCGCCAATAGCGTAAAGCCGACTTCTTCGGCCCCCTGGTAGGCCGCCTTCATCGGCGGCACGCCTTCGTCGATGTGCCGGGATATGTTTTCCAGCACCACAATCGCGTCGTCCACCACCAGCCCCGTCGCCAGGATCAACGCCATCAATGACAGGTTGTTCAGGGAAAAGCCGTAGAGGTACATCACCGCGAATGTGCCCACCAGCGACACCGGGACGGCCAGGGTCGGGATCAACGAGGCGCGGAAGTTGCCGAGGAACAGGAACACCACCAGCACCACCAGGGCCACGGCGATCAGCAAGGTCATTTCCGCTTCATGCAGGGTGGCCTTGATGACCGGCGAGCGGTCCATGGCCAGGTTCAATTTGACGCTGGCCGGCAACACGGCCTGCAACGCCGGCAGTTGCGCTTTGATCTCGTTGACCGTCTCGATGATGTTGGCCCCGGCCTGGCGGTTGATCACCAGCAACACGGCGGCATCGTTGTTGAAAAAGCCACTGTTGTAGCGATCCTCAACGCTGTCAGTGACTTTCGCCACGTCCTTGAGCCGCAGTACCGAGCCATCCTGGTAACGGATGATCAGCGTTTCGTAGTCCTCGGCCTTCTCCAGTTGATCGTTGGCCTGGACCTGCCACATGCGCTGGTCGTCCTCCACCGATCCCTTGGGCCGGCGCACGTTACTGTCGGCAACCGCGGTGCGCACGTCATCGAGGGCCACGCCGTACTGGTTGAGCAGATGCGGCTCCAGTTCGATGCGCACCGCCGGTAAGGAGCTGCCGCCGATCTGCACCTCGCCAACGCCCGACACCTGGGACAGGCTCTGGGACAGGATGGTCGAGGCCAGGTCGTAGAGCTGACCTTTTTTCAACACGTCCGAGGTCAGCGACAGCACCATGATCGGCGCCTGGGACGGGTTGACCTTCTTATAGGTCGGCATGCTGCGCATGCCACTGGGCAACAGGTTGCGCGAGGCATTGATGGCCGCCTGCACTTCCCGGGCGGCACCGTTGATGTCACGGTCCAGGTCAAATTGCAGGATGACGCGCGTAGAGCCTTGGCTGGAGCGGCTGCTCATGGTGTTGACCCCGGCGATGGCGCCGAAGGAACGCTCCAGGGGCGTAGCCACCGTCGAAGCCATCACCTCGGGGCTGGCCCCTGGCAGGTTGGCCTGGACCACGATCACCGGAAAATCCATTTGCGGCAGCGGCGCAACCGGCAGCAGGCCGAAGCTCACGCCACCGAGCAGCATGATGGCGAAGCTCAGGAGCATGGTCGCTACGGGGCGGCGGATGAAGGGGCCGGAGAGGTTCATTGACAGCCACTCCGGACTTCAATGAGCAGGCTATTGTGGCGAGGGGGTTTATCCCCGCCATGTGGGAGCAAGCGCCCTCGCCACGAAAAGCACTGTCCCAGGATGCCGGGCACCGCCGTCATGCCCGCACCTCTTGCCCGTCCGGCCTGGCAAACCGGCGTCCCAGTCGATCGAAATACAGGTAGATCACCGGGGTGGTGAACAACGTCAATACCTGGCTCACCAGCAACCCCCCTACCATCACCAAGCCCAGGGGCTGGCGCAGTTCGGCACCGGAGCCGGTGGCGAACATCAGCGGTATTGCACCGAACAAGGCTGCCAGGGTGGTCATCAGGATCGGGCGCAAGCGCAGCAATGCAGCCTGATAGATCGCCGTCTGCGGGTCCACGCCCTGGTTGCGTTCGGCGTCGAGGGCGAAGTCGATCATCATGATCGCGTTTTTCTTGACGATGCCGATCAGCAGAATGATGCCGATGATCGCGATCATGCCCAGGTCATTGCCACTGAGGATCAAGGCCAGCAAGGCACCAATGGCCGCCGAGGGCAAGGTGGAAAGAATGGTGATCGGGTGGATGTAGCTTTCGTACAGCACGCCCAGGACGATGTACATGGTCACCACCGCCGCCAGGATCAGCAGCAATGTACTCGACAACGACGCCTGGAATGCCTGGGCCGCGCCCTGGAACTCGGTCTGCACGCCCACCGGCATGCCGATGTCCTGCTGGACCTTTTCGATCACCTCCACCGCGTGCCCCAGGGCCACGCCCGGTGCAAGGTTGAACGACATCATCACCGCTGGGAACTGGCCTATGTGGGCAATCGCCAGTTGTGCCTGGCGTTCTTCGACCCGAGCCAGACTCGACAGCCGCACCTGCCCACCGTCGCTGGTCTTGACGTGAATCTGGTCCAGCGCCTGCGGCCCGATCCTCTCCCCGGCCTGGGCCTGCAGCACCACGCGGTACTGGCTGGCCTGGGTGTAGATGGTGGATATCTGCCGCTGGCCGAAGGCGTCATACAGCGCATCGGTGATGTTCGACACCGAGACGCCCAGGCGTGAGGCTGCGTCGCGGTCGATCATCAGGTAGACCTGCAGGCCCTTGTCCTGCAGGTCGCTGGCCACATCGGTCAGCGCCGCCTGTTGGGCCAGGGCTTCGACCAAGCGCCCGCTCCAGAGGCTGAGCAATTCGGCGTCCGGCGACGACAGGCTGAACTGGTATTGGGTTCGGCTGACCCGGTCTTCGATGGTCAGGTCCTGCACCGGCTGCATGAACAGGCGAATGCCCACCAGCCGATCCAGTTGCGGCTGCAAGCGAGCAATGATCTCGGTGGCGCTGTCATCCCGCTCACTGTGGGGCTTGAGGTTGATCAGCAGGCGACCGCTGTTGAGCGTGGCATTGTCGCCGTCCACACCAATGTACGACGACAGGCTCTGCACCGCCGGGTCCGCCAGGATCACTTTCGCCAGTTGCTGCTGGCGCTCGCTCATGGCGGCAAAGGAGATCGATTGCGGCGCCTCGGAAATGCCCTGGATCACGCCGGTGTCCTGCACCGGAAAGAACCCCTTGGGCACGGCCAGGTACAGCACCACCGTCAGCACCAGGCTGCCCACCGCCACCAGCAGGGTCAGTGGCTGATGCTTGAGCACCCACTGCAACTTGCGTCCGTAGGCGGCGATCAACCAGTCGATCCAGGCGCCGCTGACGCGGTAGAAACGGCCCTGTTCTGCTTCCTTGGGCTCACGCTTGAGCAAGCGGGCGCACATCATCGGCGTCAGGGTCAGGGACACCACCAGGGAAATCAGGATCGCCACCGCCAGGGTGATGGCGAACTCGCGAAACAAGCGTCCGACCACGTCAGCCATGAACAGCAGCGGGATCAGCACGGCGATCAGCGACAGCGTCAGGGAAATCAGCGTGAAACCGATCTGCTTCGCGCCCTTGAGTGCGGCCTGTAGCGGACTGTCGCCCTCCTCGATGAAGCGAGCGATGTTCTCCAGCATGACGATGGCATCGTCCACCACGAAACCGGTGGCAATCGTCAGGGCCATCAGCGTCAAGTTGTTGATGGAGAAACCCGCCAGGTACATCACGCCGAAGGTGCCGATCAGCGACAACGGCACGGCCACCGAGGGGATGATCGTGGCGCTGACGCGACGCAGGAACAGGAACGTGACCATGACCACCAGGGCGATGGCGATCAGCAATTCATACTGCACGTCGGTGACTGACGCACGGATGGTCTGGGTGCGGTCGGTCAGTACGGTGACATCCAGTCCGGCCGGCAAGTTGTCGGTGATGCTCGGCAGCAGGGCCTTGATCCGGTCCACGACTTCGATGACATTGGCCCCCGGCTGGCGCTGGATGTTCAGCAGCACGGCCTGGTTTTCGTTGGCCCAGGCGGCAAGGCGTTCGTTTTCGGCGCCGTCGACGATCTGTGCCACGTCCTTGAGCCGCAACGGCGCGCCGTTGGCGTAGGCCAGGATCAGTTCGGCGTAGTCCTTGGGCGAGGTCAGCTGGTCGTTGGCGTCGAGCATCGAGACCCGGGTCGGGCCGTCGAAGTTGCCCTTGGGCTGGTTGACGTTGGAAGCCCCAATCAGCGTGCGCACATCCGCCAGGTTCAGGCCGTTGGCCGCCAGAGCCTCGGGGTTGACCTTGATTCGCACGGCCTGGCGCTGGCCACCGGCGATAGTGACCATGCCGACGCCGCTGATCTGGGCGATCTTCTGCGCCATGCGGGTGTCCACCAAGTCGTTGAGCTTGGGCAACAGCATGGTCTTGGAGGTGATAGCCAGGGTCAGCACCGGGGTGTCGGCCGGGTTGACCTTGTTGTACACCGGCGGCGCCGGCAGGTCCTTGGGCAGCAGGTTGGTGGCCCCATTGATCGCGGCCTGCACCTGCTGCTCGGCGACGTCCATGTTGATGTCGAGGTTGAAGCGCAGGGTAATCACCGACGCGCCACCGGAACTGGTGGAGGCCATCTGCGTCAAGCCCGGCATCTGTCCGAACTGGCGCTCCAGGGGCGCGGTCACCGCGCTGGTCATCACATCGGGACTGGCGCCCGGGTACAGGGTCATCACACGGATGGTCGGGTAGTCGACCTGGGGCAATGCCGACACCGGCAGCAGCCGATAGGCGATCAGGCCGGCCAGGATGATCGCCAGCATGCTCAGGGTGGTGGCGACCGGGCGAAGGATGAACAGCCGCGAGAGATTCATGCGCCGCCCTTTTTCGCCTTGTCGAGCGCGACCGGCTCAGTGGGCACCACTGCGGACTTGCCCTGCAGGTGCTCGGTCGGCGTGGTGGGCACTTCCCCGCTGTCGCCGACCACTTGCACTTCACTGCCTTCCTTCAAGCGGTCGGTGCCCTCGAGCACCACCCGGTCACCGGCGGCCAGCCCTTCGGTGACTACGGTATTCGCACCGTCGCTGGCGCCGATCTTCAGCTTTTTGAGGGTGACCTTCTTGTCGCCATCCAGGGCATAGACGAAGGTGCCATTGGTGCCGAACTGGATGGCCGCCGTCGGCACCAGGGTCACACCTTCAAGGGTATCGGCCAGCAGCCGGACATTGACGAACTGGTTGGGGAACAGCGACTGGTCGCGGTTCTCGTAGCGAGCCTTGAACTTCAAGGTGCCGGTGGTGAGATCGATTTGGTTGTCCAGGCTTTGCAGCACGCCACTGGCCTGCAGTTTCACATCGCCCCGATCCCAGGCTTCGACGGGCAGTTTCGCCCCGCTGCGATAACGGGCGAGCACCGTGTCGAGGTTGTTTTCCGGCAAGGTGAACACGACGCTGATGGGGTGAGTCTGGGTGATGACCGCCAAGGCCGTGGTGTCGTTGGCCGCCACCAGGTTGCCGACATCCAGTTGCCGCAAGCCGACCCGCCCGGAGATGGGGGCGCGGATCTTAGTGAATTCGAGGTTGAGCTTGGCGTCGTTGACCGACGCCTGGTTGGTCTTGACCGTGCCCTGATATTGGCCCACCAGCGCCGCGGCGGTGTCGAGGGTCTGCTTGGCGATACTGTCTTCGGCATACAGGCCGCGATACCGCTCAAAGTCTACCTGGGCATTTTTCAGCTGGGCCCGGTTCTGCAGCAACGTGCCTTCGGCCTGGAGCAAGGCGTTCTGGTACGGACGCGGGTCGATCTCGGCCAGCAAGTCCCCGGCCTTGACCATTTGCCCTTCTTCGAAGGCGATCTTGACCAGTTCGCCACCCACGCGGCTGCGCACGTTGATGGTATTGAGCGCCGTGACAGTGCCCAGCGCCTTGAAGTACAGCGGGAAATCCCCGGTCATCGCCGCCGCCACCCGAACCGGGATCGCCCCCGTCGCTCCACCGAACCCTGGCCGCATGCTTCCCGAGCGGCCCACGTGCCCGGCTGCTGCTTTCTCCCCAGCCCCGGGCTTCTGCACCGAGTCACTGGGCCAGAACTTCCAGGCCAGCGCGGCGACGACCAATACGGTGAACAGGCCGAGCAGCCAGCGACGGGAATTGCGGGAAACAGAGGATTGCATGGAGTGATCAACCATTGGGCGCGTGGACTTCTTTTACGGGAGGCTGAACGATAAGCACTGACGACTGTTTAGCAAAGCGCCTTTACCGGCAATTTACCTTGGGCTTACCTGGCACATAATCGGCTAACACCTTGAAGCACAAAAGAAAACGGCCTGGACAGGGCCAGGCCGTTAACAATTGTAATAAATACCTTATTTCAGAACGGCCAGCGCAGCGTCGTAGTTCGGTTCTTCACCGATTTCCTTGACCAGTTCGCTGTGCAGCACCATGTCGTTTTCGTCCAGTACCACCACGGCACGGGCGGTCAGGCCTTTCAGTGGGCCATCTGCGATCGCCACGCCGTAGTCCTGCATGAACTCGGCACCGCGCAGGGTCGACAGGTTCTGGACGTTTTCCAGGCCTTCGGCACCGCAGAAACGCGCCTGGGCAAACGGCAGGTCGGCGGAGATGCACAGCACCACCGTGTTGCTCAGGTCGGCGGCCTGGGCATTGAACTTGCGCACGGAGGTGGCGCAGGTTGGCGTGTCGACACTTGGAAAAATGTTCAGCACTTTGCGCTTGCCGGCGAAGTCTTTCAGGGAAACGTCCGACAGATTGCCGGCAACCAGGGAAAAGGCTGGCGCCTTGGAATCGGCTTGTGGCAACTGGCCGTTGACTTGGACCGGGTTGCCTTTGAGGGTGACTTGAGCCATGAACGAATTCCTTCTGGCAGGTTTGAAAATGGTGAGGCCGGAGTTAACCACGAAATGCTTGCGCGACCTACCGCTGGACATAAAAAGACATGGTGTCGGCATCCTGTGTAGGAGCTGGCGAAGCCTGCGATCTTTTGATCTTTCGCTTGAGATTCAAGTGTCTTTGGAAAGATCGCAGCCTCGTTGCACTCGACAGCTCCTACATGCTCCTACGCAGTTCCCATAGGGATATTCGAGGCTATTTAGCCTTGAATTTCAGAAACGACTGATGCAAATCCGACGCCCAGCCATCGATGACCCCTGTGACGTCATTGGGCTTCATGACCTGGGACTCGTTGGACAACGGTTTGCCGGTGCCTTTGCGCACCACCTGGGCGACCACCGCGTTGTTGCCACCGTCGAGAAAAACCGCTTCGGTGCCCAGGGTGGTTTCCTGGTCGCGCATGCCACTGGCCGTGCTGACAGCGGCCGCCACCAGCGCAATCGGGATCACCTCATAAGGTTTCAAGCCTTCGGTCTTGCTGCTGACAGCCGTGATGGCCGCACGGATCACCAATACACCCGGTCCCGGAGCTGTCGCCAGGGGCAAGGATTTTCCCGCTTCCCGCTTGAGGGCCTGATCGTAATAGGCGGTGATACCCGACAGCGTGGCCTGGGGGATCTTCACGGTCGGCAGCGGCTTGGGATAAAGCTGCGTCGGCTCGATATATAGACTGGTGTACTTGCCCGGATCAATCTTCGGATCGACCCAACGCATCACCTCGGCCCCCGACGGCGACTTCTCTTCCTTGAGCCGACTGTAATCACCCAGGAACCCGGAGTACTCATCCGGCTGGGTGACTTTGCTGGAACAACCCACCAAGGCGAGCGAGGCAATGCAAACAGTGCCGATCATTGACGAAAACTTCATGTTGTCACTCCTGTAAGCCACACGAGGCGGGGCCGGAACTACAGGTATAGCCAATGGGCTGGTTTTTGCCTGCTCTGAAAGGAATGCGTGATTCAGCCGCGCTCGCGCGGTATCAGGCTCTGCAGCTGTTGTGCGAGGAAGTTGGCGTCGAAAGCAAACGTGTCAGGGTCCTTCAACCCGTTGGTCCGGCGCCATTGCCATTGCACCGATGGTGGTTGGCAAACCAGGGAGATGCTGCCGTGACGGGTCGCGGCCAGGCCCATGATCGACAAAGAGATCAGCCCACCTACACCCATCACCTCCGGTACGAATTCCACCGGTCTACCAGTAATGGTCAAGGTCAGTTTTTCAGTCTTGAAAGCGGACGTCTCTAGCGGAGCGCTCGGCCCGTGCGCCACATACGTCTCACGGCTCAACTCCAGCAGGCCGAGCGCCATTACGGGTGCCAGCCATTGCTCGATTTGCTCGTACAACGCCTTGATCTGCTCTGCCCAAACCGCCGACTGGGCCTGGTGCAGTTGTTTCTTGTGCGCTTCGCTGTCGGCGTAGTGACGAAGCATCTCGCCCAATTGCTGTACATCGTCCATGGGCCGGTCCTCGATTAAGGGAGTACTACGAAGCACGATGATGACAGGT
This sequence comes from Pseudomonas sp. RL_105y_Pfl2_101, assembly GCF_963970585.1. Taxonomy (NCBI): domain Bacteria; kingdom Pseudomonadati; phylum Pseudomonadota; class Gammaproteobacteria; order Pseudomonadales; family Pseudomonadaceae; genus Pseudomonas; species Pseudomonas sp. RL_105y_Pfl2_101. Next base: position 75,514 of record NZ_CAXAPG010000023.1, read on the forward strand.
TCAAGACGTTGGCGTACGTAAAAGCCTTCTTTGCCTGCGCTCTGGATCCTTCAGCGCAACCGCGCCATCGCCAGCGTGTCCACCCAACAACCGTCACGCACAGCATAGTCGCGCATCAGGCCTTCGGTTTCGAAGCCGAACTTGCGATACAGCCCGATGGCCGCTTCATTGTCGAAGCACACCGTCAACTCGACCCGCCGCAGGTTCATCCAGTTGTCCGCGACATCCAGCGCGGCGGCCAGCAGCATCGAGCCGACGCCCTTGCCCTGCCAGGCGACAGCCACACCCATGCCGAGGCTGGCGCAATGGGCACGACGCACGCGCGAGAATTGCTCCAGCCCCAAGTTGCCGATGACTTTACCCTCGTGCAGGGCCACCAGCTTCAACGCGCGTTCGTCGTCCATTACCAGGCGCTTGCGCCAGATTTCGGTGGACTGGAAAGGCATCTGCAGCACCTGGCGAGTCACCGCCGGATCGTTGTAGAGCGCGGTGACACCTGCGATATGGGCTTCAGTGAAGCGAACGAGGGTGATTGATGATTCGGACATGCGGCTCCTCCCTGGAGGCCTGACAAGGCCGATCAGTATAAGCCGTGCCAGGCGCTATGGGGAACCTTGGGGAACGGACTTGCTCGCGAAAGCGGTGGGTCAGTTGGAGCTGATGTTGGATGCACAACCGTCTTCGCGAGCAAGCCCGCTCCCACATGGGGTCCCGGGTGATGGCGAGGTCGCCGATTTCCTGTGGGAGCTTGCTCGCGATAGGGGTTGTGCCGTTATTGGTGCTGCACCTGCACCATCGAGCTCACCTGCACCCTCGCCTGCATCTGCTCCGCTCCGCCGCCCCGGCGCATGCCGCGTACCGGGCAGGCATCGAGGTAGTCCAGGCCGACCGCCAGTTTCAGGTGGCGGTCTGGAAGGGTCTGGCGGTTGGTCACGTCGAAGCTGTACCAACCATCATCCAGCCAGGCTTCCGCCCAGGCGTGGCTCGCTAGGTGGCTTTCATCTTCGGTGCACAAATAGCCAGAAACATAGCGCGCAGGAATGCCCAGGCTGCGCGCGCAGGCCAGGAACGCGTGGGTGTGGTCCTGGCAAACCCCCGTCCCGCCAGCAAACGCCTCGGCGGCGGTGCTGTTGACCTCCGTCGTACCGGGGCTGTAAGGCATCCGCGCCGCCAGGCCGTTCATCAAATCGGTCAAGGCCGAACGGTCGCGCCGGCCAGCGCATTGCTCGACGGCGAAGGCACTGAGGGCGTCGTCTGCCTGGGTGAGACGGCTGGTGCGTAAAAATGGCAGTGGCGACTGGTTGTCCGGCTCCATTGCGATCGACTGATGGATTTCCACCTCGCCATACGCCGTCAGGACCAAGGCGCCATGGGGCTCGTCCATGGTCATCACATGCAGGATGTTGCCATAGGGGTCAAGCTGACTGCGCACCAGTCGCGGCAGTTCCAGATGCCACTCCAAAATGCGCTGGCGCTGAGTATCTCGGGGCGTCAGACGCAGGAACTGGATGCTGGTGCAGACTTCATCGGCGTAGCTGTAGGTCGTGTCATGGCGTATAGACAGTTTCATACGACCTCCAGGTAAGACTCATGGACGGTCTGGCCCAAGTGGCGGATCTGCCCAATCAAATCGGTCAACCATTGATGCAGGCCCGACGCCAGGATCTCATCGATCCCCGAATAACGCAGGCGCGCATTCAGCTCGGCGGCCAGGCGCTGCGCTGGCCGACCATTGTTGCCGGGCAAGCTGGCGAGGATGTGGTCCAGTTCCTCGATACAGGCATGCAGCGAGCGCGGGACGTCAGCGCGCAACAGCAACATCTCGGAAACCTGCTCGGCATTGGGCGCATTGCGATAGATCTCGTTGAACGCCTCGAACGAAGACAACGCGCGCAACAAGGCACTCCACTGGTAGTAGCCGCGGGCCGAGTTGTCGCTGACCTCCTCCGATTCCTCGCCGAACATTTCATAGCGGGCGTCCAGCAGGCGCAGCGTGTTGTCGGCCCGTTCGATAAAGGTCCCCAGGCGAATGAAGCAGTAGGCATCGTTGCGCATGATGGTGCCCGACGTCGCGCCACGGAACAGGTGCGAGCGCTCCTTGACCCATTCGCAGAAATGGCTGATGCCGTAGCGTCCCAGGCCGTTGCTGGCGATGTTGCGCATTTCCAGCCAGGTGGCGTTGATGTTCTCCCACATGTCGGCGGTGATGCGCCCGCGCACGGCATGGGCGTTGGTCCGCGCGGCCCGCAGGCAGCTGTAGATACTGCCGGGGTTGGTTTCATCCAGCGCGAAGAAATGCAGCATGCGCTCGGTGTTGAGCGCGTCATAACGGGCGTTGTAGTCGTCCAGCGTGCCGGCCGCCAGCAACGACATCGCCAGCTCCGCATGGCCATCGCTGCGCCCGGCCTGGGGCATCAACGACAACGAATAGCTGACTTCGAGCATGCGCGCCAGGTTCTCGGCGCGCTCCAGGTAGCGGGACATCCAATAGAGGTCCGAAGCAGTTCTTGAAAGCATGTCTTAGTCCTCCACGACCCAAGTGTCTTTGGTGCCGCCGCCCTGGGACGAGTTCACCACCAGCGAGCCTTCACGCAGCGCCACGCGGGTCAATCCGCCGGGCACCAGGCGCGTTTCCTTGCCCGACAGCACGAACGGCCGCAGGTCGATGTGGCGCGGCGCGATGCCGCTCTCGACAAAGGTCGGGCACGTGGACAGGCTCAAGGTCGGCTGGGCGATGTAGGCTTCGGGACGGGCCTTGAGGCGTGCGCGAAAATCTTCGATCTGCGCCGCGCTGGCGGCCGGCCCGACCAGCATGCCGTAGCCGCCGGAGCCTTGGGTTTCCTTGACCACCAGATCCGGCAGGTTGGCCAGCACGTGGGACAGGTCCTGGGGCTTGCGACACTGCCAGGTGGGCACGTTCTTCAGGATCGGCTCTTCGGTGAGGTAGAAGCGGATCATCTCGTCGACGTAGGGGTAGATCGACTTGTCATCGGCCACACCCGTACCGACCGCGTTCGCCAGCACCACATTGCCCGCGCGGTACACGGCAATCAGCCCGGGCACGCCCAACATCGAATCGGGGTTGAACGACAGCGGGTCGAGGTAGCCATCGTCAAGGCGCCGATAAATCACGTCCACCTGTCGGGGTCCGGCAGTGGTGCGCATGTACACGTGATCGTCACGCACGAACAGGTCGGCGCCCTCCACCAGCTCCACGCCCATTTCACGGGCCAGGAACGCGTGCTCGAAATAGGCACTGTTGAAGCGCCCCGGGGTCAGCACCACGGCGGTGGGGTTCTCGAGGGGACTGGAGCTCTTGAGGGTGTCGAGCAGCAGGTTCGGGTAATGATCGATGGGGGCCACGCGCTGGGCGGCGAAGAGCTCGGGGAACAGGCGCATCATCATCTTGCGGTCTTCGAGCATGTAGCTCACGCCGCTAGGCGTGCGCAGGTTGTCTTCCAGCACATAGTAGCTGCCGTCACCGTCGCGAACCAGGTCGACACCGGCGATATGGGCGTAAATACCCCGGTGCAGGTTCAGGCCCTGCATCGCGATCTGATAACCCTCGTTGGCGAGCACCTGCTCGGGCGGGATGATCCCTTCCTTGAGGATGTGTTGCCCATGGTAGATGTCGGCCAGGAACATGTTCAGGGCCTGGACCCGCTGAATGCAGCCACGCTCGACCATCCGCCATTCGCTGGCCTTGATGCTGCGCGGGATGATGTCGAACGGAATCAACCGTTCGGTGCCCTGCTCATCCCCATAGAGGGTAAAAGTGATACCGGCGCGATGGAACAGCAGGTCAGCTTCACGGCGGCGTTGTTCAAGCAGTTCAAGCGGTGTATCCGCCAGCCAGCGTGAGAAGGCTTGGTAATGCGGGCGGCAGTCACCCTGGGCGTCATACATTTCATTAAAAAAAGCGTGGGGCATAGCCAACTCCCAGCCGCGTTCTACACGGCATTTCTTATTACGTCGTCATTCCACTCAGTACGGCCTTGCCTTTTTTATGAGCCCTGGTTCTCTGAGTACCTCGTTAGGCAATGGGTCTCTGATCAGGCCTTTGCGTCTGGATGACGTGCGCCCCCTGTTTACCTATGTATCGAATCCCCCCTCGCTGGCTCTTTCGTCCTGGAGTCGTAGCAAGGGCTGTGCCTAAGTGCGGTGCATCGAGGCAATACTGGAAAAACTGTCGCATAACGACAAAAAAGCGAAATTTATTTTCGATTTTGCGACGAAATTCTGTTTGGCGGCTGAAACGTTTATTGCCATTTCCGGCGTCGACGCCACGAACGGGTCGAATCGGTGCAGCCAGGCGAGGAGCCAGCGTCGAACGCCCTGAAAAGGGGAAATTTATACCCAGCGCTAAAACGCAGGAGTTAGCCCAACCATAGCTGACACTCCGGACTTCGGGGTGGACGAGTTCAGGTTCTGGTGCGACAACAGCCTGCCCCACGCCGAAAAAAGAGAATCCCTGGAGTTGTTTATCCAGCAGGTGGTGCCGGCTCTTCGGTGATCCGCCGGCCTGGAATTGCCAGGGTCAGTTCTACCGTCATCGCGAGCAGGCTGGCTCCCACAGGGTTTTATGGTGAACACAAATAGACAGGCAACGGCCCGCCAATGTGGGAGCCAGCTTGCTCGCGATGACGGCCGGAATGCGAAGGTGATGCCCAAAAAAATGCCCGGACTTCAAGGTCCGGGCATTTTGTTTTCGGGATGGATCAGAACGTCACGCTGGCGCTCAGCCTGGCGGTACGCGGCTCGCCGACGTTGACCTGCACCTCGCTGCCCGTGGAGGACGGGTAGTACTGCTTGTCGAACAGGTTGTCGACGTTCAACTGCAGTGAAGTCTTGTGCCCCAGCACCGGCGACTCCCAGCGCAGGAAGGCATCGGCGACGGTGTAGCTGCTGAGCCAGAAATCATTGGCGTTGTTGGCAGCGCGTTCGCCGACATAACGCGCGCCGGCACCGGCGTGCCAGGCACCGAATTCGGCAGGCACGTTCAGGTGGTGGCTCAGGTATAGGCTTGCGGTGTGTTTGGGGGCGTTGGCCAGGCGATGGCCTTCGTCATCCGGATCGTCGAGGATTTCCGTGTGGGTGTAGGCGTAGGTGCCGATCAGGTTCCAGCGGTCGGCGAGGCGGCCGGTGATGTCGAGTTCCAGGCCTTGGGAGCCGACTTTGCCGGCGGCTTGTGCAATGTCGTCAGTGACGGTCACTACATTCTTTTTAACGATGTCGAACAAGGCGAGATTGATGTTCAATCCCGGCAGCGGATCGTACTTGGCGCCGACTTCGTAGCTGCGACCCTCCTCCGGTTTAAAAGTGCGCCTGTCCTTGTCGACCACATCATTAGGCTTGAACGACCGGCTGTAGTTGCCGTACAGCGACAGGGTCTCGGTGGCCTTATAGACCAGTCCCAGGAACGGAACGAAGGTGTCGCCATTGTCATCGCGAACCGCCGGGGCCGAGACAACCCCCTGCGTAGTGTATTGATCATAATGCTGGTAGCGGCCACCGAAGACCAAGATCCAGCGATCATCCAGATGCCAATTGTCCTTCAAGTAAACCGAGCTGGAGGTCAGTTTGTTGCTCAAGTTGCTTTGCGGCGCATCCAACCTGCTCGGCTCCCCCAGGCCACCGTACACCGGTGCCGCAGGGTCAAAGCCTGATTGATAAACGCCGCGATAGGTTTTGCCACGAAACTGATCTGACACCTGATTATCGATACCAACCAGCAGATCATGGCGCTGACCGAACAGCTCCTGCTTACCCATGAAATCCCAACTGGCATAGCGGGTTTCATCGTCATAGTGCGCGCCGTTGGCGGCACGCAGGAAAACTCCGTTCAAAAGCTGCGGCTGGGCAATCGAAAGACTGTATCGGTCGTTGTTCCACCCGTAGGTCACACGAGTTTTCCACGTTTCACTCAATTGATACTCGAATCGAGCGGTGGCCGTCTCCCGAATTCCCACACTCTTGGCCCACGGTTCATCCAGGCGCTTGTTGTAGTCAATATCAGCTGGATGCCCGTTCCTGAACACCGTCCCCCGATCAAACGGATTGGAATATTCGTTGTACTCATAACTGAGGTTCAAAGAAGCCCGCTCCCCCGTCCAAGCCAGGGACGGCGCCACCAGCGTGCTCTCATTGACGCCATAGTTGCGCCAGTAGTCCTCGTGGCCGCGCTCGGCAATCAAGCGATAGGCCAGGCCGGTATCGCCCAGCGGCCCGGTGGTGTCCAGGGCCATGGTGCCGCCGCCTTCGCTGTAGGCCGAACCGCTCAACGTGGTGCTTTGGGTGTATTGCGGTTTCTTGCTGATGACGTTGACCAGGCCGCCGGGCTCCAGTGCGCCGTACAGCATCGAGGCCGGGCCCTTGAGCACTTCGACGCGCTCGGTGGTGGCGCTGAAGTTGTGCCCCAGGTTCGAACGCACACCGTCGCGCAGGATCGAGCCGTCGTCGTTGGTACCAAAACCACGCTTGACCAGCGAGTCCCGCGAACCGCCCAGGGTGTTGCCCTGGCTGACACCGCTGACGAACTTCATCGCGTCGCTCAGCGAGCGCACCTGATAGTCGTCCAAGGTCTGCTGGGTCACCACGTTGATCGATTGCGCTTCTTCCTTGATCGGTACATCACCCTTGCTCGCCGTGCTGGCTTGCGACGTCGTGTAGCCCTCGTCCTGAATGATCCGACTGACCTGCACGTTGGTGGTGGGCAACTCCAGAGTGTCCTGTGCCCTCAGGGGGCTTGCCATAAAACAGCAGGACAACGCGGGTAAAACACATTTGACGAAGGTATTTCGGTAGGCGAGAGGGGTGGAACGATTCAAGACGCGCACTCACAGTGGAACAGGAATGAGAGCGAATATACTTTGAGAATGATTCCCAGTAAATATTTATAACATCTCGCCGCTTGACTCTGTATGCAAACAAGGGCGCCGGAAGATGAGTCCGGCGCCCTTGTTTGTTCCTCTCTCTCAGCTTGGGTGGGTCAGTGATCGATGGCAGCACCGGCGCCTCTCGGCACGCGAATGTCTTCGACCAGGTGTTGGATGTGCTCCGGTGGCGGTGCGGTGAAGCGTGACACCACCAGAGCAGCCGCGAAGTTGAAGAGCATCCCCAGCGTACCGATGCCTTCAGGGGAAACACCCAACCACCAATGCTCGGCAGTGTTCATCGTCGGGTTGATGAATTTGAAGTAGACGATGTAGGTAAATGTGAACGTCAGTCCGACGATCATCCCGGCGATCGCACCTTCACGGTTCATGCGCTTGGAGAAAATCCCCATGACAATGACCGGGAAGAATGAGGACGCCGCCAACCCGAAGGCGAACGCAACCACCTGGGCGACGAACGCGGGTGGATAGATGCCGAACAGCCCGGCAATCAATACCGCCACGCCGGCGGCGATACGTGCAGCGAGCAATTCCTGCTTCTCATTGATCCTGGGCATGATGTTGCTCTTGAGCAAATCATGAGAGATCGAAGTAGAGATCACCAGCAACAGCCCCGCCGCCGTCGAAAGCGCCGCCGCCAGCCCACCGGCGGCGATCAATGCGATGACCCAACCCGGCAAGCCGGCAATTTCGGGGTTGGCCAACACCATGATGTCGTTATCGACATAGAGTTCGTTGGCCACTGGCGAGACCTGGTTGTTCAGCAACCGCTGCTCATATGCCCCTCGCTCGCCAGTGAAGCTCGGCGCACCGACCAAAGCCGCCCCCGGGCCATACTGGATGATGCCGTCGTTGTTCTTGTCCGCCCAGGCAATAAGGCCCGAGTTTTCCCAGGTTTTAAGCCAGCTCGGCGCGGTGGCGTAACTGACGTTGGGAATGGAGGTCAGCAAATTGGTGCGAGCAAAGGCAGCAACGGCCGGTGCGGTGGTGTAGAGAATAGCAATGAACAACAAGGCAAAGCCTGCGGACTTGCGGGCATCACGCACGGTCGGCGTGGTAAAGAAACGCACGATCACATGGGGCAGGCCCGCAGTACCGACCATCAGCGCCATGGTGATGAAAAACACATCTATGGTCGATTTGGTGCCATTGGTATAGGCGGTGAAACCCAGCTCGGCCCCCAGGCCGTTGAGCCGCTCGATCACGCTCTGCCCCGTACTGGCCACTTCGCTGATAAAGCCCAGTTGCGGAATCGGATTACCGGTGATCAATATCGAGATATAAATGGCCGGCACCATGTAGGCAAAAATCATCACGCAATATTGCGCCACCTGGGTGTAGGTGATGCCTTTCATACCACCGAGCACTGAGTAAAAGAACACGATGGCCATGCCGATCATGACGCCTGTGTTGATATCGACTTCCAGGTAACGAGAAAAGACGATACCCACGCCGCGCATCTGTCCCGCCACGTAGGTAAAGGAGATGAAAATCACGCAGATCACCGCCACCATCCGCGCGGCCTGGGAGTAATAACGCGCTCCGACGAACTCCGGCACGGTGAATTTGCCGAATTTTCGCAAGTACGGCGCCAGGCACATGGCCAGGAGCACGTAGCCGCCGGTCCAGCCCATCAGGTAGACCGAGCCGTCATAACCTGCGAAAGCGATAATGCCCGCCATGGAAATGAACGAAGCCGCCGACATCCAGTCAGCGCCGGTGGCCATCCCGTTCAGCACCGGATGCACGCCCTTGCTCGCGATGTAGTACTCACTGGTCGAGCCGGCACGCGTCCAGATGGCGATCCCGATGTAGAGCGCAAAGGACGCTCCGACGAACAAATAGATCAGGGTTTGAGTGTCCATGTTCGTCGGCCTCAGTCTTCGTGAACGTCATATTTGCGATCGAGCTGATTCATCTTCCAGACATAGAAGAAAATCTCGAGCACAAAGACATAGATGGAGCCCTGCTGGGCAAACCAGAACCCCAGCGGGGTACCGAAGAAGCTGATGGTATTGAGTGAATCAACCAGCAAAATGCCGAATCCGAACGACACCAAGAACCAGATTGCCAGCAGCATCAGCATCCAGCGTAGGTTTTCCGTCCAGTAGGCACGCGCAGCCTGTTTCTTTTCAGTGGACATGGAGGTGTCCTCCCGTTTTGTTTTTATTGTTTTGCACTCCAAACCGTAGCAGTCACTGGGCAAGGCGCCAGTACGACTTTCGTCTAATCTGCTCCAGCAGTATTGACATCTCTATCCCATCATCTTGGAAGGGTTGATGAACGGCAGAATCCCCAGAGTGATGTCAAATCGCCCTATCCTCCCCTAAAGCTTTGCCGCTCGCGGTCGAATGTATTCCATTGAGAGATTTTTTTGCCCAGGAGCAGCGGCATGCAGACGTTGAAGGCCTTGTACGAGTCTATCGAGATGCGGTTTTTCGGTACCCTCACCAAAAAACTGTCGAGCCTTTTCCTGTTGGTGCTGGTCAGTGGCTTGCTGTATTGGGTGGCCCTCAGCGCTCGCACCGAGATCGTGCTGCAGTTGCGCAACGCACAGTTGGACAGCGCCTTGCTGGGGCAGATCGAAGGCCGGCTCGACAGCCTCACCCATGCCCTGCTCTTCGGCGCGCTCCTGACGCTGTGCATGATCAGCTTCATGGTCTGGTATTTGCGCCACCTGATCGTGCGCCCCGTCACCGCCATGACCAAGGCCCTGGAAGAGATCGCCAACGGCGAAGGCGACCTGTCCAAGGACCTGCCGCTGGTAACTCACGACGAGATCCGCGTGCTGGCCGGCACTTGCAACCGGTTCCTGGCCAAGCAGCGGGAGATCATCAGCAACGTCCAGGCACTGACGGTGCACATCGCCGTCGAATCGGCCCGTTCGTTGAAGAACATCAGCGATTCCAGCGACAGTGCCACCCACCAGGCCCGCTTCGCCAAGGAAGTCATGGACCAGAGCAACACCGCCGTGGGCCGCATCGAAGAAGTCTCGCGCCAGACCCAGGGCATCTCCAGCACCACCGCCCAGAACCTGAGCATGGCCCGCGACTCCTACAGCGAGCTGCTGGAAGTAACCGGCAACATCAGCGAAATCTCTAGCAGCCTCGGTGAATTTGCCACGCTGGTGAGCGCCTTGAACCAGCGCTCCTCGAGCATCAAGTCGATTGTCGGGTTGATCCAGCAGATCTCTGCCCAAACCAACCTGCTGGCCCTCAATGCCGCCATCGAAGCCGCCCGGGCCGGCGAAAGCGGCCGCGGCTTCGCGGTGGTTGCCGATGAGGTGCGGACCCTGGCACAAAACGTCAGCCGGGCCACCGATGACATCTCACGCAACATCGACGCCATGCTCGATGAAGTCAGCTCCACCCACGAGCAGACCACCCAGATCAGTCACAGCGCCCGGGAAACCCAGAAAGTAGTAGAGCGCGCCTCCGGCCACTTTGAAAGCATGATCGGCGACTTCGAATCCACCAACGGCAAGCTGGCGGACATCGCGACCCATATCCAGCAGTTCGCCGACAGCAACACGGGGATCAACGACCGGGTCACCCAGATCCACGCCGACAGCCAGTTGATCGACCAGCGTATGCAGCATTCGGCGACAGCCACCCGCGACCTGTCCGGCGTGGCCGAAAAGGTCCAGGCGCTGTTGGGTCGCTTCGTGCTCGGCCATGGCAAGTTGGATGCCGCCATCACCCGGACCAGTGAATGTCGCGACACGCTGCAGGTACGCCTGGAGGCGCTGCAAGGTGAAGGCCTGAACCTGTTCGATCAGAATTACCAGCTGATTCCCGGCACCGATCCCAAGCAGTACACGGCCAGCTACACCGAACGCTTTGCCCAGGTCTGCCAGGAAGCCTGCGATAAACTCACCCGCAGCACGCCGGGTGGCAAGGTTTCGTTCATCGTCGACAGCAAGGGCTATTGCCCGGTGAACAACAGCTGGGTCTCGAAGCCGCCGACCGGCGACCGAGCGGTGGATTTGCCAGTGTGCCGCAACAAGCGAATCTTCAACGACCCAATCGGCCTGCGTGCGGCGGGCAACGTCCAGCGCTTCCTGCTCCAGACCTACCTGCGCGATACCGGGGAAATCATGACCGAGATCGACGTACCGTTCTTCTTCGGCGGCCGTCATTGGGGCAACTTGCGGGTGGGCTTCGATGCGGCGGTGTTGTTGGCGGAATGAGGGTGCGCTCGCACGATTCCTGAGATCCCCCCCTAAAACAATATGGGAGCTTGCTCGCGATGGCGTCGGGTCCGTCGCCGTCATCATTAACTGACACTTCGTTATCGCGAGCAGGCTCGCTCCCACAGGGTTCTGTGGTGTGTGCACATCTTGAGACCACCCCAAAAACAACTGTGGGAGCGGGCTTGCTCGCGAAGGCGGTGTGTCAGCCACATCAATGGTGACTGACCCGACGCCTTCGCGAACAAGCCCACTCCCACATGGGGTTTGAGACTACCTCAACTCAACAGCACTTGGGCCCACCCTTGCCACCGTAACGAGCCTCCTGGCGTTCGCGAAAGAACGCCTCGTAGTCCATCAGCGGTTTGTCCGGGTGCTTGGTTTGCATGTGCTCGACGTA